>JAVBTE010000101.1:0-4691 GCA_031556335.1 Eubacteriales bacterium | reverse complement strand
ATGGATGGCTTTTTGGGGGAATGCGCCTCCCGGGGGCAACAGGTCGTGGGGATCTATGACAACTTTGACGACGCGGATCTCGCCGCGCTCAACACTGGCAAACTGTTGGAGGAACATCCGGACGTGAGCGGGCTGTACATCGCGTCCGCCAATTCGGTGGCGGTGTGCCGCAAGCTGGAGGAACTGGGCTGGGCTGGCAGGCTGAAACTGGTTGCGTCAGACTGTTTCCCTGAGCTGAGCGGGTATATGCAGCGCGGCACGGTGCACGCGGCCCTGTTCCAGGACCCATTCTGTCAGGGACGCACCGCCATTTTGAAGCTTTTTGCCCATATCGACAGCGGTGAAAAACCGGAAGGGGTCATATTCGTTCAGCCGCAAATTATCCTGAAAAGTAACCTGGCGCAGTTTTTGTGAACAGCTTCGGATTTTTAAGGGAGGAACAACGCATGATGACATCGCACGAGCGTTTCTCAAGGATGTTCGCGCACAAGGAGGCCGACCGCGTCGTAATGTGGGATTTCCCGTGGCCGGGCGCCCTGCGGCGCTGGCACGAGGAAGGCATGCCCGAAGGGCAAAGCTACGAGGATTTTTTCGGCGTGGACAAGGTCAGCCGGGTGGTGGTGGACAATTCCCCCCGCTACCCGGAGCGGATCATTGAGCAAACGGACAAGTTCATCACCACCACCACTCGCTGGGGCGGCACCCAGCGCGACTTCGTGGCGCAAGATTCCACGCCGGAGTTTCTGGATTATACCATCGTGGACCGGGATAGCTGGGAGGCCGCCAAAAGCCGCATCACCCCCTCCGACGACCGGATTCCCTGGTCCCACCTCAGCCAGAACTATAAAAGCTGGCGAAAGGAGGGCCACTGGATTCTGGGGGATTTGTGGTTCAGCTTTGACAATACCCATTCCTACGTTGTAGGTACCGAGCGCATGCTGATCGCCCTGGTGGAGGACCCGGAATGGTGCGCCGATATTTACCGCCACTGCCTGGAAGTAAACCTTGCGCTTTTAGACAGGGCCTGGGAAAAGGGCTATACCTTTGATATGCTCAACATTCGCGACGACATGGGCTACAAAAACGCCCAGTTCTTTTCCCTGAACACCTATCGGGAGCTCATCAAGCCGCTGCACAAACGCTGCGCCGACTGGGCGCACCAAAAGGGCATCGTCACCCGGCTGCACTCCTGCGGATACATCCTTCCTTTCCTGCCCGATATCATCGACGCGGGCATTGACGCGCTGCACCCCATGGAGGTGAAGGCAGGCATGGACCCGCTGGAGGTAAAACGCTGCTTTGGCGACCAGCTGGTGCTGCACGGCGGCGTCAACGCCATGCTGTGGCATGACCTGGACGCGGTCAAAGCGGAAATGGAACGGCTGGTACCGGAGCTGAAAAAAGGCGGCGGCTATATCTTCGCGGCGGATCACTCCATCCCCAATGACGTCAGCTTTGAAAACATCAAGGAAATCCTTGCGCTGGCAAAGCGGCTGGGCGCATATGACTAAGGGCGGAGGGACAAAAGTATGATGACATCCAGGGAACGCGTGCTGGCGACGCTGGACCACCGCCAGCCGGAAGGCCGTGTGGCCATCGACCTTGGCGCAACCAACGCCACAGGCATCAGCGCGATCGTATACCGTCAGCTGAAAAAGCTTTTGGGCATCGAGGGCGGCGAGATCCGGGTGACCGACATCATGCAGCAGCTGGCCGAGGTGGAACCAAGCGTGCTGGACCGGCTGGGTGGCGACGTGGTGATGCTGCGCAAGCTGGCCATGACCATGGGTGTGCCCTTCGCAGGGTTTCAGCCCGGGGTGCTCACCGACGGCACGCCCTGCCTTCAAGGGGACGGCTACAACCCGGAGCCTATGGAAAACGGCGATCTGGTATTCAGAAAAAGAACCGACGGCTCCGACCGCGTTCACCCCTATCCCCTGCCCAACAGGGCGGGGCCTTTTGACGAGGGCCGCATTGTGGCGCGGCTGCCGGCGGGAGCCCATGCGTTTGCCAGGGTGTATCACCCGCTCAGCCATGTGGAAACCGTGGACCAGCTGGATAAGTTCGGCTTTCCGGAGCTGGACGATGAGGAACTCAGCTTCGCCAAGGCGGAGGCGGTTCGGCTTTATGAGGGCACGGACAAGGCGCTGTGCGGCATTTTCCAGGGCAATGTGTTTGAAATGGGCCAGCTCTACTGGGGCTATCAGCGGTTTCTGGAAAACCTGATGCTGGAGCCGGAGCTGACCGAAAGCTATTTCCGCAGGCGCACGGACGCCTTCCTGCGGGATCTGGACAAATACCTGGACGCGGTGGGCCAATACATCCAGGTCATCAATTTCTGCGACGACCTGGGCACCCAGCAAAGCCTGCTCATCTCCCCCACGCTTTACCGCGACGTTATCAAACCCTGTCACGCCCAGCTGTTCGCCCGGGTCAAACAGAAGGCCCCCCACGTCAAAATCTTTTTTCATTCCTGCGGCGCGGTGTATCCGCTGATTCCGGACTTTATCGAAATCGGGGTAGACATTCTAAACCCGGTGCAGATCACCGCCAGCGGCATGGACCCGGCCAGGCTGAAGCGCGAGTTTGGCAAACACCTGGTGTTCTGGGGCGGCGGGGTGGACACCCAAAGCGTGCTGAACGGTGGCAGTGTGGCCAAGGTGCGCCAAATGGCGCGGGAGATGCTGGACATCTTCGCCCCCGGCGGCGGTTATGTGTTTTCCCAGGTGCACAACATCGAATCCTGCGTGCCGGCCGAAAACGTGCTGGCCGCGTTTGAAACGGCAAAGTCCTACATCGTGAAAAATCAGTAAGGAGGCGCGCCATCATGACCAGCAGAGAGACCGCATCCCGGGCGATCCACTTTGACTCGCCAGACTACACACCCCTTTTGATTTTCGGACAAAAAAGGATCGACCAATCGGACATGGTTCTGCTGCAAGTGGAGCAGATGTTTGGCGGCCACAACGGGCTCATCTCCGAGTGGGGCTTTGAGTGGCACGCTAACGATACCCAGTTTGCGCTGGGCCAGATCAAAACCCCTGCCCTCCGCGGATACGAGGAACTGGATGGCCTCGCCGGGTTTGACGTGCACCGCCCTGGCCGCTTTGACGAGGCAAGGCGGCTGATGAAGCAATATCCGGACAAATACTTCGTGGCGGACTTTGTGCTCAGCGGGTTCACGATCATGCTGTTCATGCTCGGCTTTGAGGAATTGATGGTGGATTTCTTCGAAGAGCCGGAGCAGGTGGAGCGGCTGGCGGATTTCGTTTTTTCCAAGGAGGAAGAGCTGATCCGCGCCTGCGCCAAGGAGGGGTTTCAGGCCATTGAGCTGGCGGACGACTGGGGCTCTCAAAGGTCGCTGCTCACCTCACCGGAGCTGTTCCGCCGGGTGTTTAAGCCCCGGTACCAGCGGCAAATCGCCCTGGCCCACGAACTGGGGCTGGATGTGATCATGCACAGCTGCGGCTACATTCTGGACATCGTGCCCGACCTGATCGAGATCGGGCTGGATGTGCTGAACCCCGGCCAGCCCTCCCTCAACGGCATTGATGCTTTGGGCGCGTACAAGGGCCAGATCTGCTTTTTGTGCCCTGTGGGCTACCAGACCACCGCCATCAGCGAGGACAAAACCCTAATTGAAGAAGAAATCCTTAGCTATCTGAAAAACTTCTCCTCACGGCAAGGCGGTTTTGTGGGGCTGGTGGCCCAGCGCCTGATGGAGCTTGGGGTGTCGGAGGAGACCCAAAACACTGTGACCGCCCTATGGCTTCAGCACTGCGGCATGGGCAATCCATACCCCAAGTGATTTGCGCCCAAAAGAAAGGCTTCGGAAAACGAAAGGATTCCGGGGCCTTTCTCACTGGAACCGCTTCATGGCGCCAAATGCCGCCATGGAATTTTGAAGTATACAGCCGTACCCAACGAAAAAAAGGAGCAATTCACAATGGCAGATAAACCCTTATCAATGCTTGATTTGATTATTGAAACCCATATAGGATTGGAGCGTCAGGGGCCGGGAAGTCCGGAAATGGTGATGAGGGCATTGCGCTTTCTGGATCATCCGGATCAAATTTCCCGGGTGGCGGACTTGGGCTGTGGAACCGGCGGGCAAACGATGATTTTGGCCCAACACATCCCTGGAACAATTACCGGCGTTGATATTTGCCCCGATTTCATCACTGTTTTGAACGATCAGGCAAAAAGACTGCAGCTTGGGGAACGAGTGAAGGGCATTGTGGGTTCCATCGAAAATCTCCCTTTTCAAAAAGAAGAATTTGACCTTCTTTGGTCCGAAGGGGTGATCGACAGCATCGGCTTTGAAAAAGGGCTGACGGATTGGAACCGCTTTCTGAAACAAGGCGGGTATGTCGCCGCAACGTGCCCCTCATGGCTTACGGACGAACACCCTGCTGAAATTCAAAAATTTTGGACTGATGCCGGCAGCGGACTCGATACCGTCGAGCATAACATAGGGGCAATGGAAAAAGCCGGTTACAGTTTTGTCGCCGCCTTCGCGTTGCCAGAAGCCTGCTGGACAGAAAACTATTTTGTTCCCCGCGCGGCGGCGGAAAAGACGCTTTTGGAAAAATACCCCGGAAACAAAACCGTAGCGGCGTATATAGAAGATGACAACTATGAGGTGGCGCTGTATTCAAAATACAAACAGCTTTACGGATATGTTTTTTATA
>JAVBTE010000134.1:0-14179 GCA_031556335.1 Eubacteriales bacterium | reverse complement strand
ACGACCCCGAAACCTGCGCCCGAATTCGGGAAGGCTGGAACGTGGCCATGCGGGAAGGCGTTTGCGAGCTGGAGTCGGACTTTCTGCGCAAGGATGGCAAGCGCCTGGAGGTCTCCCACAAGGTTTTCACCATTCGCAACGCCGCGGGGGACGTGATGGGCCTTGGGGTGATCCTCAGCGATATCACGGCCCTGAAACGGGCCCAGGAGGACCTGACCCGGGCCAAGGACGCCGCCGAGGCCGCCAACAAGGCCAAAAGCTTCTTCCTTTCCAACATGAGCCACGAGATTCGCACACCCATGAACGCCATCATCGGCATGTCCCGCATTGCCCGCATGTCCGACGAGCTTCCCAAAATCAAGGCCTCTTTGGAGAAGGTGGAAACCTCCTCCGAGCATTTGCTCAACATCATCAACGACATCCTGGACCTGTCCAAGATCGAGTCCGGCAAGCTGGACCTGTACAACAAGGATTTCAACCTGGCCAAAACCATTCAGGACACCGTGGGCATCATCGGCGTAAAGGCTGAGGAAAAGCACCTGCACCTGGCGGTTTCCATTGATCCGGGCCTGCCCGCGCAGCTGCACGGCGACGCCAACCGCCTGGCCCAGGTGGTGATGAACCTGCTTAGCAACGCGGTGAAATTCACCGCCGAAAACGGCCACATCGACCTGACCGTGCGGGGCGAACGGCTGAAAAGCGGCGACCTGCGCCTGGAGGTGGCCGTGCGGGACGACGGAATCGGCATGAGCGAGGCCCAGCAGGCCCGCCTGTTTACCGCCTTTGAGCAAACCGACGCGGGCATCACCGCCCGGTTTGGGGGCACGGGGCTGGGCCTGGTCATTTCCAAGCGCCTTGTGCAAATGATGGGCGGCGATATCTCCGTCATCAGCGCGCCAGGGGACGGCAGCTGCTTCCGCTTTACCGTGGTGTACCAGGTTGTCGACGACGAGGATGCAAACCCCTCGGGGGCCGTTTCCCTGGACACCCCCGGCCACGTCAACTTTTCCGGCAAGCATGTGCTGCTGGTGGAGGACATCGAAATCAACCGTGAAATTTTGCGGGTGTTGCTGGAGCCCACCCACATCGAAATCGACGAGGCCTGCGACGGCCAGCAGGCGGTGGAGCTATTCCAGAAAAACCCGGATCACTACGACCTCATCTTCATGGACCTGCAAATGCCCAACATGGACGGCTACGCCGCCACCGCCGCCATCCGGGCCTCCAACGCCCGGCGCGCCCGCACCGTGCCCATCATTGCCATGACTGCCAACGCCTTTGCCGAGGACGTGCGGCATTGCCTGGACGCGGGCATGAACGACCACATCTCCAAGCCCATCGACATCGTCCAGGTGATCGAAAAAATGCGGCTCTACCTGGGGCAGGGGTAACGCGGGGGAGGACGGGGAGGGCGACGCCAGGGGTTTTGCCCCTGGACCCCAGCAGGGGCAAAGCCCCTGCACCCATCACCGCGCTGCGCGCGGGGAAGGAAAAATATTGTTTTGACCGCGTGAAACGCGCCACAGCCCGCCCTTTCCCGCGCCCCCTCGGGCTTCCAAACCGACATTTCAGCCTTCCGCCGCGCCCTGTCCGTCCTGCCAATCCCCTTCCCCAAGGCCGTCTCCCGCCTTCACAAACCGTTGCTTTTCAAGCCCTTTCGCGTTTTTTCCATTTATGAACAACCTGTAAATTCCCTTCTTCCGCCGCCTTTTGGGGCGGTTTTCCCTTTACAAAAATAGTTAGCCGATTTATAATTTCGTCGCAGCAGCTCTCACCGCGTTTTGAAAGCAAAAGCATTTTTCATGGGTTGGCGAATATCCCCGCCAATAGAAAGGAACCTGGCATGACGCAAAACAGCACGCCCGCTCCCGGCAAGAAGAAAAAAGGCAAAAAGAAATGGCTCTGGATTGTTCTGGCGGTGATCGTGGCCCTTGTGGCCTATGTGGCGCTTTCTTTCAATTCCCGCATTCAGGGCGCGTATCAGCAGGATACCGCGGCCCGCAGGGACCTGCGCACCTTTTATAGCTTTTCCGGCAATTTAACCCCTGTCACCGACAAGGTGCAAACCGCCAAAGACCCGGTCAAGGTGAAAGAGATTTACGTCCAGGAGGGCGATTTGGTCACCGTGGGCCAGGCGCTGCTTCGGGGGGCGGACGGCACCCGCGTCTACGCCCAGGAGAAGGGCACCGTCGACGAGCTTTTCATCGACCCGGAGGACCAGCTTCAGGCGGGAACCCAAATTGCCCGTATCGTGGACTATTCCGCCCTGGAGGTCAGCGTGGACGTGGACGAGTACGACATCGGCGCGCTTACGCTGAACAAAACGGGCACCGTGTACTTGAACGCGCTGGACCAAACCGTCTCCGGCACGGTTTCCGATATCGCCCGGGACGCCACCACCGACGGCGGCGTCAGCTATTACGCCGTCAAGCTGCAAATTGACGCCACGGAGGCCATTCGCAGCGGCATGAGCGTGGAGGTAAAGGTGCTGAACCAGGAAGCCCTGGGCGCCGTGAGCATCTCCACCAAAGCCCTGTCCTACGACGAGTTCAACAAGCCCTATGTGCTGGTGAAAAACGCCCAGGGCAAAATGGACGTCCGCTATCTGACCCTGGGGGTCTCCGACGGCCAGTTTACCCAGGTCACGGAAGGCCTTGGGGAAGGCGACCCTGTCTACTACATGGAAGAAGATATGATGCGCTTTTTCATGATGCAGCGCGACCGGAACATGCAAAGCGCCATGCAGGGCGGCTGATGGGAGAATGAACATGCAAGAAACATCTCCCGCCCGCCCGTTTTTCCAAATGACGGGCATCACCAAGGCCTACTGGATGGGCGACGAGTGGCAGCCCGTGCTCCGGGGCATTGACCTTCACATTGCCAAGGGCGAATTTCTCAGCATTTTGGGCCCCAGCGGCAGCGGCAAAAGCACCCTCATGAACATCATCGGCTGCCTGGATACCCCCACCACCGGGGAATACCTTCTGCACGGCCGCCGGATTGACGAGCTGGACGCCAACGAGCTGGCCCAGATCCGCAACAAGGAAATCGGTTTTATTTTTCAGTCCTTCCAGCTGCTGCCCCGGCAGGACGCCCTCAGCAATGTGGAACTTCCGCTGATTTACGCGGGCCTAAGCCCGCACAAGCGCCGGGAAAAGGCCGCCGAAATGCTGGACCGGGTGGGCCTTTCCCACAAGCTGCACCATTTCCCCAACCAGCTTTCCGGCGGCCAGCAGCAGCGGGTGGCCATTGCCCGGGCCCTGGCCACCAACCCCACCATTCTCCTGGCCGACGAGCCCACCGGCGCCCTGGACCAGACCACGGGCAAGCAGGTGATGAACCTGTTTTGCGAATTGAACCAGGAAGGGCATACCATCATCATGATCACCCACGACGTGGGCATCGCCAAAAACGCCTCCCGCATCGTGCGCATTCTGGACGGCGAACTGTCGGAGGGGGTGGCGGAGGATGCTTAGAGAAAGCCTGCGCATGTCCCTCAGCAACATCAAGGCCAACAAAATGCGTTCCTTCCTCACCATTTTGGGCATCATCATCGGCGTGATGGCGGTCATCACCCTCATCACCGTCATGCAGAGCGCCACCGGCGAAATGACCAGCCAGTTTGAAAGCCTGGGCACCGGGGTGCTGACCGTACAGGCCCCGGGCACGCCCCTCAAGCGGGGCCTGAGCGAAACCGACCTGTCCGCCATTGCCGCCATCGAAAACGTGGACGGCGTAAGCCCCAGCCTTTCCACCACCCTCAGCGTGGTTTGCGGGGGCGTTGTGCAAGAGGATGTGACCATTGAAGGCCGCAGCTTTATCCACTTCAAAAAAGGCTCCGACGACCTCAGCCGGGGGCGGCCCCTTTTTCCCGTGGACCAGGACCAGAACGCCCATGTCTGCATCATCGACTCCAACCTGGCCGAGGCCCTGTTTTCCGGCACCGACCCCATCGGGCGGGACGTGCTTTTAAACGGCATTCACTTCACCGTGGTGGGCCTTTTGCAAGACAGCACCGGCAACGACGTGATGAGCCAAATGTCCGGCGCAAACGACAAGGGCAAGATGATTTTGCCCTACACCAGCTATATGCGGGTGCTGCGGGTGAAGGACATCACCTCCCTGCGGGTGTACGTAAAGGATACCGAGCGCACCAGCGAAACCGTGGACGCGCTGGAAGCCTCCCTGGACCGGGCCTTCAACTACAAGGACGACAGCTATTCCGTCATCAACATGGAAAGCCTGCTGGACGTGATGAACACCATGATGGGCATGATGACCAGCCTTTTGACCGGCATCGCCAGCATCGCCCTATTGGTGGGCGGCATCGGCATTATGAACATGATGCTGGTCAGCGTGACCGAGCGCACCAACGAAATCGGCCTTCGCAAGGCCCTGGGCGCGCGGCCCCGCAGCATTCAGATTCAGTTCCTATTTGAAAGCATCATGCTGTCTTTGCTTGGCGGGGCCATCGGCATGATCCTGGGCATTTCCGTCAGCATCGCCCTCAGTTCTCTGATGAACATCGCCTTTGTGCTGTCCACATCCGCCATCGTCCTGGGGGTGGGCTTTTCCCTGGCGGTTGGGGTCATCTTTGGCTGGGCCCCCGCCCGCAAAGCCAGCAACCTGAACCCCATCGACGCCCTGCGCAGCATGTAATGAAGGAGTGATCCCATGAAAAAAATTCTCGCTCTCTGCCTGGCCCTCTGCCTTTTCCTTCCCGCAAGCGGCCTGGCAGCCGCCCAAAGCGACTCCCCCATCATCAGCGCCCGGGTCATTGCCCGCACCGAAACCGCCCTGAAAGCCCCCGCCAGCGGCGAGCTTGCGCCTTTCTCCCTCAGGGAAGGGGATTTTGTCCGGGCCGGGGCAGCCCTTGTGACCGTGGAACCCAAGTCCGTGTACGCGGATATTGACGGCACCGTCGCCGCCGTTTACGCCCAGGCCGGGGACGTGGCCGACGCCGCGGTGGAGCGCTTTGGCAGCGTTCTGGCCATCGAGCGGGTGGACCGCTACGAAATCAAGGCCACCAACCGCACGGGCTACAACTCCGTGGCCAACCGCAACCTGTATGTCGGCTCCACGGTCTACCTTCGCAGCGCCAACGAAAAGCACTTCGCCGAGGGCCTTATTACCCAGGTCAGCGGCCGCAACTTCACCGTGGCGGTGTTGGGCGGCGACCTGGTCTTTACCGAGGACGTGAAGGTGTACCGCCTGCCCGACTATGACAACAAAAGCCTGCTGGCCCGGGCCGAGCTCAGCGCGGTTGAGCCCTATGCCGTCACCGCCGCCGGCACCGTCATCGCCATGAACGTGCGGCCCGGCGACGCGGTGAAGGCCGGGGATCTGCTCTTCACCTACGTACCCGACACCATCGACCCCGCCCTGCGGGGCAAGCCCGACGCCACCACCCTGAAAGCCGACCAGGATTTGATCATTACCGCCGTGAGCGTGCAGCCCGGCGCCTCCGTGCAAAAGGGCCAGGCCCTTTTCACCACCTGCCCCTACGGCCAGTATCAGCTGTGCGGCGAGGTGGAGGAGGCCGACCTTGCCCGGGTGCAGGTGGGCATTTCCATGACCGTGACCTTTGAGGAGCTGAACCTTTCCGGCCTCACCGCCACCGTCAGCGCCATCTCGCCCCTGGGCTCCGACGAGGACCCCGCCCGCTACAAGGTCTACCTGGATTTTGACGCCCCCGACGGCGTGATGATCGGCATGCACGCGACAGCGGAGATCTAAGGGGGACGGGGGCGGGGACGAGGACGCCAGGGGCTGCCGCCCCTGGACCCCGCTTGGGGGCATGCCCCCAAACCCCTTCCTCACCGCGCTGCGCGCGGCGAAAAAATGAAATAAAGAATCATCGCCGGGAGAGCGACAGCGCTTCTCCGGCGGTTGTTTTTGCCTTGATCCTTTTATCCTTCCCCTGGACCGTGCGCAGCGCGGTCCATAAAGGGTCCAGGGCGTAGCCCTGGCGGGGTAAGGGGCAGCGCCCCTGACCGTCTCCCCGCCTCCGTCCCCGTCTCCCCGCCCCCGTCCTCGCCTCCGTCCCCTTACCTCAGCAGCTTTTCGGCTTCCTTGGTGAGGTGGGAAAGAAGGTCTTTGGCCTTGGCCTCGTCCTTGTGGTTCACGTTCACGTATAGCTTGATTTTGGGTTCGGTGCCGCTGGGGCGTACGCACACGAAGTGGGCGCCCTCCATGGCGAAGTAGAGAACGTCGCTTTCAGGGTAGTCCAGCGGGGCGGTTTTGCCGGTGGCCACATCGGTGGCAGTGCCAGCGAGAATGTCCAGCACCCGGTTCACCTTCACGCCGCCAATTTCCCTGGGCGGGTTTTTGCGAACCCGGGCCATGATCTCGGCCATCACCTTCAGGCCGTCAATGCCGGGCAGGGTTTTGGAATCCACATATTCCAGGTAATAGCCGAACTTTTCAAAAATTTCGGCCATCACGTCGGTGAGGGTTTTGTTTTGGGTGGAATAGAAAGCGGCTGCCTCGGCGATGAGCAAGGAGGCGTTCACGCCGTCTTTGTCGCGAACGAAGGTGCTGGAGAGAAAGCCGTAGCTTTCCTCAAACCCGAACAGGAAAGTTTTTTCGCCGCTGTCCTCGAAGTGCTGAATCTTTTCGCCGATGAACTTAAAGCCCGTCAGGGTATCGTACAGGGAAACGCCAAAGCTGTCCGCAATGGCCCGGGCCAGTTCGGTGGACACGATGGACTTGATGACCGCCCCATTTGGGGGCAGGGTGCCCTGGGCCTTGCGGCCGCTGAGGATGTAGTACAGCATCAGGCAGCCGATCTGGTTGCCGGTCAAAAGGCGAAAGCTGCCGTCCTTTTGGCGCACAGCTACGCCCAGGCGGTCGCAGTCCGGGTCGGTGCCAAAAATAGCGTCGGCGCCCACCCGGTTGGCCAGGTCAATGGCCAGGGTGAAGGCGGCGGGGTCCTCTGGGTTGGGCACCTTGATGGTGGAAAAGTCGGGGTCCGGGGTTTCCTGCTCCTTCACCACGCTGACGTTTGAAATGCCGATCTCCTTGAGGATGCGGCGCACGGGCACATTGCCGCTGCCGTGGAGGGGGGTGTATACAATTTTCAGGTTCTTCCCGGCCTCCCGGGCCACCTGAGGATAAATGGAGAGGGTCTTGACCCGGGCGATGTACTCGTCGTCCACCTCCCTGTCGCCAATCATCTGCAACAGGCCGGACGCAAGGGCCTTGGGCTCCTTCATGCGGCGCACGTCGGTAAAGCTGAGGCCGGCGATGGCGGCGGTCACCTCGTCGGCCACCTCCGGGCCGATCTGGGCCCCGTCCTCGCCGTACACCTTGTAGCCGTTGTACTGGGGCGGGTTGTGGCTGGCGGTAATCACCACCCCGGCGGCGGCCTTCAAATGCCGCACGCCAAAAGACAAAAGGGCCACGGGCCGAAGGGCGTCGAACAGGTAGGCCCGGATGCCGTTGCCGCAGAATACCAGCGCGGTTTCCTTGGCAAACTCCTGGCTCATGCGCCGGCTGTCATAGGCGATGACCACGCCCCGCCGGGCGTTTTCCGGGTCCTTTTTCAAAAATTCCGCAAGCCCCTGGGTGGCCCGGCGCACGTTATACACATTCATCCGGTTCATGCCCGCGCCCAAAACGCCCCGCATGCCCGCCGTGCCAAAGCTGAGGTCCCGATAAAAGCGGTCCTCAATCTCTTTTTCATCCCCCTGGATGGATTTCAGCTCCTGCATGGTGGCCCAGGCCTCCTGAAAATCTTCCAGCCAAGCTTCGTAATTTTCACGGTATCCCATGGCGCAAGCCCCCTTCAATTGATTGTTCTCCGCGCGGAACAAGCCTTTTAACGCCCGGTTTTGGCATCCACATTATAGGGGATTTTCCCATAAATTGCAAACCAACGGGCGGCCCGGCCCCATGGGCCCTTTGATGGTTTCCCCAAAGGCCGCTCCATTTTATTCAGGCAGCTTGTCAATTCCGCGGCTTTGCCCGCATAGCCTGTTTTACCCGCGCCGCGAAATACGCTGCGCCTCTCCCCCCGAAAGGAACGATGTGCGTTGAACCGCCGAACCTCCGCTTTTATGTGCCTGGCGCTTTCCGCGCTGCTTTTGCTGTGCCTGCCAAGCCTTCTTGCCCGCATCGCCGCCCAGGACGGCCAGCGCATGGCCCCCCGGCTGCGCCCCCAAAAATCCCAAACCCTCACCGTATGGATCATGCAGGATTCAACCGCCGGCCAGAAAGCCCTGAACCGGCAAATTGCCCTGTTTGAAGAAGCGGTTCCCGGGGTGCGGGTGTTTTTGCGCAAGGCCGACCAGAAGGACCTGACCGCGCCGGAGGCTGTGCTTCCCGACGTGCTGCTTTTTTCCCCGGGGGCCTTTATGGAACCGGAAAAATACCTGCTGCCTTACGCGAACCCGCCCGGGGAGATCGCCGGGGCCCTGTCCGCCGGGCAAAGCCAAGGCCAGCAATACGCCCTGCCGTTGTGGTTCGCGCCCGCCGTGCTGGCCGTTCCCCTTTCGGCGCTGCCCCAGGAGGTGGCGGTCACCCCCAGGCCCACGGAAAGCTCCCTGTTTCAGCTGGCCACGCCACCCCCCACCGAAAACCCGGATTCCACCGAGGCCCCCCAGCAGTTGCCGGACATTCCCTGGCAATGGCTTGCCGCCCCCGGCAACCTTGCCATGCCCCAGGGGATGGCCTTGCAGCAGTTGCTTTTCATGTGCCCCCTTCCCATGCGCCCGGCGTTTGTGCAAAACATTTCCGCGCCTTTGCCCACGGCGGCCCCCGCGCCGGGGGGCCGGGCGGGAAAAGCCTCCGCCCCCACCCCGACCCCCGCGCCCCGGGCCCAGGTCATGACCCTGGCGGCCTGCCAGGCGGCGGTGGCCGAAGGAAAAGCCCTTTTTGGCTTTCCCTTGGCCCCGGCCGCCACCCAAAACGTGCTGCTTTTGGGCCTGTGCCGTAGCCACGAGCTGGCCCGGAGCTTTGCAAGCCACCTGCTGTCCCCTAAGGCCCAGGCCAGCCTTTACGAGCAGTTTTTGCTGCCCGCCATGGCGGATGTCCCTCCGCCCGGGGATGGCCTTTCCGCCCGGCTGAGCCGGCTGTACCAAAGCGGCCTGCTCTTTCCCAATGCCTTCGCGTATACGTCTGAGGAGCTTGCATCCTTTTGCCGGGACGCCTTCCTTCGCGTTGCCGACCCTGTGGAAACCCTGCTGCGCCTCAGATAGCGCCTTTCTTTTCTTCCCCCGCGTCATTCTTCCCGCCAGTCTTTTCGTATAAACCGCGGCGCAACAACCATACTAATCCCATCAACCTACCATCCACTTGGAGGCGATCGACATGATGGAAACCCAACAGACCCACGCGCGCGGCGGCTGGCACGATGATGAGATCAACGTTCTGTTTCAGGCGGTACAGGCGGCGGCCCAAGACGGGCGGCCCCTTCGCGACGTATTCGCGGATGTGGCCAGCACCCTGAAAAGAAAACCCAACAGCATCCGAAATTTCTATTATGCCCGCGTGCGGGAGCTGCCGGACATCGAGGCCCGCAAAGCGCCCTTCCGCACCTTTACCCAGGAGGAGCTGCGCCATTTGCTGCGCACGGTGCTCATGGCCCGGGGCGGCGGGGAAAGCGTGCGGGCCTGCGTCACCCGCATGGCGGAGGGGGACCGGGGACGCATGCTTCGCTACCAGAACAAATACCGCTCCATTCTGAAAAACCGGCCGGAAATGCTGGAGGCGGTCGCCCAGGAGCTTCGGGCCGAGGGCCTGCCCTGCCCCGCCTACGTTACCTGCCACCGCCACATGGCGGAGGACGAAAACCTGCTGACCGAGTCCTTTGAGGAAGCCTCCCGCCTGAGCCGGGCCCTGGGGGACGATTCCCTGGCCCTGATGGTGGAGCGGCTGTATGGCCTGCTGCGCCGGGCGTCGGAAGCGGAAAACCGCCTGATGGCCCTGGAGGAAGAGGCGGGCCAGCGGGCCGGCAACCCCACCGCCGACCTGGCCATTACCCTGACCGACCTGCGGGGCCCGGACAGCGGCCTTCAGGAGGACTTGATGGGCAGCGACGCCGTGCCCTACCAAAAATGGGCCGACACCCGCCGGGAGGCCGACCGCCTGCGGGTACAGTTGGACCTTTTGAAGCTGCATTTGGAGGACACGCTCCTAAAGCGGCAGCGGGCCTTCCAGCCCCTTGGGGAGCTGTTGCGGGCGTTTTTTGTTCTGCCTGCCAAGGAGCGGGCGCGCGGGCTGGACCGGTTTGTGGCCCAGGCCAGGGCGGCGCTGGAGGAGATGGAAGGGCTGGAGGAGATGGAAAGGGCCTAGGGCTGGCTGCCTCGTTCCATACACAAACAGGGGGTGCCCGGGCATCCCCTGTTTTTTCTATCCCCCGCCCACGCCAACCGCGTATGACTTCTCCACGGCGGGGCATCGTAACACTAAGGATGAAAGCGAAGGAACGGAGGCCCTCCCATGCAAGCCGACAGCCAGGGAAAAATCAACTACGACCGCACCGCCCCCGGAACGCAGCTTCACCAAAACCTGAAAACCATGCTTTCGTTTTTCGAGGGGGACGAAACCCTCAAAAAGCGGCTATGCCTGGAAGGCCAGTGCGGGCTTTTGTTTTTGGACGGCATGGTCAACGTGGAGATCCTCAACCAGCACATTTTGCAGCCGCTGCAGGAGGGGCCGCCCCAGGTGTCCGGCGAGGCGGACTTGCTGTCCCGGCTGGACGCCTGCGAAATGACGGTGGCGCAAAAATATTCCCAGGCTGTGGAGGCCCTTTTGCGAGGGGACACGGTGCTGATGCAAAACGGCTCCCCCAAGCTGTACGTGCTGGGCACCAAGGGCTTTCCCACCCGGGCCGTGGCTGAGCCGGACAACGAAAAGGCCCTGTTCGGGCCCCGGGAGGGCTTCACCGAAAGCCTGGTGCAGAACATTTCCATGCTGCGGCGCAAGCTTTGCACCAGCGATTTGAAGCTGCACTTTCAAACGGTCAGCACCCGCACCAATTCCCGGGCCTGCGTGTGCTATTTGGACAGCCTGGTGAACAGCGGGGTGCTGGCCGTTTTTCAGCAGCGGCTTTCCCGGCTGCGGGCGGACGCCTTCCTGGACACCTATGCCATCAACGAATCCATTCGGGACTCGGGCCGTTCCCTGCTGAACACCGTAGGCAAAACGGAGCGGCCGGACACCGCGGCCCGCAAGCTGCTGGACGGGGGCGTGGTGTTGCTGCTGGACGGTTCCCCGGTGGCGCTGCTGGCCCCTTTCCTGTTTATGGAAAACTTCAAATCCCAGGACGACAACTACATCGGCTATCATTACGCCTCGGTTTCCCGCATGCTGCGGTATTTGGCCTTTTTCGTCACCATCAGCATTGGGGCCCTGTACATCAGCCTGGTGGCCTTTCATTCCGAAATGCTGCCCACCGCCTTCATGCTCACCATTTCCGCCGCCACCTCCGGGCTGCCCATGCCCACCTTTATGGAGTTCATCACCATGATGCTGCTGTTTGAAATGCTCCGGGAAACCGGGATCCGCATGTCCTCCAAGCTGGGCCAGTCCCTCAGCATCGTGGGCGCGCTGGTCATTGGCCAGTCGGCGGTGGAGGCGCGGTTCATCAGCGCGCCCATGGTGATCATCGTGGCCATCTCCGCCATTACGGGCCTGATGATCCCTTCCCTTTCCACGGTGGTCATCCTGATTCGGATGTACGCGGTGATCGCCGCCTCTTTGTTTGGGTTTTACGGCTACGCCTTTGTGATGCTGGGGCTGGTGGTGCATCTGTTCGGGCTGGAGTCCTTTGGCATCCAGTATACCGCCCACATGCTTTCTTTCAGCCGGCGGGACCTGCAAAACGTGTATTTCCGGCCCCCGGCTCCGCAAATTCGCTGGCGCACCAAGTTCCTGGCCCGCGACCCCAAAAGGAGTTCCTGACATGCGAAAACGCCTTCTGCTTTGCCTGCTCCCGCTGCTTTTTGCCTTTTTCACCGCCTGCGACTATCACGAGCTGACCAATACGGTGCTGGCGGTGGGGCTTGGCATTCAATATACCGACGACGAGGAATACCTGGTCAGCGTGGAAATCATCACCATGGAAAAGGGCACGCTGGAAACCTACCAGCCCCAAATTGCCAAGTCCACCGGCAAAACCCTGCTGGAGGCCGCCTCCAACATTCGGGGGCTTATCGCCCGCAAGCTGGATTTTTCCCATTGCCAGGTGATTCTTTTCGACGAGAAGGTGGCCCAACAGGGCCTGGAAAACGCCATCGAGGCCCTGGTGGAAACGGACGAGATCAGCATCAACACCTTTTGCATGATCACCGTGGGCGCAACGCCCCTGGAGGTGCTTTCCAGCGAACCGCTCTCTACCCGGGCCCAGTCGCTGGAACTGCGCGCCACCCTGGTGGATGCGGTGGGGCTGCAAAGCGCCTCCAAAGTATCCGTGCTTTCGCTGCACAACGACCTTTACGACAATGGCGAAGCGGGCATTTTGCCCTTGGCGGAGCGGATCGTGGAAGGGAACAAAAGCCTGGTGGATATCCGTGGCGGCGTGGCGCTGGAAGCAGACCGGATGGCGGGCATCCTCACCCGGGAGGAGGTGTCCTTTTACATGCTGGCGGTGGGCGGCGTCCGTCAGCGCATTTTGTCCGTGCCTTTTGGCGACCGGTATATCAGCGTGCAGTTTGTGCACGGCACGGGCAAGGTGGAACCGCGCCTGACCCCCGAGGGCATTGAGGTGAGCGTCTCCATGAACGCGAAGATCAATTTAATCAGCCAGTTGCCGGAAGACAATCCCGACTCCCGGGAGCTGCTTCAAAAAATCTCCGCCTTTGTGCGGCAGGGCATTGAGGCGCTGACCACCCGGGCCCGGGACGAACTGGACTGCGACCTTTTCCGCGTCGCGGGGAAGCTGTACCGCCGCTATCCCAGCCTGCAGCCGGACTTGAGCGGCTGGCGGGAAAGCGTGCGCACTGCCACCTACCGGGTTCAGGTTTCCCTGGACCTTCAAACCGACGAGATCTTTGGGGAGGGGCACCAGACGTGGAAAAAAACACGCTGAATTTCAGCCAGGGCGTCGCCTGCCTTTCGCTGCTTTTGATGGGCAATTCCCTGGTCACCGGGGGCGACCGCTCCGCCGGGTACGACACCTGGCTGGTGATTTTGGCCGTCACCGGGGTCTCCCTGCTTCTGGGGCTGATGTACGTGCGGATTGTGAACCTGTACCCCGGCCGGGGCCTGTTTCAGATTCTGGCGCACCTGTTTGGCCCTGTGGCGGGGCGGGCCTTCGGGCTCCTGTTCGCGGTTTATTTTCTGCACCTGAGCGCCCTGACCCTGGCGGATTTTACCGCCTACGTCTCCATCGTCTCCCTGCCCACCACCCCCTCCCTGTGGGTCACCTTTTCGTTGCTGCTTTTATGCTTTTCGCTGGCTGTCAAAGGGGTTCAGGTGCTGGGGCGGGTGGCCCTGCTGCTGCTCATCCTGACGGTCTGCTATTTTTTGGGAAACCTTCTGCTCAGCTACCGCTATTTTCAGTCGGAACACATTCTGCCCATGCTGCGCCGCCCCCCCGCCGCCATCGCCCAGGGCGCTTTTTACCTGCTGGCCCTTCCCTTCTCGGACACCGCGGCCTTTTTGGCCCTTCTCCCTTTCGTCCGGCGGGGCGCAAGCAAGGGAAAGCTTTTTGCCCTTGGCCTTGCCATCGGCGGCGTGATTTTCGCCTACACGGCGCTGCGAAATGCGCTGATGCTGGGGGAAAGCCTGTTCATCAGCAATTATTTTCCCTCTTTTCTCGCCGCCAGCCTCATCATTCTGGGAGACTATTTGCAGCACATTGAGATGCTGGTATCCATCGCCATGCTCTTTTGCGTTTTCATCAAAACCTCCGTCGCTTTGGTGGGCGTGCGGCTGGGCCTGGAGGCCCTGCTGCCCAAAGCCCAGCCCCGCTGGCTGCTGCTTTTGCTGGCCGTGGGCGCGGCGGTGGGCGCGCATCTGCTTTTGCCCTCTCCCCAGGCCTTGTACGCCTTCCGCAAAACCATCTATCCCTTCTATGCCCTACCCTTTCAAGTCGGCCTACCTTTCCTGTTCTGGGTTGTGGCCGAAATCAAAAGCCGCAAGGAAAAGCGGCTGGTTGCAGGGGCGTAAGGGGGGACGGGGGACGGGGGGGGAGACGCGGGGGGGGGGGGCGACCGCATGCACCCGACGAGGGCCA
>JAVBTE010000197.1:0-11737 GCA_031556335.1 Eubacteriales bacterium | reverse complement strand
TTCCGGGGGCTCGGTGGTGCAGACGATGGAAAAGGTTTCGTCGCAAAGGGTTTAAATCAAAAACGTCCGGGCCTTGCCAAGGCCCTTGTACTTGGACAGCAGCGAAAGGCCGTAAAACAAATGCCTGGCGTTCACCAACAGGCTTAAAAGGAAGGCGGCCAGAGGGTCAAAGGCCACGGTCAGGAGCGTCATGGCCACATATTGCATGCTGCCGCAAAAAGCCACCGCGCTCATCAGGGTGGACCAAAGCGGGCCGTAACCCTTGGCGGCCATCAGCACCCCATAGGCCATGCCCAGGCAGGCAAAGCCCGTCAGTACCGGCACGGTGTGGGGAAAGGCCGCTTCCAAGGCTTTTTTCCATTCGCTGCCCTTTGTGCTCACAAAAAAACCCCTTTCCCGCCTGTCGCAACGCCCCGCACGTTTCGGGCGCTTTTTGCATGATACCCGGGAAAGGGGTTTTTTTCAAGAGGCGGCAGCCCCGTCGCTTGTTTTTTCCTTGTTTTGGAAACCCGCGTTACCGGTCCTCCAGCTCCACATATCCGTTCCGGTCGGAAACCGCTTTGTAGGCCGGGCGGATGATCTTGTCCATGTTGATGAGCTCCTCCATGCGGTGGGCACTCCAGCCCACGATGCGGGCAATGGCGAAGATGGGGGTGAACAGCTCCTGGGGAATGCCCAGCATGGAATAGGTAAGGCCGCTGTAAAAGTCCACGTTGGCGCTGACACCCTTGTAAATGTGCCGCTCCCGGGAGATCACCTCCGGGGCCAGGCGCTCGATCATGGAATAGAGGGCGAACTCTTCCTTCTTGTGCTTCTCGTCGGCCAGCTTTTCCACAAAGCCTTTGAAAATGGTGGCCCGGGGGTCGGAAATGGAGTAGACCGCGTGGCCCATACCATAGATGAGGCCCTTTTGGTCAAAGGCTTCCTTGTGCAGCAGCTTCAGCAGGTATTCCTCAACCTGCTTTTCATCGGTGGTGTCCTTCACGCTTTTTTTCAGGTCGGCCATCATTTCCACCACTTTGATGTTGGCGCCGCCGTGCTTGGGGCCTTTCAGGCTGGCCAGCGCCGCGGCCACCACGCTGTACGTGTCGCTGCCTGAGGAGGACACCACATGGGTGGTGAAGGTGGAGTTGTTGCCGCCGCCGTGCTCCATGTGCAGGATCAGGGCGATGTCCAGCACGTGGGCCTCCAGCGGGGAAAAGCGCATGTCCGGCCGCAGCATCCGAAGCAGGTTCTCCGCGGTGGAAAGGCTGTCGTCCGGCCTGTGGATGTAGAAGCTTTCGTCCTTTTCGTAGTGGTTATAGCTGTGATAGCCGTACACCGCCAGCATGGGGAACACCGAAATCAGCATCAGGCACTGGCGCAGCACGTTTGCGATGGACAAATCGCTTACGTTGCCGTCGTAGCTGGCCAGGGTCAGGACGCTGCGGCTCAAGGTGTTCATCATGTCGTGGCTGGGGGCTTTCATGATCACGTCCCGCACAAAATTGGTGGGCAGCGTGCGGCTGTCCGCCATCACGCCCTGAAACTCTTTCAGCTGCGCCGCCGTGGGCAACGTGCCAAAAAGAAGCAGATAGGCGATTTCCTCAAAGCCATACCGGCCGCTTTTGATGACGCCCTCCACCAGGTCGTTGATATCAAAGCCACGGTACCAAAGCTGGCCTTCGCAGGGCATGCTCTGTCCGTCCACGTCCAGGCTGGACTGGATTTCGCTGATGCTGGTAAGCCCTGCCAAAACGCCTTTTCCGTTTTTGTCTCTCAGGCCGCGCTTCACGCCGTAGGTTTGGTATAGCTCCGGGTCGATTCCCGCGTGGTCGGTTAACTCCTGCTCGTGGGCGCCCGCATAGGCGGCCAGTCGCTCCAAAGGCGAGGTTGTCACAAGTACTCCTCCTTCTTGGGTTGTATGAATGCAAGGGAGACAGGGGGATAGCGGAGGAGCGGCTGCCCAAAAGCAAGCCGCCGGCCAACAAGGTATTCTCCCGTAATGATACTATATATCCAAAATTTCAGGCGTGTCAAGTTTTTGCTATGTTTCGGCAAAAATCGGGCCCCGAAAACCCACCCGATTTTTACAGGAATTTGTCCGTTATGGTTTGACTTCCCATGCCCGCTGTGTTACGATAAAAGATGCTGGCGGCATAGGGCCGCCCGGAAAAAACCGGGGCAAAACCCCGGCTTCCGGGGGAACCATGAGCGCGGCAAGGAAGGGGATGGAGCGCGTGGAGGACAAGCGGGAGGCGGCCCAAGCATCGCCCAAGCCCACCCTACCCCGCTGGGACGGCCCCCTCAGCCATCCGCTGTATAGCAAGGTTGTAAAGCGCCTGCTGGACTTTTTTTTGGCCCTTGTCCTTTTGCCGTTTTTTTTGCTGTTTATTGTGCCCATCGCGGCGCTGGTAAAGCTTACCTCCCCGGGGCCGGTGTTTTACCGGGCCCTGCGGGGCGGCTATCACAACAAACCCTTCTACATCCTCAAATTTCGCACCATGGTGGTGGGCGCCGACCAATACGGCGGCACCACGGGCCTGAACGATCCCCGGGTCACCCGCCTGGGCCGCATGCTGCGCAAAACCAAGCTGGACGAGTTGCCCCAGATTTTTAACATCCTCAAAGGGGACATGTCCTTCATCGGCCCCCGGCCGGAGCTGCTCAAGTACACCATGCGCTACACCCCCCGGCAGGAATGCATCCTGTGGGTACGGCCCGGCATCAGCGACCCCAGCTCCCTGCGCCTCATCAGCCTGGACGAGGCCGTGGGCCACGATGACCCGGAAGGCGCCTACGAGCGGAATATTCTGGGAGAAAAAAACGCCATGCGGGTACACTATGCCAGGCATCAGTCCTTTGGCAGCGATGCCTTCATTTTTTTGAAAACCCTGGGCTGCGTGATGAAAAAGATGTTCTCCCCAGGGCCCAAAGCCCCGGAAACGATTCCATTTCAAAGCATCGACGGAGGCCAACCATGAACCAAGACAGCAAGACCCTCGCCTACCAGATTCGCCTTCACGGCCTGGAAATGACCAGCCGGGGCGGCACGGCGCACATTGGCAGCATTTTTTCCATGGCGGACATCGTTGCCGTGCTTTATGCGGACGTGCTGCGCCATGACCCCCAAAACCCACGGATGCCCGACCGCGACCGGCTGGTGCTGTCCAAGGGCCACGCGGGGGCCGGCATTTACGCCGCCCTGGCGGAGTGCGGCTATTTCCCCATCAGCGAACTGTTACGCCATTGCCAAAACGGAAGCCGGTTCAGCGGCCATGTCAGCCACAAGGGCGTGCCGGGGGTGGAGGTTTCCACCGGGTCGCTGGGCCAGGGCATGCCCATGGCCATGGGCATGGCCATGGCGGCCAAGCTAAACCACCAAAGCCACCGGGTGTATTGCATCATCGGCGACGGGGAGTGCGACGAGGGGGCCATCTGGGAAAGCGCCCTCATCGCCAACCAGTACAAGCTGGACAACTTCATCGTCACCATCGATTTTAACAAGATCCAGTCGCTGGCCCCGGTGGAGGAGACCATCGCCCTGGAGCCCCTGGACCAGAAATGGGCCAGCTTTGGCTGGCATGTGATTCGGGTGAACGGCCACGACCACGGCGCGCTGCACCGGGCCTACGACGAGGCCAGGGCCGCCCTGGGCGGGGGCAAGCCCATCGTAATCATTGCCGACACGGTGAAGGGCAAGGGCGTCAGCTTTATGGAAAACGACGTGCTGTGGCACTACCGCATCGCCCGGGGCAAGGAATACGACGCGGCCCTGAAGGAACTGGAGGCAAGCCGGCCATGAGAGACGCATTTACCCGTACCCTGCAAACCCTGGCCCGGGAAAACAAGGACCTGGTGCTGGTGACCGGCGATTTGGGCTTTGGGGTATTGTTTCCTTTTATGAAGGAATTTCCGGATCAGTTCATCAACGCGGGCATTTCCGAACAGGCCATGATGAGCCTGGCGGCGGGCATGGCCATGGAGGGCAAGACCGTGGTGGTCTACTCCATCGGCAATTTTCCCACCCTGCGCTGCCTGGAGCAGATCCGCAACTGCTGCGCCTATCATGACGCCAATGTGAAAATCGTCTGTGTGGGCGCGGGCTTTGTGTACGGCGTGCTGGGCATGACCCACCACGCCACCGAGGACATGAGCGCCCTGCGGCTTTTGCCCGGCGTGCGGGTGTACGCCCCCGCCGACGCCCGGGAAACCGAGGCCGTCATGCCCCTGTTCATCAACGAGCCCGGCGTGGCCTACATGCGCATCGGCCGGGGGGGCGAGCCCTGCTTTCACAAAGAAGGCGAGCTTTTAGGCTACCAAACCGGAAAGGCCCTGCCCCAACGGGAGGGCGCCGACGCCTACATCCTTACCGCTGGCGGCATTTTGGGCAGCGCCATGGACGCGGCGGAGCGGCTGAAAGAAAAAGGGTTCCAGGTGGGCGTGGCCAGCTTCCCCACCGTCAAGCCCCTCGACGTGGACTACCTGCAATCCCTTTGCGACAAGGTGCCGGTGCTGTTCACCCTGGAGGAGCACACCATCGTCGGCGGCTTTGGCGGCGCGGTTTGCGAGGCGGTTAGCGGCTTTGCGGGCAACCGCGCCCGGGTTTTGCGCCTGGGCCTGAACGACACCTATTCCGCCATTGTGGGCAACCAGGAATATTTGCTGCGTCATTTTGAATTGGATGGCGAAAGCGTGGCAAAAAAGGTTCAGGCCGTTTTAGAGGGCAGGGCCTGATGGACCCCCGCCAGGAAGCGGCGCTGAAAGCCGTTCGCCAGGAGCTGTTTTCGCTGCTGCAAGACGCCGTTCGGGTGCTGGAGGCGGAAAACCTTCCCTATTCCCTCATCTGCGGTACCCTGCTGGGGGCCGTCCGGCACGGGGGGTTCATCCCCTGGGACGACGACATCGACCTTGTCATGCCACGGGCCAGCTACCAGCGCCTGGCGGCGGTGTATCCTTCCAAGGCGGCCCCCGGGTTTCGCCTGGACGTGACCGATACCTGGGTGCCCCGCATTCGCCGGGAAGGCGGCGGCCAAGCCGCTTTTTTGGACCTGTTCATTCTGGACCCCCTGCCGGAGCGGGCGCTTGCCCGAAAATGGAAGCTTTTGCGGCTTCAGACCCTGCAAGGGATGCTGAAGGACGCCCCGGAGTATGCCCGTTTTTCCTTGCCTAGGCGGTTGCTTTTGTGGGCTACCCATCTGCTGGGCAGGCCCTTTTCCAAGGCCGCCAAGCTGCGGGCCTACGACCGCCTTGCCCGGCAGGGCGACCCCGCATCCCCCCGGGTGCACATGTCCAACGGCGCGTTTCACCTGCTGTCCCTACCCTTTGGCCGGGGCACCTTTCAGCCGGAACACCTGGCCGTTGCTTCCTTTGAAGGGCTTCCCGTTCGTGTTCCCCAGGACGCGGACGGCGTCTTGACCGCCCTCTACGGCCCCGACTATATGACCCCGCCCCCCGAAAGCCAGCGGGTGCCGCTGCACCTGGACTTGGGGTAGGGGGACGGAGACGGCAGGGGTTTTACCCCTGCACCCCATCAGGGCTTCGCCCTGAACCCTTTATTCACCGCGTTTCACGCGATGAAGGAGTTTTATTTCGAAGAATGCACCCCGTGCCGGCAAGCGGCTTTCTGACCGCGTGAAACGCGGTCAGCGATGGGTCCAGGGCGTAGCCCTGGCAGGGATGTAAGGGGCGGAGCCCCTTACCCCTATCCCCCAGATGGAAAGAAGGAATCCCCCTTGAACCGCCATCCAGCCAACACCCGCACCTCCCGGTTTGTGCAAAACACGGTCTCCACGGCCGCCTATCAGCTCACCGCGATGCTGATGGGTTTTGTTACGCCCCGGTTGATGATGTTGTTTTACGGTTCGCAGGTCAACGGCCTCATCGTGTCGGTCACCGAATTTTTGACCTATTTCCGCCTGGTGGAGGCGGGGCTGGCCTCCGCGGCGGTGTTCAGCCTGTACAAGCCCCTGTCCGAAGGCGACGACGACGCCACCAGCGCCATCGTCACCGCCGCCCGGCAATACTACAACATCGCGGGTTACATCTTTGTGGGGATTACCTTGGCCTTTGCCCTCATCTATCCCCTGTTCGTGCCCGTGGACACCATGGACAGCCTGTCCGTTACGCTCCTCATCGTGGCCATGGGCATCTCCGGGTCCCTGGAGTTTTTCACCCTGTCCCGGTACCGGGTGCTGCTGACCGCCGACCAGCGCACCTTCATGGTGTCCCTGGCCTCCATGTCGTCTTTGCTGCTGTCCACGGCCTGCATCGTCATCCTCAGCTATCTGCACGTCAACATCATTGTGGTGCGGCTGTGCGCCTCCCTCACGGTGGTGCTGCGGTCGGTGATCCTCTCCGGCTATGTGCGCAGGCAGTATCCGAGCATCAACCCCTTCCACAAAAACCCCAACAAAAAAGCCCTGGCCCGCCGCTGGGACGCCATGTACCAGCAGTTCACCACGGCTTTCCACCAGGGCGCGGGGGTCATGCTGACCACCATCATCACCCGGGACACCTCCATGGTCAGCGTATATGGCACCTATCACATGGTCACCATCGGCCTGTGGGGCATTTTGAAGATGACCACCACCGGCATCTATTCCGGCTTTGGCAACCTGTTGGTCAGCGGGCAGGAGAAAAAATTCCAGCGCGCCTACCGGGATTTTGAATACCTGTACCTGGCCGTTACCACCGTTTTGTTCGCCAGCGCCGCCATTTTGATCGTGCCCTTTGTGGTGCTGTACACCGACAAAATTACGGACGCCAACTATTTCGCCCCTGCCATTGGGCTGCTGATTGTGCTGGAGGCCATCACCGACCACGCCAAAATGCCCATGGACCTGATGATTACCGCCAGCGGCAAGTTCCGGGAAACCCGACACCACTGCACCGCTCAGCTTCTGACCGCCGTCACCCTGGGCTTGACGTTGGGCTTTTTAGGCCTGCAAACCAGCGTGACCCTGGCGGTGTGCGGCATCCTCACCGGCATCATCTTGTCCAACATCCTGCGGGCCGTGTTGCAGCTGTGGTTCGTGCCCAGGCACATCACCGGCATTCCCTGGAAAAAGACCTTTTGGCGCATGGTGCGCATGGCCGTGGAGGTGGCCCTCATCGCCCTTCCCTTCCTGACGGTGTTCCATCTGAACATCAACGGCTTCTTCAAGTGGATCTCCATCGCGGTGCCGCTGTTTATTTATGCCACGGCGCTGACCCTTGGGTTTGGGTGGCTGTTTGACAGGGACAGCTTGCTGTCTTTGTTTGGCCGGGTCAAGTATATGTTCCAGCGGGGGAAGTGAAGGGGCCTTGAAGCGGCCCTTCCCCCGAATCCCCCCGCACGTCCTTCCGATAATAACTGCGCAGCCGCCCGTCGTAGGCAGGCTGCGTTTTTATATGCACATAGCCCGCCTTTTCAAAGGCCCCCACCGAGGGCGCGTTCCCAGGGTCTACGGTGGCATAGATCGCGCTGCCGCCCATGGCCCTGGCCGCTTCCTCAAACAGCAGCAAAAACGCGCTGTGCATGCCCCGCCTGCGGTAGTCCGGATGCACGATCACGTCGTGCACATCAAAGGTGTTTTCAGCGGCGTGGCCTACCTTGGGGGCATAGGCCTTGTCCCCCCGGTCCTGCCACGGGGAAAAGGCGGCGTACCCCACCAGGCTGCCCTTGGCGGAAAAGCCAAAGGCGTCGCCGCTTTCCAGCCCCTCCAGCACTTCCTCCGGGGTGGAGGGCACGTACCACAGGGGGTCTGGCAGAGCCGTTAGCATCACATCCTGCAAGGCCAGCACCGCCGGCGAATCGGCCGGGGTCAGCTGCGAAAGCCTGGCGCCCCGCACGGCAAAGACATCCTGCACTGGGTCCCTCATGGCTTCGCCTCCTCTTGCTTTTCTCCCTTGCCCACCACGGCGGTGAGCAGCAGCCGGTAGGCCGACGCTTTCAGGGCGCAGGCCATGGGCTCGGGATAGGGCAGGCCGGCGGCCAGCTTTGCGAAGGTCGCGTTTTGCGTTTTGGAAAACGCCTCGTACAGTTCCCGCACGCCGCCGCTTTTTTCCACTTTCAGCAGCAGCTTCATTTCCTCCGCCGAGGCCGACTGCTTCAAAACGCACACCATCAGCAGCTGGGCCAGCTGTTCCCGGCCGTATTTTTTGTCCACGGGCCTTTGCACCAGCCCCATTTTGACGTAGTTGTTCACCATGGAGGGGGTAAACACCCGCTCGGCATCCTCAAACAGCGGCCCCAATTGCCGCGTGGTAAAGGTCATGACCTGATCCATATACAGCCCCAAATCCGGAATCTGCTCCCAGCCCGGCAGCGTGAATGCCCGGATGCGCTCCCCAAAAACCAACTGGCGTTTTTCCATGGGCCGCCCTCCTGTTTTGATGCATAACCCCGCATAGACAAGGCAAGTATATCATGCGGGAAACATTTCTTCAAACAAAACTTCAAAAACCACTTGACGGTTTTTGAAAATCGCTTATACTAATATTCAATACTAGATATCGAGAGTTGGTTTTTGTATGATCCATTCCGAAGTTCACGTCTGGGGAGATTCACTGGGGCGCTGCATCGTCTACCAGACGCAAAAGCAGCGCTACGCCATTTCCAGCGTCCGCTACGCCCCCGCGCTGGAAAACGAGCTGGGCATTCAGGTGCACAACCATTCCGTCATGGGCTGGACCGTGGCCGACGGCCTGGCCGCCTTCCTGCAAAGCGCGCCGGCCCCCGGGGCCCTGTGCGCCATTGAGTTTGGCGGCAACGATTGCGACCTGGACTGGCCCCGGGTGGCGGCCCATCCTCAGGAAGAGATCACGGCCAAGGTGCCGCTGCCCGCCTACCGGCAAACCCTTGCGGACTTCGTGGCCGCCGCCAGGGCCCGGGGCATGCGTCCCCTGCTGGTCACCCCGCCGCCCCTCCACGGGCTTCGGTATTTTCGCTGGGTCACCCGCCAGCTGGACGGCGAGGCGGTGCTGGAGGCCCTTGGGGGCGACGTGCAGCACATTTACCGCTGGCAGGAGCGCTATGCCGTGGCCCTTCGGGACGTGGCCACCCAAACCGGCTGCCCCGTGCTGGACATGCGGGACGCGTTCCTGGCCCGGCGGGACTATGAATCGCTGATGTGCGAGGACGGCATCCACCCCAACGAGCAAGGCCACCAGCTGATTGCAGAAACTGCGTTGCGGTTCGCCCGGGGACGGAGTCGTGGGCCAGGGGCGCAGGGGAATGCGGGGAACGTGGGGAACGACCGCAGGGGCTTTGCCCCTGCACCCCATCAGGGCTGACGCCCTGAACCCCCTTTTCACCGCGTTCCACGCGGTGAAATAAAGGGGTTTGGGGGCATGCCCCCAAGCGGGGTTTTAGGGGCGGCAGCCCCTACCGTCCCCGTCCCCGTCCCTCCCTTTCCATCACGCACACGTTCTCCACGCCGCCGGCGTAGCAGAACATGTCCACGGGCTGGCACCGTAGAAAGCGATAGCCGGCCTGGGCCAGCAGGGCCAGGTCCCGGGCCTGGGTGGGCACGTGGCAGCTGACATACACCACCCGCCGGGGGGCGGCCTTGGCCACCGCGGCGATCACGGCGGGCTCCACGCCTTTGCGGGGCGGGTCCAGCACCACCACATCCGGACGCAGGCCCTGCTCCACCATCTGGGGAAGCTTTTCCTCCACGGCGGCGGCAAAAAACTCCGCGTTTGCGATGCCGTTTCGCGCCGCGTTCCGCCGGGCGCTTTGGACGGCCTGGGGTACGATCTCGATACCGACCACACGCCTGGCTTTCTTCGCCATGCACAGGGCAATGGTGCCCGCTCCGGCATAGGCGTCGGCCACCATGTCCTCTTCGGTCAGCTCCGCGAAATCGATGACGGTTTGATACAGTTTTTCGGTCTGGGCGGGGTTCACCTGAAAAAAAGACAGGGGCGAAATCTCAAAGGTCAGGCCCAGCAAGCTCTCCGTAATCACATCCTGGCCGAAGATCTTTTCGGAGCTCTTGCCCAGGATGACGTTGCCGGGGGAATCGTTCACGCTTATATGCAGGGCGCAAAAGCCGGGCACCCGCTGGACAAGCAGGTTTTGCAGGAGCGGGGCGTCCGGAAGCTTTCGCTTCGTGGCCGCCAGCACCACCATCACCTGGCCGTTTCGGGAGGCGCGGACCACCACGTGGCGCAAAAGCCCCTGGCGGGTCTGTTCGTCGTAAGGGGACACCCGGGCCTGCCGCATCCAGTCGGTTACGGCGGAAAGAACGCCCTGGAGGCCCTCCATGGCCACCGGGCAATCCTGGATGGGCACAATGCGGTGGCTGCGCCGCCGGTAAAAGCCCAATTCCGGCGCCTCCGCCGTCCCGCCCACGGGCAGGGCGGTTTTGTTGCGGAAACGAAAAGGGCGCTCCGCTGCCAGCGCCTCCGGCACCTGCGCCTCCGTCAGTGAAAAGCCGCCGATGCGACCCAAACAGTCCAGCACCTGTCGCCGCTTGGCCGCCAGGGTGGCCTCATAGCGCATGTGCTGGCCGCTGCAGCCCCCGCAGGCCTCATACACCGGGCAGAGGGGGTCCCTCCGGTCCGGGGAGGGCGTAATCAGCCGGGTCAGCTTGGCGAAGGCGTACCGGGGCTCCACTTTCAGGGCCAGGGCCTCCAGTTGTTCGCCCGGCAGCGCACCGGGCACGAACACCGTCTGCCCCTCAAAATCGCACACGCCCTCCAATTCCGCGCCCAAACGGGCGCAGGTCAGGGCCAGGGACTGGTTTTTTACGATCATTTTTTGCCTCCGACAAGGGGCGCGTCCCCCCGGCGTTGCAGCCACAATTCCGCCAGGGCGATGGCCAGGGCGCTTTCCACCACCGGCACCGCCCGAATCACCACGCAGGGGTCATGCCGCCCCCGCACGATGAGCCGCTCCTGACTGCCACCGGACAGGCTGACGGTTTGCTGGGGCACGCTGACGGAGGGGGTGGGCCGAAACGCTGCCCGGGCCACGATGGGCATGCCGGTGGTAAGGCCGCCCAAAAGGCCGCCGGCGCTGTTGCGGGTGGTCACCACCCGGCCTTCTTCCATGGCATAGGGATCGTTGTACGCGCTGCCCGCCATGCGGGCAGCCTCGTGACCGACCCCAAATTCCACCGCCTTCACCGCCGGAACGGAAAACAAATGGGCCCCGATCACCGCCTCGGCCCCTTCAAAGAACGGGGAACCCAGCCCGGCGGGCACGTTCAGGGCCACGCATTCCACCACGCCCCCCAGGGAGTCCCCTTCCTTTTTGGCGTTCAGCACAGCCTCCTGCATCTCGTCTCCCTTTTCGCTGTTCAGGGTGGGAAGGCCCCGCATACGCTGACGGGCCAGGGCCTCGGCGTCCGGGTGCAACAAGTCGACGGCGTCGTCCCGGATGCCGCCAATTTCCAGCACATGGGCGTAAATCTCCACGCCGGTCGTGGCCAGCAGCTGCCGGGCCACCGCCCCGGCAAAGGCATAGGGCAGGGTCAGCCGTCCACTGTGGTGGCCGCTGCCCCGCAAATCGTCCTGTCCGCCGCTTTTGACCCAGGCGGGATAGTCCGCGTGGCCGGGGCGGGGCTTGTCCGGCAAACAGCTGTAATCCGCGCTATGGGTGTCCCGGTTGTCAAACAGGGCGGTGATGGGCTGCCCGGTGGTGACCCCGTTCAGCACCCCGGACACGATCTGGGCCGCGTCGCTTTCGTTCCGGCCCGTCGCGATGGCGCTGCCCCGGGCCGCCCGGCGCTGCAAAAAAGCCGCGATGTCCTGCTCGCTTAAAAACAAC
>JAVBTE010000010.1:0-5425 GCA_031556335.1 Eubacteriales bacterium | reverse complement strand
ACGTCCCCCGTCCCCCGTCCCCCTACTTCGCGTCGATGTAGTTGTACAGGGTGTACTTGGAGATTTGAAAGAACTTGCTTACCTTGTCCCCGGATTTTGTGATCAGAAAGGCCCCGGTATCGTTCAGGAATTGAATGGCGCGAATCTTATCGTCCTTGGTCATCAGCGCCACGGGCTTGCCTACCAACGCCACGGATTGCCCGATCAGCTCGTCCAACAGGTCGTTCACGTTTTGCACGATGCGCTCCGGTTCTTTTTCTTCTTCGCCCTGCCGGGCGGCCACCAGGGGCCGGATGGCGTTTTCCACCAAAAGAAGCTGGGTGATATCATAATTAACGGCGAAAATGCCCGTAACCTTCCCGTCGTCGTCCCGCACATAGATGGTGCTGGATTTCAGAATGCGGCCGTCCGCCGTGCGGGTGAGGTAACCCAGGTGGTCGGATATGGCTTCCCCGTCGCTGCCCAGGGCCGCCAGCACCGCCCGGGAGGGGCCGTCGCCAATGGCGCGCTTGCTGATGTGGCCGTTTTCAATGGCCACGATGGTATGGTCCATGTTTTTTTCGTCAAAATTATGAACCACTACCTCGCACTGCTCGCCAAACTGCTGGGCAATACCCTTGGACAGCCTTTTCAGAAAGGATAGCATGGGTTCGTCAATCATATCCTGCACCAACTTTCCGTTCTTGAAAACCGCCACCGCCAAGAACGTTTGCTTTCGGCATTGTGTTTTTATTATAACACAAGGCTTTTTTCATTTCAACTAAATAATTTTTAGTATTGAAGAATTTTTGTTGACTTTTATTGTGATTGTGGTATACTTTGCATTACAGAGGCATCATGCGATGCAAAAGGAGCGTTTGACATGAGCATCCAATGGATCGAAAACCACATGCCAAAAACCGAGGATCGGCACCTTTCCGTCATGGCCATGGACAGCATTGAAAAAGCCAGAAATTTCCACATGAGCTTCCCCCAGTACGCCGTTACGCCGCTTGCGTCCCTCCAAGGGCTGGCGAAAGAGCTTCACGTGGGCGGCATCTATGTGAAGGACGAAAGCTACCGCTTCGGCCTGAACGCCTTCAAGGTGCTGGGCGGGTCCTTTGCCATGGCAAAGTATATCGCCGGGCAGCTGGGCAAGGACGTGTCCGAAACCGACTACGCCTACCTTACCTCCCAAAGGCTGAAAGATGAGTTTGGCCAGGCCACCTTTTTCACCGCCACCGACGGCAACCATGGCCGGGGCGTGGCCTGGGCCGCCCATCAGCTGGGGCAAAAGTCCGTGGTGCACATGCCCAAGGGCAGCGCCCAAATCCGGTTTGACAACATTGCCAAAGAGGGCGCGCAGGTCACCATTGAAGAGGTGAACTACGACGAATGCGTGCGCATCGCCGCCAAGGAAGCCGCCGAAACGCCCCGGGGCGTGGTGGTGCAGGACACTGCCTGGGAAGGCTATGAGGAGATTCCCGCCTGGATCATGCAGGGGTACGGCACCATGGCCGCCGAGGCCGCCGCGCAGCTGAAACAGGCCGGCGTAAACCGTCCCACCCATATCTTTGTGCAGGCGGGCGTGGGGTCTTTGGCGGGGGCTGTGCAGGGCTATTTCGCCAACCTGTTCCCGGAAAACACCCCCACCACCGTGGTGGTGGAGGCCCAGGCCGCCGATTGCCTCTACCAGGGCGCAAAGGCCGGGGATGGCAAGTGCCGCTTTGTGGAAGGCGATCTTCAAACCATCATGGCCGGGTTGGCCTGCGGCGAGCCCAACACAACCTCCTGGGACATCCTCAAGAACCACGCTTCCTTCTTCGTCTCCTGCCCCGACTGGGTGGCGGCCCACGGCATGCGGGTGCTGGGCGCGCCGGTGAAGGGCGACCCCCAGGTGGTTTCCGGCGAATCCGGCGCGGTGGGCGCGGGCCTTGTGGCCGCCCTGCTCAAGGATGACCGCTACGCCGATTTGCGCAAGGCCATCGGCCTTGACGAAACATCCCACATTCTGCTTTTCTCCACCGAGGGAGACACGGACCCGGAGAACTATCAGCGCATTGTTTGGGAGGGCGCGGTGCCCTCGGACCTAACCTGAGCACATTTGGATGAAGGAGGCGCACATGATGGATTTTGCGAAGATCAAGGCCGCCGCGGAAGGCTATCAGGAAAGCATGACCAAATTTTTACGGGACCTGGTGCTCATCCCCGGTGAAAGCTGCGGCGAGGAAGGCGTGGTCAACCGCATCGCCCTGGAAATGAAAGCCGTGGGCTTTGACAAGGTGACCATCGACCCCATGGGCAACGTGCTGGGCTACATGGGCACGGGCAAAACCCTCATTGGCTATGACGCCCACATCGACACCGTGGGCATCGGCAACATCGATAACTGGACGTTTGACCCTTACAAAGGCTTTGAGTCCGACACCGAAATCGGCGGCCGGGGCACTTCCGACCAGCTGGGCGGCATCGTCTCCGCCGTGTATGGCGCCAAAATCATGAAAGATCAGGGCCTCCTTTCTGACAAATACACCGTGCTGGTGACCGGCACCGTGCAGGAAGAGGATTGCGACGGCCTTTGCTGGCAGTACATCATCAACGAGGACAAGGTGAAGCCCGAGTTTGTGGTCATCACCGAGCCCACCGACGGCGGCATTTACCGGGGCCAGCGCGGCCGCATGGAGATCCGCGTGGACGTGAAGGGCATAAGCTGCCACGGCTCCGCGCCCGAGCGGGGCGACAACGCCATCTACAAAATGGCCGACATCCTGCAAAACGTTCGCTCCCTTAACGAAAACAGCGCCGAGGACAACGTGGAGATCAAAGGCCTGGTGAAAATGCTGGACGAAAAATACAACAAGGAGTGGAAGGAAGCCCGCTTTTTGGGCCGCGGCACCGTGACCGCCTCCCAGGTTTTCTACACCTCTCCCTCCCGCTGCGCCGTGGCTGATTCCTGCGCCGTGTCCCTGGACCGCCGCATGACCGCCGGCGAAACCTGGGAAAGCTGCCTGGACGAAATCCGCGCCCTGCCCGCCGTTCAAAAATACGGCGACGACGTGAAGGTTTCCATGTACGATTATGACTGCCCCTCCTATACCGGGCTGGTGTACCCCATCGAATGCTACTTCCCCACCTGGGTCATTCCGGAGGATCACCCCATTACCCAGGCCATGGAGGAAGCCCACAGGGCGCTGTACGGCGATGCCCGCATGGGTTCGGCCGAAACCGAGGCCCTGCGCAAGGCCCGCCCCCTGACCGACAAATGGACCTTCTCCACCAACGGCGTGTCCATCATGGGCCGCAACGGCATTCCCTGCATCGGCTTTGGCCCGGGCGCGGAAGCCCAGGCCCACGCTCCCAACGAAAAAACCTGGAAGGCCGACCTGGTGGAGTGCGCCGCCGTCTATGCCGCCCTGCCCACGCTGTATTGCAAGTAAGGGCCGACGAGGTGGGAGGCTCCGCCTCCCGCACCCACCGCCAAAGGGCGAGTTCCTTTGGAATCCCACCTTTCCACGCGGCGCGCGAAGAAAACAACACAAAACAACAGACGTAATATAAAAAGGAGCATGAAAATGAGCGATTTCAAAAAACTGATGGAAACCCTGAAGTCCTTTGGCAACAACACCATGTATGACGGCGATTTCTTCCTGACCTGGGAAAAGAGCGAATCCGAGCTGAAATCCGTGTTCACCGTGGCGGAGGCCCTGCGCAACCTGCGGGACCGCAACATCTCCACCAAAATTTTTGACAGCGGCCTGGGCGTGTCCCTCTTCCGGGACAATTCCACCCGCACCCGCTTTTCCTTCGCTTCCGCCTGCAACCTGCTGGGCCTGACCGTGGCCGACCTGGACGAGGGCAAATCCCAAATCGCTCACGGCGAAACCGTTCGGGAAACCGCCAACATGATCTCCTTCATGGCCGACGTCATCGGCATTCGGGACGACATGTACATCGCCAAGGGCAACACCTACATGCACGAGGTGGTGGACGCTGTGACCGAGGGCCACAAGGACGGCGTTCTGGCCCAAAAGCCCACTTTGGTCAACCTGCAATGCGACATCGACCACCCCACCCAGGCCATGGCCGACGCCGCCCACCTCATTGACCACTTTGGCGGCCTTGAAAACCTCAAGGGCAAGAAAATCGCCATGTCTTGGGCCTATTCCCCCTCCTCCGGCTAGCCCCTGTCCGTTCCCCAGGTCATCATCGGGCTGATGACCCGCTTTGGCATGGACGTGGTGCTGGCCCATCCCGAGGGCTACGAAGTGATGCCCGAAGTGGAGGAAGTGGCCCGGAAGAACGCCCAGGCCTCCGGCGGCAGCTACAAGCGCGTTTCCAGCATGGCCGAAGCCTTTGAAGGCGCGGACATCGTATACCCCAAGAGCTGGGCCCCCTTCGCCGCCATGGAAAAGCGCACCGACCTGTACGGCAAAAGCGATTTTGACGGCATCAAGGCCCTGGAAAAAGAGCTACTGGCCCAAAACGCCAAGCACAAGGACTGGGAGTGCACCGAGGAACTGATGCAAAAGACCCGGGACGGCAAAGCCCTGTACATGCACTGCCTGCCCGCCGACATCAGCGGCGTCAGCTGCAAGGAAGGCGAAGTGGCGGCCACCGTGTTCGACCGCTACCGCACCCCCCTGTACAAGGAAGCCTCCTTCAAGCCCTACATCATCGCCGCGATGATCTTCCTGGCCAAGCAACAAAACCCCGCCGCCACCCTGGAACAGCTGGAAAAAGCGGCCGCGGCGCGCTGGGCGCAGAAATAATTTCCCCTGGGTGGGGAGGGTTCGGCAGGCAAAGCGACTCCGGCCCTCCCCCTCTTCATTTCTTCCGCAAAATAAAATGGTAGGTGCAAAGTATGGGTAAAAAAATCGTCATTGCGCTGGGCGGCAACGCCCTGGGCAACAACCTGCCGGAGCAGATGCTCGCCGTGAAGGAGACCTCCAAGGCCATTGCCGACCTGATTGAGCAGGGCCACGAGGTGATTCTGTCCCACGGAAACGGCCCCCAGGTGGGCATGATTCAAAACGCCATGGCGGAATACAGCCGCGCCCACAACCAGCCTTTGGCCCCGCTGTCTGTTTGCGTGGCCATGAGCCAGGGCTATATCGGCTACGATCTGCAAAACGCCCTGCGGGAAGAACTGCTGGACCGCGGCATTCAAAAGCCCGTTTCCACCGTGCTGACCCAGGTCCGGGTAGACCCTGAGGACCCCGCCTTCCAAAAGCCCACCAAGCCCATTGGCGCGTTCCTTTCCAAGGAGGAGGCCGACCAGCTGATTCGTGAAAAGGGCTACACCATGGTGGAGGATTCCGGCCGGGGCTGGCGGCGGGTGGTGGCTTCCCCCAAGCCCGTGGAGATCGTGGAGATCGAGACCATCAAAGACCTCTTGAATGCCGGCCAGGTGGTCATCGCCTGCGGCGGCGGCGGGATCCCGGTGATC
>JAVBTE010000094.1:0-4397 GCA_031556335.1 Eubacteriales bacterium | reverse complement strand
TTCGCCCGCCCCGCGCCCCCCGTGCTCTGGCGGGGGGGCGCGGCCCCGCCGCTGGGGGGGGGGCCGCCCCCCCCCCCCCCCCCCGTCCCCCGTTCCCCGCCGTCCCCGTCCCCTACCGTCCCGCGTCCTGCTCCGCGCTTTCATCCCCCGCCTTGTCCACCACCATTTGGTAGTCCAGCAGGTCCACCTCGGTGTTGCCGTGGTATTTGGGGTTCAGCATAACGGTGTAGACGTAATGGTTATCCTGCACGGTGAAGGGAGGCGTTTGCACATAGCTGGCCGCAGCGCCGAGGAGGTGCTCCTCCCCGTACCAGAGCTTGCCCATGCCGATGACCATATAATGCGCGCCCTCGGGGATGCGCACCACGACGGAGATGCCGCCGTCCAAAAACAAGGCGCAATTCAATTGATGGGTCACCGCGTCGTACACCTTCACCGTCCGCAAAAAGCCGTCGGGATTGCTTTTGAAATGGAATTTGGAGCCCTTGCTGCGCCCGGCGAACAGGCCGTTTTTGGGGTTGGGCAGGGCGGGGTATTCGGGCATTTTGGCCACCGCGTCGGCCACGGTGGTGCCGGCGTTTGCAAAGCTTTCCTGAATGTTCTCAATGGGGTGGACGTACAGGGCCTCGGGGTTCAGGCTTTGGGGCAGGGAGAAGAAGGAGAAGGCGCAGGTCTCCTTTTGCACCTCGCTGCCCTGATAGCGGTGGCGAATGGCTTCCTGTTCAATCTGTTTCACCAGCAGGGTTTTTTGTTCGCCGGGGGTGTATTTTTTGGCGCTTGCGTCAAAGTTCAGGTAGTGGCTGAGGGTGTCCGCGCCCGCGCTGATCAGGTCGCTCATTTCAGGCACCAGGTAGGAAAGGCGAAAGTTTTCCGGCCCGCCGGACACATCCAGCTCGTACCCGCGAACGGCATAAAGCAGAGCGGATGCCAGGGGCGCGGTGGAGGCGTTCAGCCCGTTGCGGGAAAGATAGTGGCGGTAGGCCGGGGTATAGTCGGCGGGGGAAAGGCTCTTGGGCGCGCTTTTGTAGCTGGAGGCCACGGGTATGGGCATCATATAATCCGTGATGGCGGAGAGCAGAACCTTGCTGGTAAAGGCCTGCTGGGCTTTTTCAGACAGGGACCGCACGGCCCGGGACAGGGGAAAATCGCTGCTGGCGGCAAAGGACGCCACATAGCCGCCATCCTGGGGGGTGATGCGGAATTCCAGCTCAAAATGAGCATTGAAAAGGTGCATGGTCTCCGCCACACCTTTCAGCCAGGTTTCCGGATCGCCCTCATAGGGGGGCTGGTCCAGCACCCGGGGGTTGGCGGATACCAGGGTGAAGGTAACGGGCAGAGGCTTGCGGCTTTCCACCGTGAACCATTTCAGGTTCATTTTGATGTCTTTCAGGCCTTGGGCGCAGATGAAGCGCTGCCACGGGTCGGTGGTGTCCCGGCCGATCAAAGCCAGCCGGTCCGCCAAAAACACCTCCACGGCTTCCTCAATGGTGGCGGAGGGCTTGAGGGCGGCTTCGCCAAGCGCCATAAGGGGCAAAACCAGGGAAAGGATCAAAAGCGCAAGAACGATGCGTTTCATGGGCGTCACGCTCCTTTTCAGGTCGTTTGCGCCGGGGGCGGGCGCGGCAATTGTGGATAGATGGAGAAACTGGTCGGCAAAGCGTCCGAAGTCGACGAGGGTTATTATAACAAAAAAAGCACAAAAGCCCAAGGGCTTTTCGCACGGAAAAATGATTTTTCCGCAAAAGGCAGAGAAAAGCCCCTGGCGGGGATGCCCGCCAGGGGGAACCGGGGCTTATGTCATGGGGAAAACCGGAGGATCATTTTGCCAGCCCTTCGTAATCCATTCCCTCGGTTTCAAAGGATTCCGCCCTGCTGGGGGCCTTCACGCCCCCCAGGAAGAACTGGTGGATGTAGCGGCGGCTGGGCACGTCGTCGTTGCTATATAGCTCGTAGGAAGCATATTCGCCAAACAGCGCGTCCTCGCCATACCAGTAGCTTCCGGTGGCGAAGATCAGGTCGTAACGGCCTTCGGGCAGCTTCATGGTGCCGGTTTTGCCGCCTTCCACAAACAGCATGCATACCTCATTTGTGGTGCCGGGTTTGTAGGCGATGATGCAGCGGTTGTAGCCGTCCTTGGGGGTTTTGAATGTGCAGGAGGTTCCCGTGCTTTCGCCGCGAACCACGCCGGTTTTGGGATTGGGCAGGGCGGGATAGTCGGGCATCAACAAAATTTCCATTTGCAGGTCCACCAGGGCGGAGGTGGCGATGGCTTCCACGGTCTTTTCCTGTTTTTCTCCGTAAAAATCCGCTTCCGGGTTTACCTTCCCCGGCAGGTTCAGAAAGCTGAACGTATAGGCGGAGGCCACCCCGGTGTTCTTCTTGTCATGCCGGAAGGCGATGGCGTCCTGGGCGGCCCGCTCAAGAAGCAGGTCCCGCTGCTGGTCGTTTGTGTAGCTCTTGGCCTTGGGGTCGTAATTCAGGTCGTGGGCCAGTGTTTTGCCAGAGGCCGGAATCAGCGCGCCAAGGTCCGGCGCGGCAAAGGTGACGCGGAAGTTTTCCGGGCCGCCGGTCACGTCCAGCTTGAAGCCTTTCAGGCCGTATAAGAGCCAGGGAATTTCCGGCGTGGCGGAGACGTCCAGGCTGTTGCGCTTCAAATAGGCCTGGAAAGTGGGCCGGAAGTCTGCCGCGGCCAGTTCCGCCGGGGCCTTTTTGGGCGTGGCGATGGGGCAGGGCATCAGGAAATCGGTGATGGCCGTGAAAAGGGTTTTGTCGGTAAAGGCCTTTTGGGCGTTGGTGGCGATCCCTTTCACCGTCTTTGCCAGGGCCGCGTCGGCCTTGGGGGCAAAAGCGGCCTCATAGCCGCCGCCTTTGGCGGTGATGAGCAGCGAGGTTTTGGCCGTTACGTCGTGAGCGTGCATGTTTTTCGCCGCCGCCTTCAAAAAGGCTTCCGGCTCCCCCTCGTACTTGGGCAGGGTCTTCACCCGGGGCTGCGCGCCGGCCAGGGCAAAGGTCACCGCCAGGGGCCTGCCCTTGGTCACGTCGAACTTTTCCAGGTTCATTTGGACGTTTTCCGCGCCCTGGCCGCAGATGAAGGCGATCCATGGATTTTGATCGTTCGCCGCGATCTGTGTGATGGCGGTGGAAAGGAAGGTTTCCACCGCCTTTTGGATGGCGTCATTGTCCTGCTCGGCGGTTTGGGCCATGGCAAAGCCGCTCCATAACATCAGCAGCGCCAGAAGAATAAGGAATACTCGTTTCATGGGTCTCACGATCCTTTCTCTGTTCCCCGGGTGTGCACTTGCAAAAGAGAATTGTTTGCTTGCATTATACCAGACTCGCCGGAAAAACCAAGCATTTTTTCCGGCGGGTCCCGGCGCGGTTGTCGATGCTTCGTCGAAATTCTAACGTTTTCTTTAAAGGAAGGTTAAACGTTCGGAAAATTGCTTGACATACGGACGAAATTTCGGTACAATTCAGTTATTGTTCGGAAAGAGGGGGCGTTGCGGTGAGCGTTCAGGCACAGAAACCCGCAAAGCGCCCAAAGGGCAAAAAAAGCAGCCGCGGGCAACCGCCGGGCTGCTTTTTTGCCCCAAAACGCACCCCCAAGGAGGAATTGCCGTGAAAAAGGTCGCCGTGATCATGGGCTCGGACAGCGATTTGCCGGTGCTGAAACCCTGCTTTGATACCCTGAAAAACCTGAACATTCCCTTTGAGGCCCATGTGTATTCCGCCCACCGCACCCCCCTGGAGGCCGCCGCCTTTGCCAAAGGCGCGGCGGAAAACGGGTTTGGCGTCATCATCGCGGCGGCGGGCAAGGCGGCCCACCTGGCCGGGGCCCTGGCGGCGCAAACCGTGCTTCCGGTCATCGGCATTCCGGTGAAAGCCTCCACGCTGGACGGGCTGGACGCGCTGCTTTCCACCGTGCAGATGCCCGCCGGCCTGCCCGTGGCCACCGTGGCCATTGACGGAGCCCAGAACGCGGCGCTGCTGGCGGCCCAGATCATCGCCGTTTCGGACGGGGCGCTTTATGAAAGGCTGCTGGCCATGCGGGCGGAAATGCGGGACGCGGTGCTGAAAAAGGATCAAAACCTGAACGTTTGATTTTGCAGGAGGGGATTCCCATGAAAAAGATGGAACAGCTCTACGAGGGAAAAGCCAAAAAGGTATACGCCACGGATGATCCCGCCTTGGTGCTGGTGGATTACAAGGACGACGCCACGGCGTTTAACGGCCTGAAAAAGGGCAGCATCCAGGGGAAGGGAGCCATCAACAACCGGGTCACCAACCATTTGATGAAGCTGCTGGAAAAGCACGGCGTGCCCACCCATTTTGTGGAAGAGCTCAGCCACCGGGAAACCCTGGTGAAAAAGGTGACCATCGTGCCCCTGGAGGTGATC
>JAVBTE010000155.1:0-6059 GCA_031556335.1 Eubacteriales bacterium | reverse complement strand
AGCACCTCCGCCATGGGCACGCTGACCGCCACCGACCAGGGCCGGGTGTCCTCGCTGAACTGAATGGGCGCATACACCGTGTAATATTCCTTGGTGCTGGAAATGTACCGCTGGCCGCCGCCAATATGCCCCTTGGCCGCCGTGACATATTCAAGCCGCTCCGGGGCGACCCGCAGAATTTCCAGTGCCATTTCCGGCGCAAGCATCTGCATGTCCGGCAGAGGCTGGCCGGGGGTTTCCGCATAGGCTTTCAGCTCCGCCACAAAGGTTTCCAGGTTGGCGCGGGCCGCAATCTGCGCCTCGTCCGCCCCCTCCGCCAGGGGGTGCCCGTCCAGATAGCCCTGGGCGTACCCAAGGGCCTCCTTGGCCTTGGCAGGCTCTGTCCTGAGCATTTCCATTGTTTGGCACTCCACCAGGTCTTTGCCCAGGTGCATTTTCTCGGGATGGGCCACCACCATTCCGGACCCGGAAAAAATCTGGGTATACCCGCCCTGCCCATCCATATTGACCTGGGACACCATCTCCTGCAGCTTGTCCAGCACAATGTCCGACGAGATGATGCCGATGAAGCGATCTTCATGCAGGATGGGGAAAATCAGGCTGGCCAGCATCACCGGGTGCCCCTGCACCAGATAGGGGTAGGGGTCGGTAATGTATTCCTTTTTGGTTTCTTTGGGCACGATGTACCAGTCGGCGATGTCGATGTCGTACAGGGGTTCCACGTCGATGTTGCCCCCCAGCTTGTTCCAGTAAGGGGCATAGCGGCCCGTTTCGTCATAGGCGGGCCTTTGCCCTGCGTACAGGGCGTCCTTCCCGTCCAGGGCGTCGGGCTCATAGGCGATGCAAAACGCGGTGATGTATTCCTTTTGCGCCAGCGCGTTTTTCAGGATCGCGTTCATCATGTCCCGGTCCGTCAGGTCAAAATCCTTCAGCGTTTCCAGCACGGTTTTCAGGGTTTCCGAGGTGACCCGGGCGCCCTGCAGTTCCGCCTTGATCTCGTTTTTGTATTTCTCCGCCCGCTCCTGGGCCAGGGCGAATGCGTCCCTTTTCGCCATGTCGATGCTGTTGTCCGACACGATCCACGTGACGGCCAAAAACGACACCACCACCACGAATGTGACCAAAACAAACAATTTATTACGCAAGCTAAGATTTCTAAGCATAAGCAAGCTCCTTACAAGCAGATGGTTCCTATGGCAGCATTTTTTGCACGCGAAAGATGCAAAATAATTATACCGAAAAAAGAAAAACATGTAAATAAAAATTCGGGCTTGGGCACGCTGAAAAACGAAGGCCACGCCGTATTTTGCGCACAGCCTTCGCTTTTCCGGTCTTTTTCGGCGCAAAAACCGAAATCGTTTTTGGCGCCGGCGGGTCCGTTATTTGTTTTCCCCTTTTTTATGGGCGGTTTCGCAATACAGGCACCGGTAGGTTTGCTTCTCCTTGTCCGCCAGGAAAAAAATCTGGTCCACTTCCTGCTCGGTTTGGGTAATGCAGCGCGGGTTTTTGCAGCGGATCACGTTCACCACCCGATCCGGCAGCGCCAGGGTCTTTTTGGCCACCCGCTCGCCGTTCCTGATGATGTTCACGGTAATGCCCGGGTCGATATACCCCAGCATATCCACATTGATCACAATCTCCTCGTCGATCTTGATGATGTCTTTTTTGCCCATGCGGCCGGACTTGGCGTTTTTGATGATGGCCACCGAGCAGTCCAGCGCGTCCAGGCCCAGATAGCGGTATATTTCCATGCTGCGGCCCGCCCGGATGTGGTCGATCACATACCCGTTCTGAATGCTGTCAATGTTCATGCTTCCACCCCCATCAGCTTCATCATCAAGGCCATGCGTACAAACTTGCCGTTCAGCACCTGCTTGAAGTAGCACGCCCGGGGGTCGTCGTCCACCGCGCGGCTGATTTCGTTCACCCGGGGCAGCGGATGCATCACGCACAGGTCCTTGCGGGCCTTTTGCAGCTTTTCCGGGTCCAGGATGTAGCTGTCTTTCAGGCGCACATAGTCCGCCTCGTTAAAGAAGCGCTCCTTTTGCACCCGGGTCATGTAGAGAATGTCCAGCGTACCGATGACGTCCTCCAGCTTTTCCACCTCGGTGAAGGGAATGCCCTTTTGCTGCATGCCGTCCCGCAGATAATCGGGAATGCGCAGTTCCTTGGGCGAAATCAGCACGAAGCGGATGCTTTTGTAGCGGGCCATGGCGTTCATCAGGCTGTGAACGGTGCGGCCAAACTGCAAATCCCCGCAAAGGCCCACCACCAGCTGGTGCAGCCTGCCCTTTTCCCGCCGGATGGTCAAAAGGTCCGTCAGGGTTTGGGTGGGGTGGTTGTGGCCGCCGTCCCCGGCGTTGATGACGGGCACCGTGGACACCTGGGCCGCCACGGTGGGCGCGCCTTCCTTGGGATGGCGCATGGCGATGACGTCCGCATAGCAGCCCACGGTGCGGATGGTGTCGGCCACGCTTTCCCCCTTCACGGCGCTGGAGCTGTCCGCCGAGGAAAAGCCCAGCACATTGCCTCCCAGCTCGTACATGGCCGCCTCAAAGGACAACCGGGTGCGGGTGCTGGCCTCAAAAAACAGCGTGGCCAGCTTCTTGCCGCGCATACACGCGGCATACTTCTCCGGATGGGCGATGATATCGTCCGCCCGGTCCAAAAGCCCGCCGATTTCCTCCTGGGAAAGGTCTGTAATGTCCAGCAGATGGCGTACCTCGCGCATGGCTTTCTCCCTCTTTCTTTGTTAAATGTCCCGCATCCAGCCCTCGTCGCTGGGGTTATCCCGAAAGCGGATCAGCGCCGCCACCTGGCTTTGCTTGATGTGGCCGGTTTCCGCGGCCACCTCCGCCAGGGCGTCGAACCCGGACAGGCTCACGTTTTTCACCTGGGCCGCCGCCAGCCGTTCCAGCCCCTTTTTCATGCCGTAGGTGAAGATGCTGGCAATGCCCAAAACCTCCGCCCCGGCTTCCCGCAGGGCCTCCACCACCTCCACCACGCTGCCGCCGGTGGAGATCAGGTCCTCGATCACCACAACCTTCTGGCCCTTTTCCAGCTTGCCCTCAATTTGGTTGGCCCTGCCGTGGTCCTTGGCCCCGGAGCGCACATAGCCCATGGGCAGGCCCATCATGTGGGCCACAATGGCGGCGTGGGCAATGCCCGCCGTGCTGGTGCCCATCAGCACCTCCGCCTGCGGATATTCCCTTTTCACCACTTCCATCAGACCGGTTTCCACCTGGGTGCGCACAGCCGGCGCGGAAAGGGTGAGGCGGTTGTCGCAATAGATGGGGCTTTTGATGCCGCTGGCCCAGGTAAAGGGTTCCTCCGGCCGCAAAAACACGGCCCCGATGGACAAAAGCGCCTTGGCGATTTCGTATTGCATGGTGATTCCTCCATAATAGAATTTTGCGCGGGGTGGGGGGACGGCAGGGGCTCCGCCCCTTGCATCCCCGCCAGGGCTTCGCCCTGGACCCTTTTTTTGACCGCGTTTCACGCGGTCAAATGAAATATCGAATCATCCTTGACCGCATGCAATGCGGTCAATAGCGGGTCCAGGGGCCTTGCCCCTGGTGGGGCATCGTCAGTGAGCGTGGGCCCTGTGGGCCCTTCGGCGTAGCCGAAAGCGAACGAGAGATGGGGCTTGAGGCGAGCCTGGGTCACGGTAGTGACCTAGGCGACGACCGAAAGACCGGAAGAGGGGTGAAACCCCTGCCGTCCCCGTCCCCCATCACCCCAAAAACTCTTTCACGCACCGGCGGTACATGAAAACCGGGTCCTGGGCCTGGGTAATGGGCCGCCCCACCACGATGAAGTCGCTGCCACCAAGCCGGGCCTTTTCCGGGGTCATCACCCGGGCCTGGTCGTCGGTCGCGGCGTCTGCGAAACGGATGCCGGGGGTGACGGTCAAAAACGGGTCGCCGCAGGCGGTTTTCACCAGCCGGGCCTCCAAAGGCGAGCACACCACGCCGCTAAGCCCCGCCTGTTTGGCGTTTTTCGCGTAGTGGGCCACGGTTTGCTCCATGGAAGCGGAAATGAGCAGCTCTTTTTGCATGCGTTCCTCGCTGGTGGAGGTCAGCTGGGTCACCGCCAGCAGCATGGGCCGGGTGCCGTCAGGCCGGGTCAGGCCTTCGACGGCGGCCTTCATCATGTCGATGGTGCCCGCCGCGTGCAGGTTGGTCATGTCCACGTCCAGCCTGGACAGGGACCGCATGGCGCTTTTCACGGTGTTGGGAATGTCGTGGAGTTTCAAGTCCAGGAACACCTTGTGCCCCCGGGCTTTAATCTCCCGCACAATGCCCGGGCCCTCGGCGTAGAACAGCTCCATGCCCACCTTCACATAGGGCTTTTCCTGCTGGAACTTGTCCAGAAAAGCGTATACCGCTTCCGCTGTGGGAAAGTCCAGCGCGATGATCACATCTCCTGTTGGTTGCCCGCTCATTTCCACGCACCTCCAATGATCTTTTGCAAATCCGTGATTCCATACCGTTCCATGGTCCCGGGCAGGGCCTCGATGATTTTTTTGCAGGCAAAGGGGTCCACAAGGTTTTGCGCGCCCACCTGCACAGCGGTGGCCCCGGCCAGCATCATCTCCAGCACGTCTTCGGCGGTTTTCACGCCGCCCATGCCAATGACGGGAACCCGGACCGCCTGGGCCACCTGGTACACCATCCGTAGCGCCACCGGAAAGATGGCCGGGCCGGAGAACCCGCCCATGACGTTGGCCAGAATGGGCTTTCGGGTTTTCAGGCTGATGCGCATGCCCAGCAGCGTATTGATCAGGCTCAGCCCGTCCGCCCCCGCGTCCTCGCAAGCTTTGGCCACCTCCACGATGTCCGTCACGTTGGGGCTCAGCTTGATGTACACGGGCTTTGTGGCCACCCGCTTCACCGCCCGGGTCACCTGGGCGGCGGCCTGGGGGCTTGTGCCAAAGGCCATGCCGCCTCCGTGCACGTTGGGGCAGGAGATGTTCACCTCCAAAAGGCCCACCTGGGGCTCCCCCGAAAGCAGCCGGCAGCACTCCACATACTCGTCAATGGAAAAGCCGCTGATGTTGGCAATGACAGGCTTTTTGAAAAACGTGGCCAGCGCGGGCAGTTCATGCTCCATCACGTGATGAACGCCTGGGTTTTGCAGCCCTACGGCGTTGAGCATGCCCGCCTCGCATTCCGCGATGCGGGGGGTGTCGTTGCCGAACCGGGGGGCCAGGGTGGTGCCCTTGAAGGAAAAGCTGCCCAGCATGTTCAGGTCGTAGAATTCCCGCATTTCCTCGCCGTAGCCGAAGGTGCCGCTGGCGGGGATCACCGGGTTGTCCAGCGTCAGGCCCGAAAGGGTCACCTTTGTTGTTACCATACGATCTCCTCCCCCCGCAGCACTGGGCCGTCCTTGCAGATGCGCTTGGCGCCGTACCGGGTTTTGCAGCTGCAGCCCATGCACACCCCAAAGCCGCAGGCCATGCGTTCCTCAAAGCTATACTGGCCGCTTACGGGGTGGCTTTCGCACAGGGTGTGCACCGCCTTCAGCATAGCCTCCGGCCCGCAGGCGAAAACATAGTCGTATTTTCCGGCCATCTCCCGCATGCCGTCGGTCACAAAGCCTTCCACCCCCCGGGAGCCGTCCAGGGTGCAGACCAGGGTTTGGGCCCCCAGGTCCCGGAACTCTTTTTCCAAAAACACTTCGCTTTCGGTGCTAAAGCCCAGCACCACCGTGGGGGCCTTGTTCATGGCCAGCAGCCCCTTGCACAGCGCGTACAGGGGCGGCGTGCCCACCCCCCCGCCCACCAGAAGGGGCGCCTGGCTGATGCGCACGTCCTCCAGCGCGTCCATGTCATAGCCGTTGCCAAGGCCGGCCAAAAGGTCCAGCTCCGCGCCCGCCGCCGTGGCCTTCAAGGCCTCCGTGCCATGGCCCACCACTTTGTAAATCAGGTCCAGCGTGCCATGTTCCCCGGGCCGCCAGTCGCACACGGAAATGGGCCGCCGCAGGTAAAACCCCGGCAGGGCGATCTGCACAAACTGCCCCGGCCTATGAATGCCGCTTGTATCGCCGGTGAGGCGCAT
>JAVBTE010000044.1:0-7728 GCA_031556335.1 Eubacteriales bacterium | reverse complement strand
GGCGCGTCTCTCCCTCCGCCCCCCCCTCTCGCGGCCTGCCTCCTCCTCGCCTTTGGCCCGCCCTGTCGCTTTTTCTTGCCGGGTCCCGTGGCGGCCGCCGGGCGCCGGCCCGCCCCCCCCCCCCCCCCACGTATCGTCCCTCTCACTTAAAGTAAGGCTCCGGGTGCAGGGTGTGGTCCCGCTGGGGGTGGATGGAACCCAGGGACTGGTCGGAAAGCGTGATGGCCCGGCGAATGGCGAAATGCCCGTAGCGCTCCCGTATGCCGTCGACGGCGTATTCCAGCAGCTGCTTTTTTTGCCGGGCAGCGTCCTGGGGCAAAAAAGAGAGCTGAAAAAGGGCGGCCACGGGGGACAGATGGCTGACGCTGACCCCCAAAAGCCGCAGGGGCGTACCGGGCTTCCAATGCTCCAGCAGCAGGGCGTAAGCGGTTTCGAACAGGTCAAAGCTGCAATCCGTTTCATATTCCAGGGGACCTTGGCGCTGAAAGGTGGCCATGGCGGTGTCCCGCAGGGTCAGTTGCAAGGTGCGGCCCACCAGGCCCTGCTTTCGCAGACGGCAAGCCACGCTTTCGCAAAGCCCGTACAGGGTGATGCGGGCATCCTCGGGGGTGATGATATCGTGGGCGGTGGTAATGGAATTGCCCACGCTTTTTACTTTGGGCTGCGCGTCCTCGGCGATGACGGCGGCCGCATCGTCGCCCCGGGCGAAGCCGCTGAGCATCAGCCCGGTTTTGCCGAAGAGGGCTTTCAGCATGGCGGGGTCGGCCCGGGCCAGCTGCCCGATGGTGGAAATGCCGATGGCGTTCAGCTTTCGGGTGGTGGATGGCCCGATAAACACCAGCTCGTTCACGGGCAAAGGGTCCAGCACGGTGGCGCGGTTTTCCTGGCATATGACGCTGACCGCGTCCGGCTTTTTCAAATCGCTGCCCAGCTTGGCAAAAATGCGGTTGTCGCTGACCCCCACGCTGATGGTGAGCCCGGTTTCCTCCCGCACGGCGTGGCGCAGATGGTTGGCAATGCGGGCGCCCCGGTCCATGGTCATCCCGGGGCCGCTGATGTCCAGCCAGGCCTCGTCCACGCCGAAGGGCTGCACATGGCCGGTATAGCGGGAAAAAATGCCCCGCACCCGCTGGCTGTACTGGTGGATGCTTTCGTAGCTGGGGCTGATGGTTTGAAGGCGCGGGCACAGCTGCCGGGCCTGCCACAGCACCTGCCCGGTTTTGACCCCCATGTGCTTGGCCACTGTGTTTTTGGCCAGCACAATGCCGTGGCGGGCGGCAGGGTCGCCGCACACCGCCAGCGGCACCTCCCGCAGGTCCGGATGGGTCAGGCAGGCGACGGAGGCGTAAAAATTATTCAGGTCCGCGTGCAAAATGACCTTTCCGGGCATGTGGATTTCTCCTCTTTTTGGGAACGTACGTTCCTCTTTTCATGTTCATTATACAAACGAACGTTCTGTTTTGCAACAACAAGATATGGCCTCCCTCCGCCCCGCGCACACCAGGGAATGGGGCACATAGAATGGAGAGGGTGGCCCTCGCATGCCGCGGTACCCCTGTTGCTTTTAGGCAAAGCGTGGTATACTATCCTGTAAACACAACAGAGCGCCACCTTGAGGGCCGCCGAAAAAGGCGGTTTAACCGCCTCGGAGCGTGAAAACGATGAAACGAGGCGAGATATATATGGCCGACCTGGACCCTGTGGTCGGCAGCGAGCAGGGCGGTATCCGCCCCGTGCTTGTGATCCAGAACGACTTGGGCAACCAGCACGGCACCACGGTGATCGTGGCCGCGCTGACGGCCCAGTCCAAGAAGCCCAACATGCCCACCCACGTATCCATTCCCAGCGGGGAAGGCGGGCTTTGGCGGGATTCCATGGTGCTGGCGGAGCAAGTGCGCACGCTGGAGAAAACCCGGCTGATCCGGCTGCTGGGCAGCGTATCGGCCGAGGTGATGCAGCGGGTGAACCGGGCGCTGAGCGTGTCCCTGGCCATGCGCGACATGGCAAACCCTGGCTGACGCAGGCTTTTGTCTGGCCAAACCAAAGAATTCCCTGCGAAAGCGGCTGGGTCGCTTTCGCGGGATCTTTCCGCAATACCCACAAAGGAGACTGCAATGAAAAAACACCCGGTATCCCTGAAAAACGAGCGGGTGCTCGCCTACATCCAAATCGTGCTGGGAAGCACGATCTGCGCCCTGGCCTACCCCATGTTTTTGGTTCCCAACGCCATCGCCCCCGGCGGCGTCACCGGCATCGCCACCATCCTCAACTATATTTTTCATTGGCCCGTGGGCATTACCAGCCTTTGCCTGAACGTGCCGCTTTTCATATTGGGGTACCGCTCCATGGGCCGGGTGTTTGTTTTTCGCTCCCTGGTCACCACCGTTCTTTTTTCCCTGCTCATCGACCTTCTTCCCGCGTCCGCCGTCACCGCCGATCCCCTGCTTGGCAGCGTGTTCGGCGGCGTTTTGCTGGGCGGCGGCCTGGGGCTGATTCTTCGGGGCGGGGCCACCTCCGGCGGCAGCGATATGATCGCCCGCATGGTGCACAAGCACTTCCAGCACATTTCCATGGGCGCCTTTCTGATGAGCATCGACTTTACCGTGGTGCTGGCCGCAGGCTTTTTCATCCAGGTGGAGCACGCCCTGTACGCCTTTATTTCCATTTATGTGGCCACCCGCGTTATCGACGTGGTGCTGGAAGGCTTCACCAAGCAAAAAGCCTGCTACATCATTTCGCCGTCCTACGAGGACGTGAAGCGGCAGCTGCTGGCCACCATCGACCGGGGCGTGACGCTTTTGCACGGCCAGGGCGGCTTTAGCGGGGAGGACAAGCCCATTTTGCTTTGCATCGTTACCGACCAGGAACTGAGCCAGGTGAAGGCCGTGGTCCGCCAGGTGGACGAAAACGCCTTCGTGTTTATTACGGACGCCTTTGAGGTGCTGGGGGAAGGCTTTTCAAAGCTGGGGGACTAAAGCGGTTTGGGGGATGCGGCGCAAGCATCCCCCAAATTTTTGTCCCAATGCAAGCAGCCCAGGTGCAATAAGCCCTGGGCTGTTGGAAACGTCAATCATCGAAAGGAACAAGCCTTCACGGTAGCATCGTTGCTTTAGGAAAAATACGCGCAATGATCAACATCTTCTTACATCTTTGCATCTTTGACCTGTCTTGCCTTTTGGCAAACAGATTGGGCGCTTTACAATTCAAAAGCTCCCCGCGCGTCTTTCGGCCGTTTGCTTGATTGCCGTTCCAACGTTAGCATGCCCGGTTCCGCTTTCCATATGCAACATTTTTTCCTCCAACATCTTCCAGGCGGCAGGAATGGACGAAACCGATCGAGAAGTCAATCAAACTACGGTTTTTTAGGGAGGAGATCGCGATGGCCCTGGTGCCGCACTCGCTGGACCCAGCCGTCTACCGGGACGGCGAGGCGCTTTTCCGCCGGGGAAGCGTTTCGCTTGTGGCGCGGGAAGAGGCTTCGCTGGTTTTGCGGGTGGGCGCCGTGCCCGTGGAGGAAGTGCGGCTTACCATGGTGGGGGCGCACCAGTGTACCTGCGGCCATGGCGGTGAGCCCTGCGCCCATGTGGTGGCCGCGCTTTTCGCCGCCCAGGAGGACGGCGCGCTGCACAAGCTGTGGCAACAGCACGAATTCGCCGCCGGGCAAAAGCTGCTGGCCGCCCTCAGCCGGGCCATGCCGGGCAGCGAAAGCGTCCGCCTCACCGCCGCCCTGCGGCTGTTTCCCGATGGCCGGGTGGGCCTGGGCCTGTCCCTCGGCCAGGAGCGGATGTACGCCGTCAAAAGCATTCCGGAGCTTCTTTTTTCCTATATTATGGGCACGGCGCTGCCCCTGTCCCCCCGGTTCACCTACCAGCCCACCCAAATGCGCCTTTCCAAGGACGACGAGCGGCTGTTGTCCATTTTGCTCAGCCATCTGCCCGTCAAAGCGCCCCCCGGCGTTCAGGAGCCGGTCTTGCCGGAACCGGAGGAGGAACGCGCATTGGGCCCGCTTAGTGAAGGCCGGTTTGCGCTTCTGTCCGGGGCTTTTTTGCAAAGCGTGATGCGCTATCTGGAAACCCGGCCCTTTTTGCTGATGGCGGAGGCGGCGGCTGGGGCCAAGCCCTCGGCGGACAAGCAAACCCAGTCCGGCATCCGCACCATGGAGCTGCCCTTGTGCTTTTCCGTCGTCATGGCGGGGGGCGAGCTTTCCGTGACGGCCGAGGGGGTGGAGGATCTGCGCCTCTTAACCGCCGACGGCCGGTATGTGCTGTATGAAGGCCGGGTGGCCCATCTGCATGGGGCCCAGGCGCGCATTTGCAGGCTTTTTAGCGGGGAAGGCCGCCGGTTCAGCTACCCCGCCGCAGACGCGGAGGACATCCTGGCCACCCTTTTGCCCGCCCTGTCCACTGTGGGCACGGTGGTGCCTTCCCCGGCCCTCAGCGCCCGGCTCATCACCGCGCCTTTCCAGCCCCGGGTATACCTGGATTTGGTGGAGGGCAACGTGGTGGCCCGGCTGGACTTCGCCTATGGCGACGTGGTGCTTCGCCCCTTTGCGGGCCTTGCCGGCCAGGAGCCGGACGAGCCGGCGGAATTTCCCGTTTCTTCCGAAACCCTGCCCCCCGGGCCCGGGGACGACCGCCTGCTGCTTCGGGACGGCCGGGCGGAAAGCGCGCTTTTGGACTTTTTCTCCGATGCGGGCTTTGTGGTGCGGGGCCAGCGGATGGTGCTGCGCCGGGCCAGAGACATCCTGGCCTTTTGCACCCAGGGGGTGCTGGAACTCTCCAAAAAATGCGAAGTGTACGCCTCGGCGGACTTTGACAAAATCAAGCCCCGGCGCTTTGCCGGCCATGCTTCCTTTCATATGCGGGGGGGCCGGCTGGTGTTTACCCTGCTGGAGGAATCCGGCGAGGCGGCGGAGCTTTTACCCATCCTCGCGGCCATCCGGGACAGGCAGCAATACGTGCGCCTGAAAACCGGCGAATTCCTGGACATTCGCGACCTTTCCGGCTTTGCGCCCGTGGCCCAGGAACTGCTGGACGCCGCCGCCCTGGACGACCCCGGGGCCTCGGACGACCTTCGGGAGCTTTCCTTTAACGCCTACCGCTCGGCCTATATGGTCAGCATGCTGCGGCTGGCGGGTATTCAAACCGACGCCGATCCGGAGGTGGAAAAGGCCCTTTCCTCCCTGGCGGAAGAGGCGGACCAGGCCGAAGGCTTCATTCCCACCCGGCTTTACAAAAAGCTGGTTCCCTATCAGCGCCGGGGCGCAGGATGGCTGCTGTCGCTGTACGAGGCCCGCATGGGCGGCATTCTGGCCGACGAGATGGGCCTGGGCAAAACCGTGCAGGTCATCGCGGCCCTTTCGGCCGTCAAAAAGAAAAACGGCGGCAAAAAAAGCATCATCATCACCCCCACCTCCCTCATCTACCATTGGCTGGCGGAGCTGAAGCGCTTTGACGAAACCCTGACCGTGCGGCTTATCAGCGGCCAGCGGGAGGAGCGCCGCCAGGCCATCGAAAGTGCGGGAAGCGACCCGGAGGTGGACGTGATCCTCACCAGCTATCCCCTTTTGCGCCGGGACATTGACCTTTTGCGGCACATCCCGTTGCGCTTCGCCATCCTGGACGAGGCCCAGTTCGTCAAAAACGCGCAAAGCCTTGGGGCCGTCGCGGCCAAGGACCTGGACGCCCAGGTGCGCATCGCCCTGACGGGCACCCCCATGGAGAACCACACCGGGGAGCTGTGGAGCATTTTCGACTTTGTGCTGCCGGGGTATTTGGGCACCCAGGCGGCCTTCCTGCGGCGCTATGGCAGCGGCGAACGGGCCGAGGAGCTTCAGGACCGCATCCGCCCTTTCCTGATGCGCCGCCTGAAAAACGACGTGCTGAAAGACCTGCCCAAAAAGCACGAGCAAAGCCTGTACGCCGCCATGACCCCGGAGCAGGACCAGGTCTACCGGCAGCTTTTAGGCTCCCTGCGCCAGCATGTGGACGAGGCCCTGCGGCAGGGGGCCCTGCCCCGGGCCCGGATGCAGGTTTTAAGCATTCTTTTGAAGCTGCGGCAGGTATGCTGCCATCCCAAGCTGTTCCTGCCCGATTACGAGGGCACCAGCGGCAAGCTGGAACTGCTGGTGCAAACCGTGCACACCGCCGTGGAGGGCAGGCGGCGCATGCTGGTGTTTTCCCAGTTTGTGGGCATGCTGCAAATCATCCGCAAGCGGCTTTCCCGGGAGGGGGTCAAAACCCTGTACCTGGACGGCGAAACCAAGCCGGAACTGCGCCAGGAGCTGTGCGACCGCTTCAACGGCGGGGAGGGCCAGGTGTTCCTCATCTCCCTCAAGGCCGGGGGCACGGGCCTGAACCTGACCGGGGCCGATTTGGTGATTCACTACGACCCCTGGTGGAACCCCGCCACCGAGGACCAGGCCACGGACCGGGCCCACCGCATCGGCCAGACCCGGGACGTGGACGTGCTGCGCCTGATCGCCAAGGACACCATTGAGGAAAAGGTGACGGACCTGAGCAAGCGCAAGCGCGCCATTTTCGACCGGGTGGTGCTGGCCGGGGAAACCGCCCTTTCCAGCCTGACGGAGGAAGACATCCGGGCGCTGTTCTTTTAAGGGGCTACATCAAGGGGGCAGTAAAATGTGCGGGCGGTATTTTTTACCGAAAGAGGATGAGGACGACAGGTACCCGAAGCTGCGGGTGATCATCGAGGAAATCAACAGAGGGAACCTTTCCGGGGCCGACAAGGTCCATCGCGGCGAAATCTTTCCCTCCCAAATCGCCCCGGTCATTTTGGCCGCAGCGGGGGGATACACCGTGCGGCCCATGCGCTGGGGCTTTCCCCGGGGCGGCGGCGCGGGCCTTGTCATCAACAGCCGCAGCGAGAAGGCGGAAACCACCCCCATGTTTCAAAAAGCGGCCCGGGAGGGGCGCTGCCTGGTGCCCATGGGCGGTTTTTACGAATGGCGGCGCAGGCCGGACGGGGCCAAAACCAAGGACAAGTTCGCTTTTTCCCTGGGGAATGTGCCCCGGGGGGAGCTGATGTACGCGGCTGGGTTATACGGCAGGTTGGCCGGCGGTTCCCCAGGGGATGCCCAGGATTGCTTTGTGATCCTCACCCAGGCAGCCGACGGGCAAATGAGCCCCTACCATGACCGGATGCCGGTGCTTTTGCGGGAGGAGTCCCTCAAAAAAGCGTGGCTTGCCCCTTCTTCCCCCTACCAGGCCCTGCGCCCCCGGTTTTTGCCCCCTTCCCTGCAAATCGACCCTGTGCCCGCGCCTTTGTAAACTTTCTGTCCCCCGGACCATGAACCCCAAATTTTTTCGCGATCCGGTTGTTTTTCCTTTGTTTTTTCGCGCCCTTTCCCATGGCGGGCGCGAAAGGAAAAAACGGTTGACAAGCAAAGGGAAAACCGTTACAATATCCCATGTCTGGTGAAACGGTCTATGCGGACATGCGGGTGTAGCTCAATGGTAGAGTTCTAGCTTCCCAAGCTAGCTACGTGGGTTCGATTCCCATCACCCGCTCCAACCGCATGAAACCATACCGGATAATATCGGTTATGACTTGAAGGAGGGTATTTCACCATGGCCAAGGCAAAATTTGAACGCAACAAGCCGCACGTAAACGTCGGCACGATCGGGCACGTTGACCACGGCAAGACGACGCTGACCGCCGCCATCACCATGACGCTGGCGCAGCTGGGCGAAGCCACCGCGATGAAGT
>JAVBTE010000146.1:0-6152 GCA_031556335.1 Eubacteriales bacterium | reverse complement strand
CTCCGTATAAGCCAGCGGGAAAAATGACAGAAATTTAGAGCAGAAGTAGCTAGTATGCTGTTTTCAAACCACTCAGGAATTGGCTACACATCAAGGATTTCCGGCCCACTCTACTTGGCGAAGTTACCGCATTTCGAGTCGTTCTCGTTATGACCTCTTCGATACCGCTCCAAGTGGCAGGAAAAGGGAAGCAATCCCTCTGCGCATGGCCGTCAGCATTATAGCATGCCGGGGAACGCTTGACAAGTGCGGGCTTCAAATTTGCCTGCCCGCCAACATTTCCAGCAACAATTTGATAAACCTGTAAATTTGTTACAGTTTGTTCACATAAAATGCAGTTTTTTTTCACGTTCAATCGTCATAATAGTCAAGAGGTGATTGCATGGCAAGTATTCTCATTTTTGCTTCAGACCACTTGGCGACGCAAAAGCTGGCCGATCCCTTGCGCAGAAGCCAGCATAGCGTCAAGGTTTGCCAAGTGGAGCAGCCCATGATGGACAAAGAGGACCAGGCGGCGCTGGTTTTGCTGGATGCCCGCCTGAAATGGACGGCCTGCCGGCCTTTGCTGGAAACGTTTCAAACGCTGAACTGCCCGGTGCTTTTTTTAACGGCGGACCGGCAAATGGTTTCCCATCTGCGGGCGCTGTATCCGGGCGCTTCGGATGTGCTGACGCTGCCCTTCGCCCCCAAAATGCTGCTTGCCAAGGTAAACGGCCTGCTGGGCTCGGACGAGCCCCTGCGGGAGTTGACCGTGGACGAAAAAGAGCGTGTGGCGCTGCTGGCGGGGGAACGGGTGGAACTGACGGCCCAGGAGCTGGCGCTGCTCTTGGCGCTGATGGAAAACCCGGATATGCCTGTCAGCCGGGAACAGCTGCTGCGCAAGGCATGGGGGTACCAAAGCATCGGCGATACCCGCACGGTAGATGTGCATGTGCAGCGCCTTCGCAAAAAGCTGGGCGGCGAACGTATCGAAACCGTATACAAATGTGGCTATCGGCTCAAGATGGCGTAAAAATGGCCTGTAAAAATGGCCTCCCCAACGGGACGAGTGGAAGTTGGAAGCCCAAAACGGCTTACATCGCGATTGAGGCCACATCAAAACGGAGACTGCAACCTGGCAGTCTCCGTTTTTTTTATGCTCTTTCAGCAACCTGCCCCTGCCCGGTTCTTACCCGTTGATTTCGGTTTTCCCCGTCGGCGCGGCGGTTTCAGGCTGGGCATTGGCCGGCAGCGCGTTGTTTTGCTGGGATTGACCAGGATCTATGGTTAGGGCGCCGTCGGGAGCGGGCTGGCAAGCAGCAAGCAGAAGCGCCAGCAATAGGCAAAGAAGCAGTCCGGTTGTTTTTTTCATGTCCATCACTCTACTTTCTTTTGGAATCACAAGAAGGATTGCAAACATCTCCGCAAAATTATATCACAGAATGAAGAAGATTGCTTCACAAATCCATGTGATGCTTGTTACAATTTTCGCGGAGAAGGGCGCCGGGCAAGTGGGAAAAGAATTTGCGCGACCAAGGCTTTTGGCGAAAACCGTCCTTTTCCGCGCCGGACCCGGTCATCCGCGCCAAACCCGGACGTTAAAAGCCAGCCTTGAAACCATCCAAATCTTGGGGTATACTAAAAAAGTTCATGATACTGGGGGCATGTATCGTTTTCAAAGCGCCAGGGCAAATTTGGGGCAGATGAAAGCGCGCCCGCAGCCATGGAGCAAGCATCAACAAAAGGAGGCGTTCTTGTGGCAACAGATTTGGAAATCGCACGGCAGGCTACCTTGAAACCGATTGGGGAAATCGCGGAGGTGGCAGGCTTCGCCGCAGAAACCCTCTCGCCCTATGGACGCTATATTGCCAAGGTAGACCCCGCAACCTACCAGAATAAACCCTTGCGGGCCAAGCTGGTGCTGGTGACGGCCATCAACCCCACCCCGGCAGGGGAGGGCAAAACCACCGTGTCTGTGGCGCTGGCCGACGGCATGACGGTCAGCGGAAAAAAGGCCATGCTGGCCCTGCGGGAGCCGTCTTTGGGCCCGGTGTTCGGCATGAAGGGCGGGGCCACCGGCGGCGGCTATGCCCAGGTGTTGCCTATGGAAAACATCAACCTGCATTTTACGGGGGACCTGCACGCCATCACCACAGCCAACAACCTCCTCTGCGCCATGGTGGACAACCATATCCAGCAGGGCAACCAGTTGAATATCGATCCCCGGCAGATTTGCTTCCGGCATTGCATGGACATGAATGACCGCCAGCTGCGGCAGATTGTAACGGGCATTGGCGGCGTGAAAAACGGCGTGGTGCGGGAGGATGGCTTTGACATAACGGCGGCCAGCGAGGTGATGGCGGCTTTCTGCCTAGCGGCGGATTTAAAGGACCTGAAAGCTCGCCTTTCCCGCATTGTGGTGGCCCGCAGCCATGAGGGCGCGCCGGTCACGGCGGGGCAGGTGGGCGCCAGCGGGGCCATGACCGCCCTTTTGCGGGACGCTTTCAGCCCCAACTTGATCCAGACCATTGACGGCACCCCCTGCCTGATGCACGGCGGCCCCTTCGCCAATATCGCCCATGGCTGCAACAGCGTGTGCGCCACAAAGCTGGCCATGCGCATGGCCGATTATGTGGTCACCGAGGCCGGCTTTGGGGCGGATCTGGGGGCGGAAAAGTTTTTGGATCTCAAGTGCCGCATGAACGGCCTGTGGCCCAGCGCCATTGTGCTGGTGGCCACGGTGCGGGCGCTGAAGCATCACGGAGGCGTGGAAAAGGCCCTGCTGGGCCAGGAGAACATAAAGGCTCTGGAAAAGGGTATGGAGAACCTGGCCGCCCATATTCAGAACATCCGAGATGTGTGGCAAACCCCGGTGGTGGTGGCCATCAACCGCTTCACCTCGGATACGGACGCGGAGGTCGCGTTGCTCAGCCAGAAGCTTTCGGCGCTGGGGGTGCCCTGCGCGGCGTGCAACGGCTGGGCCCAGGGCGGTGGCGGCACCGTGGAGCTGGCGGACATCGTATGCAAAACTGCGGACCAAAACCCTGCCGTGGCGCCCAGTTTTACCTATCCGGACGAGGCAAGCCTGATGGAGAAAATCGAGGCCGTGGGCAAGCGCATCTACCACGCGGGGCATGTGGAATTTTCCTCCGAGGCCCGGAAGGTTCTTTCCCGGCTGGAAGAGGAGGGCTATGGCCGTTGCCCGGTGTGCATTGCCAAAACCCAGTACAGCATGAGCGACAACCCCAAGGTGCTGGGCGCGCCCAGCGGGTTTGAGCTCACCATTCGCACGGCGCGGCTCAGCGCCGGGGCGGGGTTTGTGGTGGCTTTCGCCGGGGACATCATCGCCATGCCGGGCCTGCCCAAGGCCCCAGCGGCCCTGAGCATTGACGTGAACGAGAACGGAGACATCGAGGGCCTGTTCTAAAAAAGAAGCGACCGCTTTGCATGGAAAGGAGAACCCATATGCAACATCATCCGCAAAACAGCACGGAAATGGAACTGCTGGCCCTTTTGCAGCAGGATTGCCGTTTGCCCCTGGAAAAGTTGTCCGTGATGACCGGGAAAACCATGGAGGACGTGGCGGAGTGCATCCAGGATTTGGAAAAGCGGGGGGTTATTTTGCGCTACTCCCCGGTCATCAACTGGGACAAAACCGACCGGGAGCGCGTGGAGGCCATGATCGAGGTGCGGGTCACCCCCCAGCGGGACCAGGGCTTTGACGCCATCGCCAAGCGCATTTACCGCTTTGATGAGGTGAAAAGCGTATACCTGATGAGCGGGGCGTATGACCTGCTGCTGCTGGTGGAAGCCCACACCCTGAAGGAGCTGGCCTATTTTGTCAGCACCAAGCTCAGCACCCTGGAGACCGTTACCGGAACGGCCACCCACTTTGTGCTGAAGCGGTACAAAAGCGACGGCATCATTTTTGAAGGCGAGAAGGATGACCCGCGACTGGCGGTGATGGCCTGATGGGAATAAACCCCTATGTGAATCCTTTGATTGCGGCGGTGCCAAAGTCCGGCATCCGAAAGTTTTTTGATGTGGCGGCCACCATGCCAAACGCCATTTCCCTGGGCGTGGGCGAACCGGACTTTGTGACCCCCTACCACATCCGCAACGCGGCCATCAACAGCATTCTGGACGGAGAAACCGCCTACACCAGCAATTGGGGCATCCTAAGCCTGCGCAAGGAGATCGCCTGTTATTTGCAGCAGCGCTATCAGCTCCGCTACGACCCTGTAAGCGAGATTTTGGTAACGGTAGGGGCCAGCGAGGGCATCGACCTGGCCCTGCGCGCGGTGCTTCGCCCCGGGGACGAGGTGCTGGTGCCCGAGCCCAGCTACGTCAGCTATTGCCCCAGCGTCATCTTCGCTGGGGGCGTGGCGGTGCCCATCAAAACGTCCGAAGCGCAAAACTTCGTGCTCACCCCCGAGGCGCTTCGAAACGCCGTGACCGAAAAAACCCGGGCCATTATTCTGCCTTATCCCAACAACCCCACCGGGGCCATCATCGACCGGGAGGCCCTCCAAAAGATTCGGGAGGTGATCCTCGAAAAAGACCTGATCGTGGTCAGCGACGAGATCTATTCCGAACTGTGTTACAGCGAGCACGGGCACGTGTCCATCGCCAGCCTGCCGGACATGCGGCCGAGAACCATTGTGCTGAACGGGTTCAGCAAGGCCTTTGCCATGACCGGGTGGCGGGTGGGCTACCTTTGCGCCCCGGCGGACATTTGCGATGTGATGGTGAAAATTCACCAGTACACCATCCTGTGCGCCCCCAGGCAGGGGCAGGTGGCGGCGGAGGAAGCGCTGCGCCAGGGCCGGGAGGACCATTACGCCGACGTGGAAATGATGCGCCAAAGCTATGACCACCGCCGCAGGCTGATGGTGAAGGCCTTCCGGGACATGGGCCTGTCCTGCTTCGAGCCCCTGGGCGCGTTTTACGTGTTTCCCGGCATTCAGAAAACCGGCTTGACCAGCGAGGTTTTCTGCGAGCGGCTGCTAAAGGAAAAAGAGGTGGTCTGCGTGCCCGGCACGGCCTTTGGGGCCTGCGGGGAAGGGCACATTCGCTGCTGCTACGCCACGGCGCTGGACAAGCTGACCGAGGCGCTGCGCCGCATGGCCGACTTTGTTGGGCATTTGTAAAAGGGTGCGGAAGAGGAACGAATTGCGCTTTACGCGCCGTTGAATCAGTAAGGGGACGATTGTGCGCCGGGCGTGGCCGAAAGGCCGTGGCCCTGGCGGGGGAAGCCCCGAAACCATGGAGGTGCTGAAAAGAATGAAAAGATGGCTTTCCCTTTTGCTGGTGGCGGCCATGTGCTGGACGTGCTTCGCCTTGTCCATGGCGGAGGAGGACGTGGAAATCTCCATTGAGGATTATTTGAACGCCCAAACCGGCGAACAAGACGGAACCGCTACCGGCGAGCCGGACGCGACCCCGGCGCCTGTGGACAAAACCAAGCCCGTGTACGAGTGGGACAGCTCCATTGTGGTTACCATGTCCTTTACGGGGGACGTTACCGTCGGCAGCAACCTGCAATCAAACAGCAAATCCATCTTCGAAAAGGAGCTGGACAAACAAAAGGGAGACATCAACTTCCCCTTCCGGAACGTGAAAGACCTTTTCGCGCTGGACGACCTGACCGTGGTGAACTTTGAAGGTACCCTGACCACGGCGGGCAAGAACAGGGACAAGCTGAACAACGATTTCCTTTTCCGGGCGCCGCCGGAGTATGTGAGCATGCTGACCTATGGCGGCGTGGACGCGGTGTCTTTTGAAAACAACCACGCCATGGACATGGGCGAGGACGGCAACGCCGAAACCAAAAAAACCCTGCAGGACGCGGGCGTTCCCTACGCCAGCGAGGGAGAGCCAGCCATCATCCTGGCCCGGGGGGTACAGGTGGGGCTGCTGGCCTACCAAACCTTTGGCGGCCGCCATGACGAGCTGATCGACAAGGTGCCGGGGGACATCGCCGCCCTGCGGGAGGCCGGGTGCCAGATTGTAGTGGTAAACTACCACTGGGGCGAGGAAAAGGACTATGTGCCCAATTCCAACCAGGTGAAGCTGGGCCGGGCCACCATCGACGCCGGCGCGGACCTGGTGGTGGGCCACCACAGCCACCGCATCAACCCCATTGAGGAATACAAGGGCAGGTACATCGTGTA
>JAVBTE010000088.1:0-16115 GCA_031556335.1 Eubacteriales bacterium | reverse complement strand
GACACGGCCGCCACGTTGAGGCTGCTGGCAAGGGCGGTGCGGATGCTGACGTTGCCGTAATAGGCATAGCCGCTGTTGCGGGGCTTGTAGCCGTGGAAATTGGTGGGCTCGTCCTTTAAGACGCTGCAGGTCATAAACCCGAACTGATCGATAGCGGGGGCGTACACCACCAGCGGTTTCAGGGAGGAGCCGGGCTGCCGGCGAAGCTGCGTGGCCCGGTTCAGGCCCCGGCGCACCTCATACTTTCGCCCGCCCACAATGGCCAGCACCTCGCCGGTTTTGGTGCTGACACAGGCGGCCGCCCCCTGCACCTGGGTGCCGTCGCTTGCCTTGGCCGGGAACACATCGGTCTGGAATTGCTTATCCAGCAGGTCTTGATGCTCCCGGCTGAGGGTGGTGTCGATGGAATAGCCACCGGTCAGCACCTGCTCGCTGCTCAGGCCCAACAGCTGCTCGGCTTCGTCCAGCACCGCGTCCACAAACCAGCCGTAGTGGATGTCCACAGGCTTGGCTTTTGCCAGCACCAGTTCCGCCTTCACCGCGCTGTCGTGGGCGGCCTGGTCGATCATGCCTTCCGCGAGCATGGTATCCAGAATGTATTGCCGGCGGGAGCGGTTGTTTTCCGCAGACACATGGGGGGCCCAATAGCTGGGGGCCTTGATGGTGGCGGCCAAAGCCGCGGCCTGGGTGAGGGACAGGTCCTTCGCGTCCACTTCAAAATAGGTTTGAGCCGCCGCCTGAATGCCATACGCGCCGTTGCCAAAGTAGATGTAATTGAGGTACATCTCCAGAATTTCGTCCTTGCTGCGTTGCTGCTCCAGCATGACGGCCAGATAGATTTCCTCCAGCTTCCGGGCGATGGTTTTTTGGGTGCTCAAATGGCTTTGCCGGATCAGCTGCATGGTGATGGTGCTGCCGCCCTGGGAATAGCCGCCTTCTTTCAGGTTGGCCACCACCGCGCCGAACATGCGCACCAGGTCCACGCCCCGGTGGTTGTAAAAACGCAGGTCCTCGGCGGCGATGAAGGTGTTTTGAATCAGCTTTGGAATTTCGCTGAGCGGGATGGGCACCCGGTTTTCCGCGCCCTTAATGGTGGTGACCAGCTCGCCGGAACCGTCGTACAGGTTGCCGGTTTTGGGCGCGGCGGTGATTTTGCTGATGTCCAGGCGCTGCCAGTTGGGCACGTCAAAATAGAACACCGCAGCCACCACCGCGATCAAAAACAGACTGAAAAGCGTCAGCGCCACATTGCGGAAGCGGTGGCGCTTTTTTTTGTGCTTCACCACAATCGCGCCATCGGCGGTCTGAATGGTTTCATCGCCGCCGGACGCTTTCCCGCGCCTGTCTTTCTTATGAAGCCGCCTTTTTTCTTTACGGCTGAGGGGCTTCTGCGCCGCGTCCGCCGCCGCAATGGCCTCGCCCTCCGGAAAATCTTCCGGCGGGGCGAGTTCGCTTTCCGGCGCGCCGCTATGTGCCGAATGGCTTTCCTCCGGCGCGGGCAGCTCCACTTCCGGCGTTTTCACGGAACCCGTTTCGGTGGGGGCCGCTTCCTCTGGAACCACGTCGTCCTCCGGCTGCGAATTGGACTGTATCACGTCATTCGGGACGTTTTTTTCATCTGGCCGGCGCTTTTGGCGCCGGTGGCGCTCTTGCTTCTTCATCCTCACACCCCGCACGCGGCGGGCCTTGGCGCGACAGCCAAAGAACGCCGCTGTTTCTTCGCGCATAATATGTGCGGTTCGGCGGTTTTACAGTCATGGTAAGTCCGTTAATAAGTACCATTTACTTCGGTGAATCGCATTTTGTATACTGTAAAGCAGAAAAACAGCGGAGGTGTGGCCTGTGAGAGGAAAGTACGACAAGGCGTTTCGGCTTTCCGTGCTGCTACTGCTGCTTTGCGCGTTGGCGCTGATGGTTTGGAAAGCGCAGGCGCGGCCCATTGAAAAAGTCGATTATCCAACATTTTTGGCCCGGGTGCAGGCGGGTGAGGTGCGCAAGGTGACGCTTTCAGACAGCGCCACCCTGACGGCCACAAAGCAAAACGGCGAACGCTTCACCTTTGACAATCCGCGCATCGATACCCTGAAGCACACCCTGCTGCTGAAAGGCATCCAGGCGGAGGAACAAGGAAGCTTTGGCGCCGCCTACGCCCTGCTTTTGGCGGTAGCGGTGGCGCTGGGCCTGGTGTTTTTTACCAAGCGCAAGCAAAGCGAGGCCTCGCTGTCGTCGCCCAAAAACCTGCTGGAAAGCGAAAAAAGCGTTCCATCCACGCGGTTTGAGCACGTGGCCGCCAACGAGGAAGCCCTGGCCAGCCTTCAGGATCTGGTCAGCTTCATCGATTCCCCGGAAAAGTACAGCCGCTATGGGGCCCGCATTCCCCGGGGCGTTCTGCTCTACGGCCCTCCCGGCACCGGCAAGACCCTTATGGCCCGGGCGCTGGCGGGGGAAGCGGGCGCGCCCTTTTTTGCCGTGAACGGCGCCGATTTTGTGGAGAGGTATGTGGGCGTGGGGGCCAGCCGGGTGCGCACCCTCTTTGCCAAGGCCCGTAAGGCAGGCCGGGCGGTGATTTTCATTGACGAGATCGACGCCATCGGCAAAAAGCGGGACAACACCAGCGACGAGCGGGAGCAGACCTTGAACGCCCTTTTGTCGGAAATGAGCGGCTTTCGGGACCAGGAGGGCATCATCGTGATGGCCGCCACCAACCGCATCGACACGCTGGACGAGGCGCTGCTTCGGGCCGGGCGGTTTGACAGGCAGATTGAGGTGCCGCTGCCCGGCTACGAGGAACGGGTGAAGATTTTGACGGTGCACGCCCAGGGCAAACCCCTGGACGAAACCGTGTCGCTGACGGCCCTGGCGGCCCAGACGGCCCTGTTTTCCGGGGCTCGGCTGGAAAGCATGCTGAACGAAGCGGCCATTATCGCGGCCAAACGCAACGCGGACACCATTTCCCGGGAGGATGTGGACACCGCCTACGATACGTTGGTGTGCGGCGCGGACCGCCGGGGGGGATATGGTCTGGAGCGGGAGCGGGAAATTACCGCCACCCACGAGGCCGGGCATGCCCTGGCCACCTTCTTCCTGCTGCCGGACAGCCACATCCGCAAGGTGAGCATCATCCCGTCGTCCAAAGGCGCGGCGGGGTATAGCATGGCCATTCAGCCGGAAAGAATGTTTCACCATAAGCAGGAGCTGCTCTACCATATCGCGGTGGCCCTGGCGGGCCGGGCGGCGGAGGAGATCGCCTTTGGGGCGGACATGGTGTCCACCGGCGCGGCCAACGACATTGAAAAGGCCGCCAGCCTGGCCCGGCGCATGGTATGCGAATGGGGCATGATGCCGGAGGGCGACGGCAGCCTGTATGCCTTTGCCCAAAACCAGCGGGACGCGGCCTGTCAATTGTGGATTCAAAACGGCTACGAGCTGGCGAAAAACGTGCTGCTCCGCTATAACATGGCCTGGCGGAGGCTGACCCGGTTGCTTTTGTCCAAGGAATCTTTGGGCGAGGACGAGGTGCGCGCCTGCCTGAGCCCGGAGGGCGGGAAGATCAACGCATAACCGGGAAAAGCGGGCAATTTGCGGCCCGGATGGGAAAATGTCTTTGCAAAATCGGAAAAAGCCGATATAATACAGTCGACAGGCCGTGGCGGTTTGCGGCGCGGCAGGAACTTCCAAGGAGGCGCGTTCATGTCCAAAAAAGCGCGGCGCTTTCTGTGCGGACTGATGTGCGGGATGCTTTTTCTCACCTCCGCGGCCGCTTCCGCAAGCCGGGACGAAGGCTTCGTGATGGCGGGTTTTGATGGGGACGAAAGCCGGCACCGCTGGGAAACCAACGGGTTTTTCGCGCGCATGGAAAGCCGCACGGGCGTCCGTTTCACCTTTCAGGAATACACCGATTACGCCGGGTGGCAGGAGGCCAAGGCCGCCATGTTCGGGGGCGGCGCCCTGCCGGATGTGCTGTTCAAGGCCGCCCTGACCACCGACGAGCTGATCCGTTACACGGACAGCGGTCAGCTGATCGACCTGAAACCGCTGCTTGCGGAAAACGCCCCCCATGTGTGGGCGCTTCTCAGCGAAAATCCCCGGCGGATGGCGGCGGTTACCCTGCCCAGCGGGAAGATTGGGGCCCTGCCCGCCCTTTCCGAGCAACCCGCCCAAAACGCGATGTGGATCAACCGGCGCTGGCTGGACAACCTGAAGCTGCCCCTGCCCGAAAGCGCGGAAGAGCTGCAAAAGACCCTGACCGCCTTTCGGGACGGGGACCCCAATCAAAACGGCAAGAAGGACGAGATTCCCCTTGGTTTTTTGGGGGTTTGGGATTTGAAGTTCCTGGCCCATGCCTTCGGCGTGGCGGTGAACGACTATCATCTGTATGTGGACGAAGGCGGCCAGGCGCGTTTCTGGCCCATGGAGGAAAGCTTTTGGCGGCTGGCGGAGTATTTGCGCGGCCTGCAAACGGAAAAGCTGCTGGACCCCGGCGGGTTTTACACTGTGGATATGCTCAGAACCAATAACGACAAGGACGCGGACCCGGTGTACGGCTGCTTTTTCGGCCCCAGCCCCATGACGCTGTACCCCTACGACCAGGCCGGGGAGTATACCCTGCTTCCGCCCCTTCGCTATGCGGGCAAGCAAATGTACCGGGATTTGGCGGACGACGGCGTGGTTCGCGGCGTTTTTGCCATCACTTCGGCTTGCCAGGACCCCGCCGCGCTGCTTCGCTGGGTGGATTTTCTCTACACGGAGGAAGGGGCCGTTTTGGCCATGGCCGGGGAGGAAGGCGTGGACTACTACGTGGGCGAGGACGGCCGCTGGCAATGGTCCGGGGGAATGGAAAGCATGACCCCGGAGCGGTGGGCCGATGTCAGCCTGTACGACACGGGGGACATGCCCTGGCTGTTTCCCTTGGAATTTCATGGCCGGTTCGCCGAGGAGAACGTCGCTCGCCTGGGCCGGGAGCTGGAAACCCTTCAAGGCTTGATCGTCAAGCCCTTTCCGGCGTACAGCCTGACGCCGGAGCAGCGGAGCGTTTTGCTGCCGCTGCAAAACAGCCTGGGGCCCTATGTGGACGAATGCCTGGCCCGGCTGGTGCTGGGGCAGCAGGCGTTGTCCGGCGAAAGCCGCGCGGGGTTTGAGGCCGGGCTGAAAGAACGGGGCCTGGACCAGTTTCTTGCGTTTTGGCAAAGCGTTCTGGACGGGTTGACCTAAAACCGGACGGATGGTATGCGATCCCATATCACCAAAGAAGGACGGGACGAAACATGAACCAATACGCGCAGATGATTCGCCAATTGAAAACCCCCGGTGTGATGAAACGGCTGACCCGCCTGTATGGGCAGCGGGACGGGATGCTGGTGGAGCAAACCGCCCGGTATACCCATGTTTTGAAGCGTCACGAAGAGCTGGTGAACGCCGGGGACCAGCCGGTGCTGCTGGTGAGCGCCCCGGGCCGCACGGAGATCGGCGGCAACCATACGGATCACAACCAGGGCAAGGTGCTGGCCGCGGCGGTGAACCTGGACACCCTGGCCGCCGTCAGCCGCCGGGAGGACCTTACCGTTCGCGTGTTCAGCGAGGGCTACGAGCCGCTGTCCATGGACCTTCAAAACCTTGAAGCGCAAGAAGGCGAAAAGAACACCACCGCCGCCCTGATTCGCGGCGTGGCGGCCAAAATGGTGCAGCTGGGCTACAAGGTGGGCGGGTTTGACGCCGCCGTCACCTCCACGGTGAGGGCGGGCAGCGGCCTCAGTTCCTCGGCGGCCTTCGAGGTGCTGGTTTGCGCCATTTTTGACGCGCTGTTCAACGGCTGGGTCATGGACCCCAAGGTTCGGGCCCAGATTTCCCAATTTGCCGAAAACAAGTATTTCGGCAAGCCCAGCGGCCTGATGGACCAGATGGCCTCCAGCGTGGGCGGCCTCACCTTTATGGATTTCAAAAACGAGGACCCTAAGGTGACGGAGCTGAAATACGACTTTGCCGAAAAGGGCATGGCCCTGGTGGTGGTCAACACCGGCGGCAGCCATGACGACCTGACCCCGGATTATGCGGCCATTCCCGCGGAAATGCGGGCCGTCGCCGGGTGCTTTGGCGAAAAAAGCCTGCGCCGGGTACGGCCGGAGCAGTTTTTGCAGAGCATCCCCATGCTGCGGGAAAAGCTGGCGGGGGAAAATGCGGACCGGGCCATCCTTCGGGCCGCCCACTATTTTGCGGAGAACAAGCGGGTGGAGGACGAGCTGGAAGCGCTGAAACAGGACAGGCTGGAGGAATTTTTGCGCCTGGTGGTACATTCCGGCAACAGCAGCAGCATGTATCTGCAAAACATCTTTTCAAAGCCTTCCGCCCAGGAGCTGGCGCTGGCGCTGATGCTGGCGGCCAGCAAGCTGGAGGGCAGGGGCGCCTGGCGGGTGCACGGCGGCGGCTTTGCGGGCACTACCCTGAACTTTGTGCCCCAAAAGGAGCTGGCCGGCTTTGTGCGGGACATGGAGGCGGTGTTCGGCCACCACAGCTGCAACGTGCTGGACATTCGACCCGAGGGCGCGGCGTATTTTGACCTGAGCGGGAATTGACATCCTTCCGCCACGGTGTTATGATGGGTAGGACAAAAGAAGATGGCTTCTTCGGGGCAGGGTGAGATTCCCTACCGGCGGTACAGCCCGCGAACCTGGGAGGAGAGATTCCTCCGGGCCGATTCGGTGAAATTCCGAAGCCGACAGTGAGGAAGGCGCGATGCGCTTTCCGCAGTCTGGATGAGAGAAGAGCAGCCACTGGCCGCGTGCCTGGTTGCCCCTGATGAAAAAGCCATCGGGGGCAATTTTTCGTATGGAGGGAAAAACGATGAACAAAAACATTAGAAAACCCGGTTTTCTCAGCACAAGGGACATGGCTGCCATCGCCGTTTTGGCCGCGGTGGCGTCGGTGCTGTTTCTGTGGGAAATTCCGCTGATTCCGGCGGTGCCGTTTTACAAGCTGGATTTCAGCAACCTGCCGGTGCTGCTTGGCACCTTCTCCATGGGCCCGTTGGCGGGCACGCTGGTGCTGGGCCTGAAAAGCCTGATCGGGGTGCTGCATTCCTCCTCCCAGGGCGTGGGCGAACTGGCCGATTTCCTGGTGGGCCTGGCCATGGTGCTGCCGGCGGGCCTTCTGTACCGCCAAAACAAAACCCGGAAGGGCGCGCTGTTGGGCATGGCCGTCGGCGCTGTGGCCGCCACCGCCCTGGGGGTGCTGGCCAATGTGTATTTGCTGATTCCCTTTTTCAGCGCGGTGTACCGCATGCCGGTAGAACAGATTCTGGCCATGGGGCAGCAGGTGTTTCCAAGCATCGACAGCCTGTGGAAATTTGTGCTGTTCATTACGGCGCCCTTCAACTTGGTGAAATGGACGGCCATCTGCGTGCTGGGCACGCTGATGTATAAGCCTTTGTCGCCGCTGCTGCACGGCAAAACAGGCCAGGGCGCGGCGCGGGTCCGGGCAAAGGAGTCCCCCAAAGTATGACGGAGTGGATGACAGGCTGCGCGGCGGAAACGCGCAAGGCGGGGGAATGCCTGGCTTCCCGGCTGCAAGCGGGCGACGTGCTGGCGCTTTATGGCGACATGGGCGCGGGCAAGAGCGAGCTGACCCGGGGCATTGCCCGGGGCCTGGGCGTGGAAGGGCACATCGTAAGCCCCACCTTCACTGTTTTGCAGGCCTATGAGTCGGGCAGGCTGCCGCTGTACCATTTTGACTGGTACCGCCTGTCCGGCCCGGAGGAATTGTACGAGCTGACCATGGAAGAATACCTGTATGGGCAAGGGGTGGCCGTGGTGGAATGGCCGCAGCAGGCCGCCGAAGCCCTGCCGGAAACGCATTTGAAAGTGACCCTTACCCCCCTGGGCGAGAACCGGCGGAGGATTGCGCTGGAACCCATGGGCGGGTTTCGGACGCTGGAAGGAATGTAATAACGCGGACGGCCGGGAAGAAGGGAAACCCCGGCCGCCTGCAAGCAAGCGGGGAAGTGCGAAGGATGAACCTGTTGGCGGTGGACACCTCCGGCCCGGTGGCGGGCGTGGCGGTGCTGAGGGACGGCATGCTTGCCTACGAGGGGGCGGCCATCAACAAAATGACCCACTCCGTGAACCTGATGCCCATGGTGGAGGAAGCCCTGACCCGGGCTGGGCTTTCGGTTGAGGAAATGGATCTGTACGCTTGCGTAACGGGCCCCGGCTCCTTTACCGGGGTGCGCATTGGGGTAAGCACCGTAAAGGGCATGGCCCACGGCGCGGGCAAGCCCTGCGTGGGCGTGGACGCGCTGGAGGCCCTGGCGGCGGGCGTGTGGGACACAAACGCGCTGGTCTGCCCCTTGCAGGACGCCCGGGCCGGGCAGGTGTATGCCGCGGCTTTTGAGGCGGGCATGCCGCCCCGTCGCAGGCTTCAAAACATGGCGGCGGCCCTGCCGGCCTTTGTGGACGCGGCGCTTTTGCGCTGCCCAAAGGAACAAAAGCTTTGCTTTGTGGGGGACGGCCTTTGGCCCAACCGGGAGAAGCTTTCGGCGCTGCTGGGGGACCGGGCGGTGTTCCCTCCGGCCCATCTTTGCTATTTGCGCCCGGCCGGCGTGGCCTATCTGGCGCTGGAAAAGGCGAAGGCGGGCGAGACCGTCGATTATCTGGGCCTTGAACCCGTGTACCTGCGCGCCCCCCAGGCCGAACGCGCCCGGCAGGCCCGGGGAGAGGCGGCGCAAGGATGAGCGGGCCGGAGTATGTCATTCGCCGCATGACCCTGGCCGACGTGCCCCAGGTATACGCCCTGGAGGCGGCCACCTTTGCCGACCCCTGGTCGGAGCAAAGCTTTGCGGATGAAATGGTAAAAAACAAATGCGCCCGCTATCTGGTGGCCGAGGCCCAGGGCCGCGTGGTCGCCTATGCGGGGGCATGGATCGTTTTGGAAGAAGGCCACGTCACCAATATCGCCGTGGAAGAGGGCATGCGGGGCCAGGGCGTGGGCAAGGCGGTGACCGCCGCCCTGATGCAGTACGCCGCCAACCTGGGCGTTGCGTACATGACCCTGGAGGTGCGCAAAAGCAACCTTCCCGCCCAGCGCATGTACCAAAAGCTGGGCTTTGTGGAGCTGGGCGTGCGCAAGCGCTATTACGAAAACAACGGCGAGGACGCCCTTTTGCTGGTGTGCGACCACCTGCCGGAGGCCCAGGCCGAGTTCGAGGAAGAGGAGACGAGGTTTACGTAAGGGGTTCCGCCCCTATAACCCCGCCAGGGCGAAGCCCTGGACCCTTCCTTGACCGCGCTGTGCGCGGTCAAAAAAATATTTCTCGTTTCTCGTTTCTCCTTCTCACCCAAACACAAAAAACTCGCACTCCAGCCGCCCGTTGTACAGCCGCCGCTTTTGGGAGGCGCGCTTGCCAAAATAGCGCTCGAAGGCCGGGTCGGAGGCAATCACGCCCATTTGCCAGCCGGGGTGCCGGGAAAGAAGGCCGCCCAGGTCCCGGTAGAGGGCGCGGCATGCGTCCCGGTCGGACAGGCGCTCGCCATAGGGCGGGTTGGCCAGAAAAACGCCTCGGGGCTGGGAAAGCCGCACGTCGCGCAGGTCCTGGCGGCTTGTGGAAATTTGCCCGGCGTAGCCCGCCTGGGCGATATGCTTTTCGCACAGGGAAAGGGCCTGGGGGTCAATGTCGCTTCCGGCGATGTCCATGGGCGCGTCCGGGGTGAAACTGGCTTCCGCTTCCGCCCGGAGGGCCGCCATTTGCGCCTTTGGCATAAAGGCAAAGCTTTCCGAGGCAAAGCCCCGCCTCAGGCCCGGGGCCCGGCGGGTGGCCTTCATGGCGGCCTCAATCATCAGCGTGCCCGTGCCGCAGCAGGGGTCGTACAGGGGCATGCCCACCCGCCAGGGGCTCAGGTCCACCAAAGCGGCGGCCAGGGTCTCCCGCAGGGGCGCCTCGCCGTTCCAGGTGCGGTAGCCCCGACGGTTCAGGGCTTCGCCGCTCATGTCCAGGGTAACGCGGGCCAGGTCCTTGTGAATGGCTACGTCAATGGGATAGGCCGCGCCGGTTTCCGGCAGCCGCTGCATATGAAAATGATCGCCAAGGCGTTGGCAAAGGGCTTTTTTGCTGATGGCCTGGCAGTCCCGCACGCTCATCAGCTGGCTGCGCACGCACTTTCCGCTGACGGGAAAGGCTGCGTCCCGGGGCAGATAGCTTTCCCAGGGGATGCCAAGCACCAGCTGGAACAAGTCCTCAAAGCTGTGTACTTCCTTTTCGCCAAGCAAAAGCAGCACGCGGTCCGCCGCTCTCAGCCAAAGGCTGGCCCGGAAGGCGTCCGGAAGCGTGGCCATAAACCGGGCCCCGCCCTGCTCCGCCTTGGCGGGGATGCCCATGCGTTTCAGCTCTCCGGCCACAACGCCTTCCAGTCCAAAGGCCGCCGTGGCCATAAAAGAAAATGGTTTGGTAACGTCCATGAAAGCTCCCCTTTCAATGCGCCTCATTATACGGGAAAACAGGGGAAAAGAAAAGGAAAAATTCCTTCGCCCAAGCTGGAAAACCGCTTTTCAATTGCGGCAACTTCGTGTACAATAGCTGGATAAGAGCTTCCATAAGAAGAGAAGCGGGAGGGATCATTCTTTGAAACGAGTATTTCTGCTTGTGCTGGACAGTGTGGGCGTGGGCGCGTTGCCGGACGCGGGGCGTTATGGCGACGCGGGCGTGAACACGCTGGGCCATATTTTAGAAAACGGGCGCGTGAGCTTGCCCAACATGGGAGCCATGGGCCTTGGGCAGCTGCCGGGCATCGCCTACCAAACGCCGGAGGGCGCGGCGGGGGCCTATGGCCGCGCGGCGGAGGTTTCGGCGGGCAAGGACACCACCACCGGCCACTGGGAGCTGATGGGTCTGCAATTGGCGCAGCCCTTTCCAACCTTTTCGGGCGGCTTTCCGCCGGAGATGATCCAGGCCTTTGAAAAGGCCATCGCCCGCCGTTCCCTGGGAAATTATCCCGCCAGCGGCACCACCATCCTGGACGAGCTGGGCGAGGAGCACATGAAAACAGGCTATCCCATCGTGTACACCTCGGCGGACAGCGTGTTTCAGATCGCCTGCCACGAAAGCGTGGTGCCGGTGGAAACCCTGTATGAATGGTGCGAAACCGCCCGGGAGCTTCTTCAAGGCGAGTACGCGGTGGGCCGGGTCATTGCGAGGCCCTTCGCGGGCAGCGGCAAGGGCGCTTTTGCCCGAACCTCCCGCCGGAAGGATTTCTCGCTGCCGCCCACCGGCCCCACGCTGCTGGACGCGATGCGGGAAAGCGACCTGTTTACCATGGGCATTGGCAAAATTGAGGATATCTTCTGCATGAAAGGGCTGGCCGCCAGCAACCATGCCGCCGGGAACGCCGCCTGCATGGACGCGCTGCTGGATACCATGGGCCGGGATTTTACCGGGCTGGTGTTTGTGAACCTGGTGGATTTTGACATGGTGTACGGCCACCGCCGGGACGTGAAGGGGTATGCCCAGTCGCTGGAATATTTTGACAGGCGGCTTGCGGAGGTAAAGGCCCGGATGCGGGAGGGCGACCTGGTGCTGATCACCGCGGACCACGGCTGCGACCCAACCCACAGCGGCACCGACCACACCCGGGAGTACATCCCCATTCTGGCCTGGCATCCGGGCATAAAGGGCCTGGCGAACCTGGGCACCCGCAAGAGCTTTGCGGACATTGCCGCCACCATTGCCGAGCTGTTCGGGCTTTCCCAGCGGTTTGGGGCGGAGTCTTTTGCGTCGATGCTGTAACGGTTCTGGCCAAACAACTGCGAAAGGGACAAAACAATGATGATGAAAGAACAGGTTCTGGCACGGATCGAGAAGGCGGCCGAGGTCATTGAAAAGGCTTGCGGCAGGGCGGAGGTCGCCATCATTCTGGGCAGCGGCCTTGGCAATTACGCCGCGGCCCTGGAAGGCGCAAAAAGCATCGCCTACGCGGACATTCCCGGTTTTCCTTTGTCCACGGTGGAGGGCCACGCGGGCCGCTGGCACTCCGGTACCCTTTCGGGCAAGCGGGTCTGCATGATGCAGGGCCGGTTTCACGCCTATGAGGGGTATGACCTTTTGGACGTAACCCTGCCGGTTCGCGTCATGCGGCGGCTGGGCGTGGAAATCGTGATCGTCACCAACGCGGCGGGGGGCGTAAATACGGCCTTTGCCCCCGGCGACCTGATGATGCTGACGGATTTTATCAACCTGTCCGGCAAAAATCCACTGACGGGCCCTAACCTGGACGAGTTCGGCCCCCGATTTCCGGACATGACCTATGCCTTTGACAGGGAATTGCGCAACCAGGCCCTTTCCACCGCGAAGGCGCTTCACATTCCGCTGCAACAGGGCGTGTACTGCTGGTTCAACGGCCCCAACTACGAAAGCCCCGCCGAAATCCGCATGGCCCGGGTGATGGGCGGGGACGCGGTGGGCATGTCCACCGTGCCGGAAGTGATTGTGGCAAAGCAAAGCGGCATGCGGGTTTTGGGCATCAGCTGCATTACCAACATGGCGGCGGGGGTGCTGGACCAACCCCTGAACCACGAGGAAGTCATGGCCACCGGCGCCCAGGCCGCCAGCAACTTTGAACGCCTTGTCAGCGGCATTGTGAAAGCGCTGTAACCTTTTCCAGTATTTTCCAAACCAAAGGGCACAATCAACCCTCCTTCCATGGGCATGCTATCCAACGAAGATGCTGCCATTGGAAGGAGTTTTTTTGATATGAACGGGAAGTGGAAACAAAGAGGGCTGGCCATGCTGCTGGCGCTTGGCGTGGGGTATTCGGGCCTTTCGGCCAGCGCGGCCTCGGCGCAGCCCCTGGAGGCGGGCACGCCGGTGGAGATCGCCTCGCCAACCGCCATGCTGGTGGAGGCGGGCACCGGTACTGTGATTTTTGAAAAGGACGCGGACACAAAGCGGCAGGTGGCCAGCCTCACCAAGCTGATGACGCTGCTGATCACCCTGGAGGAACTGGAGGCCGGGCGCATCGGGCTGGAGGACGATATCACCGTCAGCAAGGCCGCCGCCGGGCAAATCGGCAGCCAGGCATTGCTGGACGCGGGCGCGGTCTACAAGCTGAAAGACCTGCTGAAATCCACCGTCATCGCCAGCGCCAACGACGCTGCCTGCGCCCTGGCGGAGCACATCGCCGGCACCGAGGAGGCGTTTGTGGAGCAGATGAACCGGCGGGCGGAGGAGCTTGGCCTTGCCAACACCTATTACAAAAACTGCACCGGGCTTCCCATGGAGGGCCAGTACACCACCGCCCGGGATGTGGCGGCGCTGTCCTGCGAGCTGGCCAAGCACCCGGCCTATCACCAGTATGCCACGGTGTGGATGGACACCTTGAAGCACCCCAGCGGGCGGATTACCGACCTGACCAACACCAACCGCCTGGTGCGCTTTTACAGCGGCTGCGACGGCTTTAAGACCGGCAGCGCCGATGTGTCGAAATACTGCCTCAGCGCCACGGCGGAAAAAAACGGCATGCGCCTGATCGCGGTGGTGCTGGGGGCGGCCACCAGCCAGAAGCGCTTTGATGAAGCCAGGGCCATGATGGATTACGGCTTTTCCAGCTACAAGCGGGTACAGGTGCTGCGGGCGGGTGAACTGCTGGGCCGGCAGGTGAAGGTGAAGCTGGGTTCCAAAGACGCGGTGGACGCGGCCGTGGGCTCCGGCCTCAGCATGCTGATGAAGGCGGGGCAGGAAAAGCAGCTGGCCCTGGAAATTGAGTTGCCCGACGAGGTGAGCGCGCCCCTGAAAGCGGGGGAAACCCTGGGCATGGTGCGGGTGCTGCTGAACGGACAGGTGATTGCCAAGCTGCCCGCCGTGGCCGCCACCGAAATGCGGATGCCCGGCCTTTTGGAAGGGTTTTACAGGATGCTGGAAAACTGGCGGGGGTCTTGATGATTGAAGGGGCGGCAGCCCCTGAGCGTCCCAGCGTTGCAAGGCGGTTTCACCGCCTTCAGCCTGCTGAAAAAGGCCCATCCGCATCGTCAGCGACGGCGGCAAAGGGGAATCACGTACTGACCTGTACGCTCATCTCCTTTTGCCGCCTTGCTTTCTCGCAGCTGTACCTTTTTGAGCAGGCTCGCATCCCGCCTCCAAACAATTTGTCGGCGGTCTGAAGGCGGTTTCACCGCCTTGTTTTTTTGCGTCATTCACGGTATAATTCTTTCGGCGGCTTTGGCCGCTGTTTTGTAAAACGATCCATCTTGTCGCATACGTTTGGAAAAGAGGTTTTCGCTTGGGTATTTTCAATCGGTTGCAACTGTGGGGACAGTGGCTCACCTCCGACCCGGTGGGCTTTGTGGTCTATTTGCTCTATTTTGCGGTGGCGGTGCTGCTCACCCTGATGCTGCACGAAATTGCCCACGGCTATGTGGCCTTCCGCTGCGGCGATCCCACCGCCAAAATGCTGGGGCGCGTGTCCATGGACCCCCGCAAGCACCTGGACCCCATCGGCACGGCGTGCCTGGTGCTGCTGGGTTTTGGCTGGGCCAAGCCTGTGCCGGTGAACCCCCGCAATTTTCGCAATTACCGCTGGGACGATTTTTTGGTCAGCATTGCCGGGGTCACGGTGAATTTTACGCTGTTCATTTTGGCCACGGCGCTGGCGGTGGGCCTGAACGGCCTTTTGTGGAAACCCGAAGTGGTGGCCTATTACGGCACCAAGGAGCTGCTCACCGGCGTGGGCTACGGCGTGCTGCTTAGCGGCAACGGCAGCCAGTATGCCGATTTGATGCAAACCCCCTGGCTGCAGCATGTGCAGCGGTTTTTGCTGCTGTTTGGCAGCCTCAACCTGTCCGTGGCGGTGTTCAACCTGCTGCCCATCCCGCCCCTGGACGGCTACCACGTGGTGAACGACCTGCTGCTGAAAGGCCGCCTCAGCCTGAACGCCCACTATTTCCAAATCACCCAGGTCATTTTGCTGGTGCTGTGCTTTTCCGGGGCGCTGGGGGGCATTTTGGGCGCCGTGACCGGAGCCATTGAAAACGGTGTGCTGAACCTGTTTCTGATGATTGCCGGAAAGGCATAGGCGCGCGCCATGGCCATCGTTGTACACCTGAAAAAGTTTGACGGCCCCCTGGATTTGCTGCTCCACCTGATTGGAAAGGCGAAGATTGAGCTGCACGAAATTTTCGTCAGCGAGATTACGGAACAATACATTGAAGCGGTGCAAAGCGCGCCGGATTTTGACATGGACGAGGCCAGCGAATTCATCGCCATGGCGGCGCTTTTGGTGGAAATCAAAAGCAGGCATATCCTGCCCAAGCCCCCCAAGGACGACGAGGAGGACCCGGAAGAGGCTCTGATTCAGCGCCTGATTGCCTACAAGCAATTGAAGGAAGGCGCCCAAAACATGGCGGAGTTTGAAAAAACCGCCCAGCAGATTTTTGGCAAGCTGCCGGAGGAGTACCCCCTGCCGCCGCCCACGCTGGAAATTGACGGCCTCACCCTGGAAGCACTGTGGGAAGCGCTGAACCGGGTGGCGGACCGGGCCCCTAGGGAGCCCCGGGAGCTGGATTTTCACCTGCGGGACATTCGCCGGGACAGCTATACGGTGGAGGGCTGCATGGAGTTTATTGAGAGCCGCCTTTCCCTGGGCCTTTTGGGCTTTGAAGAACTTTTCACCGCCGCCCCGGACCGGGAGGAAGTGGTGACGCTGTTCATCGCGCTGTTGGAGCTGCTCAAGCTGGGCAAGGCGCACGTATCCCAGGAGTCCACCTTTGAGAGGATCGTTCTGCGCCCGGGAAGGAGAGTGGAGACCGATGGAGCTGAATGAAGCGCCCTATATCATCGAGGCCATCCTGTTCGTTTCCGGGGAGCCGGTGGCGGTGCTGGATGTGGCCGCGGCCCTGGGAATTAGCGAAATGGAGACCATGAACGCCGTGGAAGCCCTGCAGCGGGAGTACGAGGAAAGCCCCAGGGGCATCGTGCTCAAGCGTTACGGCAACCACTTGAAGCTGGAAACCCGGGCGGAATACGCCCCCTATGTGGAACGGCTGTTGCAGCCGGTGCAGCGGCAAACCCTGTCCCAGGCGGCGCTGGAAACCCTGGCGGTGATCGCCTACCGGCAGCCCGCCACCCGGGGCGAGGTGGAGCT
>JAVBTE010000086.1:0-27935 GCA_031556335.1 Eubacteriales bacterium | reverse complement strand
GCCCCGGCTCTTCTTCCGCCCCCCCATGGGCGTGGCGGCCCCCCCGCCCCTCCCCGCGGTTTGGTACTCCGGGCGGGGGGTGGGGGCGGGGGGCGGGGGCACGTTAGGGGCTGCCGCCCCTAAGACCCCGCTCAGGGCTTTGCCCTGAACCCATCCTTGACCGAGCTTCGCGCGGCCAAAAAGAATAGTCATTAAATTTTCCCTGGTCGCGCGCAGCGCGGCCAGGAAAGGGTCCAGGCGGAGCCCCTCAAAAACCTCCCCGTCCCCCACTCCCGTAAAGAAAGGTCGTGCTTCTATGCCTGTGAAGATTCCAAACGCCCTGCCCGCCACCCGGGTGCTGGCGGAAGAGAACATTTTTGTGATGACGGAAACCCGCAGCGCCACCCAGGACATTCGCGCGCTGCGGATTGTGATATTGAACCTGATGCCCACCAAGGAAAAAACGGAGACCCAGCTACTTCGGCTGATTGGCAACACACCGCTGCAGGTGGAAATCACGCTGCTTCGCACGGGCAGCTACCAAAGCCAGAACACGGACGAGGATTATTTGCGCACGTTTTACCGCACCCTTGAGGATGTGGAAAACGAGTATTTCGACGGGGTCATCATCACCGGGGCCCCGGTGGAAAAGCTGGACTTTACAGATGTGGTATACTGGGAGGAGCTGAAACGGGTCATGACCTGGGCGGACAGCCACGCCTTTTCCACGCTGTACATCTGCTGGGCGGCCCAGGCGGGGCTGTACTTCCACTATGGCGTGGAGAAGCACGAGCTGCCCGGGAAGCTGTTCGGGGTGTTCGAAACCCAGCTGACCGACCGGCGGGACCAGCTGCTGCGCGGGTTTGACGATACCTTCCGGGTGCCCATGAGCCGCCACACCGCCGTGAACGAAGCGGCGGTGGCCGCCTGCGACGACCTGATCGTGCTGGCCCGAAGCGATGAAGCGGGGCTGGCCCTGGCCCGCAGCCACGATGGGCGGCGGATTTTTGCCACGGGCCACAGCGAGTATGACCGGGACACCTTGGCCCGGGAGTATTACCGGGATGTGGCCAAGGGCCTGTCCATCGACCTGCCCCAAAACTACTTTCCGGGGAACGACCCGGACCGGGCCCCGGTGCTGTCGTGGCATGCCCACGCCAATTTGCTGTTTGCCAACTGGCTGAACTACTTCGTCTACCAAGAAACGCCCTACGAGCTTTCCAGCCTCAGCGGGCGGCCCAAGGAGCAAACGCCATGACCATTGTGGATTTGTTGCAATCCCCCGGGGTGCATGTAAGCTGCGAAATTTTCCCGCCCAAGGAATTTTCCCGCACCGAGGAAGTAAAGGCCGTGGTGCGGGACATCGCGGCCCTGTCCCCGGCGTACATCAGCGTCACCTACGGGGCGGCGGGGAACACCCCCCACTTCACCCGGGAACTGAGCCAGGCGGTGGAATCCCAGGGGGTGACCGCCCTCAGCCACCTGACCTGCATCAATGATACCAAAGGCAAAATCGCGGGCGTGCTGGATGATTTGCAGGCCGCCGGCATCCAAAACGTGCTGGCCCTGCGGGGGGATATCCCGGAGGGCGCGTCCTTTCCCGGGGATGACCATTTTTTGCACGCATCCGGGCTGATCGCCGCCATCAAAAGCCGGGGCGGCTTTTGCGTGGGCGCGGCCTGCTACCCCGAAGGCCACCCGGAGGCCCCCTCCAAGGACAAAGACCTGGACTATCTGCGGGAAAAGATGGACGCGGGGGCGGATTTTTTCACCACTCAACTGTTTTTTGACAACAACATTCTCTACCAGTTTTTGTACCGGGCGCTGCAAAAGGGCGTGTCCGCGCCGTTTACCGCCGGCATCATGCCCGTGGTGAACGCAAAGCAGGTAAAGCGCATCTGCGCCCTGTCCGGGGCCAGCCTGCCCCCACGGTTCGCCGCCATTTTGGATCGCTTCGGCGGCGACCCCGCCTGCATGCAAAAGGCGGGCATCGCCTACGCCACCGAGCAGATCATCGACCTGATCGCCAACGGCGTGCGGTGCGTGCACCTGTACACCATGAACCGGCCGGAGATCGCCGCGGCCATCTTCGCCAACCTGGGCTGCATTCTGGAGGCCCCCGCCCATGGCTGACACAAGGACCCTGAAAACCGCCGCCCGGTATTTGGGCCTGAAAGGGAACGCCATGGCGGACCCGGCCATGGCGGCGCTGCTGGAAACGGCCTACGGGGAAATGCGGGCTGTGGCAAGCCCCAGGCACACCCTCGTGCGGAGCGCGGTCCAGGTGGAAAAAGCGCCGGAAGAGCCGGGACAAAAGCCTTCCGGCACGCTTTTCTTTGGGGATCTGCCGCCCATTCAAAGCCGGGATTTGTGCAGGCTGTTTGACCGGTGCCACGGAGGCTACGCCCTGCTGGCTACGCTGGGTCTGCCCCTGGATCTGCTCATCCGGAAGCTGGCCATTATGAACCCGGCCCTTTCGGCGGCGGTGGGGGCCTGCGGCTCGGCCTATATCGACACCTACATCGACGGGGTGCTGCGGGCCGAAGGCGAACGCCTCCGCCCGGGCGGGGAGTATCTCACCCCACGGTTCAGTCCCGGCTATGGGGACGTGGGCCTTCCTGTGCAGCCGGCGCTGCTGCGGCTTTTGGGCGCGGGCAAGCTGGGGGTGCACCTGACGGAGGCCCTGTTGATGGTGCCGGAAAAAAGCGTCAGCGCGCTGGTGGGGATCACCTCCCTGCCCCGCAGAAGCTGCCCCGCCCAGTGCGCTGCCTGCGACAAAACCGACTGCCCTTTTCGTGAGGAGGAAGCATGACCATGGAATGGACCGGACCCGGCAAAACCTTGATGGACATTTTCGGAAACCGGCTTTTGTATTTGGACGGGGGCATGGGCACCATGCTCCAAGGCATGGGCCTTGGGGGCGGCGAAGCGCCGGAAGCCTGGAACCTTGCCCACCCCGACCGGGTGAAATCCGTGCATATGGCCTACCTGAACGCGGGCTGCAACATCGTCACTTCTAACACCTTCGGGGCCACCCGGGCCCATCTGGGCAATGACGCGGCCCCTCTCATGGAGGCGGGGGTACGCATTGCGGCGGAGGCGGTGAAAAGCGCGGGCCACGGCTTTGCGGCGGCGGACTTGGGCCCCCTGGGGCGGCTGCTGGCCCCCTATGGGGACATGCCCTTTTGTGAAGCGGTGGTTCAGTTCCGGGAGGCGGCCCTTGCCGGGCTTTCCGCCGGGGCCCATTTGCTGCTGATTGAAACCATGACCGACCTTTTGGAAATAAAGGCGGCGGTATTGGGAGCCCGGGAGGCCATGGAGGCGGCCGGGAAGCGGGTGCCCCTGTTTGCCAGCCTCACTTTTGACGAAAAGGGCCGGCTTTTGACCGGGGCGGATATTCGGGGGGCCGCCGCCATGCTTCGGGGCCTTGGGGTGGACGCCGTTGGCCTCAACTGCGGCAACGCCCCCAAAGCGCTGTATGAAAACGTGAAAACCCTGCTTCGCTGGTGCGCTCTGCCGGTGTTTGTCAGCCCCAACGCCAGCCTGCCGGTGGTGGAGGACGGCAAAACCACCTTCCCCCTGTCCCCGGAGGAATTTGCGCAGGACATGCTGGAAATGGTGCGCCTGGGGGCCTGGGGCCTGGGGGGCTGTTGCGGCACCACCCCGGCCTATCTGTCGGCGCTGACCGCCGCCACCCATGCCCTGCGGCCCCTGGCCCGAAACGGCCAGGAAGGGGAGGGCATTCCCGCCAGCCCGGCCTGCGTCGTCTCCGGCCGGTCGGTGTCCATCGCGCTGGGCGAAAAGCCGCTGCTGATTGGCGAACGGCTGAACCCCACCGGCAAGCCCCGCATGAAGCAGGCCCTGCGGGAAAACGACATGGACTTTTTGCTGCGGGAGGCCATTGCCCAGGCCGAGGCGGGGGCCGACGCCCTGGACGTGAACGTGGGCCTGCCGGAGGTGGACGAGCCCGCCCTGCTGCGGGAGGTGGTCTGCGCTTTGCAGGGGGTGTGCGATCTGCCCCTGCAGCTGGACACCGCCGACCCCGCCGCCCTGGAAGGGGCGTTGAGGGTCTACGCGGGCAAGCCCCTCATCAACAGCGTGTGCGGCAAACAAAAGGTGATGGACGCGGTCTTTCCCCTGGCAAAGGCCTACGGCGGGGCCCTTGTGGCCCTGACCCTGGACGAGAAGGGCATTCCCGAAACCGTGGAAGGCCGGCTGGACATTGCGCGGCGCATCGTCGCGGAGGCGGCCAAATACGGCATCGACAAGGGGGAGCTGCTGTTTGACGCGCTCACCATGACCGTGTCCACCAACCAGGAGGCCGCCCAAATCACCCTGGAAACCGTTCGCCGCCTGACCCGGGAGCTGGGGGTGAAAACCGTGCTGGGGGCCAGCAACGTCAGCTTTGGCTTGCCGAACCGGCCCCTTTTGACCGGGGCGTTCACCGCCATGGCCCTTTCGGCCGGGCTTTCCGCCGCCATTTTGAACCCCATGGAACCCACGGTGCAGGCCCTGTGGCAGGCTTCCCTGGCCCTGACCGGGCAGGACGCTGGCTTTGCCGGGTACCTGGCCGCCCACGGCGGGGAGGCCGCCCTTTCCGCGAGGCCCTCCGCTGTGGCCCCCGGCGACCCAGCCCAGGCCGCTTCGCCAAAGGAGCAGGCCATCCAGGCCATTGTTCGCGGTCTTGCCACGGACGCGGCCTCGCTGGCCAAACGCCTTTTGGACAGCGGCATGGCCCCCACCGCTGTGATTGAGGAAACCATCATGCCCGCCCTTTCCGGCGTGGGCGGCCAATACGAAGCCGGAACCCTGTTTTTGCCCCAGCTTTTGCAAAGCGCCGGGGCCGCCCAGGCCGCCTTTGAGGTGATCCGCGCCCGGTTGCCGGAGGCGAGGGCGGAGGCGGGCAAGCGAATCGTGCTGGCCACGGTCCAGGGAGACGTGCACGACATTGGCAAAAACATCGTGAAGGTGCTTCTGCAAAACTACGGCTTTGCGGTGACCGACCTGGGCAAGGACGTGGCCCCGGAAGCGGTGCTTGCTGCCGTGCGGTCCACCGGGGCCACGGTGGTGGGCCTTTCCGCGCTGATGACCACCACCGTGCCCGCCATGGCCGCCACCATCGCTTTGCTGAAACAGGAAGCCCCCTCCGTGCGGGTGATGGTGGGCGGCGCGGTGTTGACCGCCGACTATGCCACCACCCTTCGCGCCGACGGCTACGGCAAGGACGCCATGGCCTCCGTGCGCCTGGCCCAGGCATGGCTCCCCTAAGGATTTGCGGCCTTAGCAGGAAGTTCCTCGCTTGTCCCCGAATGGTACCTTTTGTCTATTTTCCCCATTGATCAGCACTTATGAAAGAAGGAACGACCCATGCCCGACGAAATCCAGGAAAAAAAGCCGGAGTTATCCGCCCCCCAAAGCCGTCAAACCGCCAAAGAAATGGGCTGGCAGGCCCTGAAATTCACCCTGTTTTCCGCCTCGGCGGGCGTCATTCAGCTGGGCCTTGGCGAAATCCTTTTGAAGGTGTTTCACCTGCCCTATGAAATCTCCTATGCCATTTCCCTGGTGGCCAGCGTGCTGTGGAATTTTACCTTCAACCGCCGCTATACCTTCCGCAGCGACATGAACGTGCCCCGGGCCATGCTGCTGGTGGCCCTGTACTACGCCGTGTTCCTGCCCCTGTCCACCTGGTGGGGCGGGGCCCTGACAAGGGCGGGCTGGAACGAGGATTTGGTGTTTGTGGGCACCATGCTGGTGAATTTTGTAACGGAATATGCGTTCCAGCGGTTTGTGGTCTACCGCAAAAGCATGGATACCAACGCTGTGGCCAAGCGGGCCAAGGGGTAATCCCTCGCCCGCCCGCCAAAACCGGTCGGTACGAATGCGGCGCAGGGGCTTCGGCCCCTTTTTTCATACCCCCATTTGACAAAACCCATAAAACCGGTACAATAGGACCATCCCACATCATCCTCTTCGCGCTTTTTCGGCGCACAGTGAAAGGCCTTCATGAAAAAAATCCTCTCTCTTGTGCTGGCGTTGCTGCTGCTTCCCCTTTCCGCCGGGGCCAGGCCCCTGGTGGTGCTGAAAATAAACCCCCTGTACCAGGCGGACTATGAAACGCCGCTGTTTGAGTACAAGGGGGAAAAAAAATCCGTCAGCGTCTCGGGCTGCGGCACGGTGTGCGTGTCCATGGTGCTGAGCCTGCTGGTGCCGGAGGCGGAGCAAACGCCGGAAAGCTTGTTTTTGTGGGCCAACGAGGAGGGCTACTATAAGGGCAACGGCCTCAGCCTGCAAACCCTGGTGAAAATGCTGAAAAACCACGGTGTGGAAAGCAAAATCCGCAGCGGGTCCATCAAAACCGTGAAGCGGGCGCTGAAGCAGGGGCAACCCATCATTGTCTATGTGGGCAAGGGCTATTTTTCGGATGGCGGGCACTACATTCTTTTGTACGGCTACAACAGCGAGGACAAGGTGTGCATTGTGGACCCCAATTCCGACAGGCTTTCCACCATCTGGTACCCCCTGCCCATGATTTTTGATGAAATGGCCACCGAGCACAGCCTTCTGGTGTGCAAGCCGCCGGAAAAGTGACCGCCTTACAGCCGTGTCATTTCCTCTAGCAGCCTTTGTTCTTTCAAAAGGGCCTTTTTCAGGCGCGGGTTTTGCAGCAGCACTTCCCCCGCCGCTTCCACGGCCTTCACAAACCCTGGGTCCATGGCCCGCAGGCCGCCTTCCTCCGGCAGAGGGCATACCGCCCATGCCCGGGGGTCGATTTCCGCCACGGCCCGCAAAGGCCCCGGGGCCCCCTCCGCCCGAACCCGCAGGGGAAACAGCCGGCAGGCCAGAGGCCGGTGCTCCCGGGGGCAGCTCCCCTGGCAAACCAGCCGGAAGCCGCCTGAAAAAAGGCTGTGGTCCCGCACCAGCCCGAAGGGAAAATCCTGCCGGGGTTCCCGGTACAGCCGCTCCTCCCCCGGAAACAGCAGCATGCCGTTTTCCCCGGTTTCGTCGCTTTGGCAGCAGGCCCCGCCGCAGAGCTTGCCGCAGTTGCTTTTCAGCGGCGTCGCGTCCCGCAAAAGGCGGCGGGCTTCTTTCAGGGCTTTGGCGCTGCCGGGGGCCCAGGCAAGGCGAATCATTCAGGTCCCTTCCTTTTTTGCAAAAAATGTGCCCCGCCCATGTGGCATCATGAGCAGGGCGCGGGTTCCAGGTGAACGGCGGGCGATTACTTCGCGTTGGCGGCGGCGGCCTGCAGGGCCTTCACATAGTCGCCCACGGAAATGGTGCAGCCGGCGATCAGGTCCGCGTCGGCATTGTCGCCTTCGGTGATGCACTTGGCGACCACTTCGTCAACGGTCTTGCCGATGCACCAGGCTTCCAGCGCGGCGATCTGCTCGTTCACTTCCTTGCCGATGGCGGAAGCTTTGCGCATGCCATAGTCGTCGCCCAGTTCCTTCTTGGTTTTGAGGGCGGCGTCCATCGCGGAGGTAATTTCGCCCTTGGCGTTGAAGGCGCCTTTGCCCTGAGCAACGTCAAAGCTGATGTTGGTGATTTTGCCATCCGCGCCCAAGGTGACCGCGCAGGCGGTGGTATCCACTTCCACAGCGCCGTCCGCATCCGCGGTGGCGTTCTTGCTGTGGCCGCCATAAATGTAAAACACCATGCCCAAGCCGGTGGTATCGGCCAAAGCCGCAACGCTGATCGTGGACAGCATCGCGACGATCAAAATGAGAGAAAGCAATTTTTTCATAAACGTATCCTCTCCTTACAAAAGAAAATGCAGTGTTTTTTATTGTCAAGCCCATGATGCCACATGGGCAGGCAACCAAAGGAAAGCCTCAGTCCTTAACGGGGTCGCTTCCGTCCCCGTTCAAATACCGGTCGATAATGAAGCGGGGGCGGCGCTTGGCCTCGTTGTAGATCTTGCCGATGTACTCCCCCATCACCCCCAGGCTGAGCAGCTGAATGCCCCCAATCATCCAAATGGAGGCCAGGGTGCTGGACCATCCCGTCACGGCGCGGCCGGCGATCCACGAAATAAAGATATACAAAAGCATGCACAGGGAGGCCAGGAACACCACCAGGCCGATGGTGGTGATGAGCCGCAGGGGTTTGACGGAAAAGCTGGTGATGCCGTCAATGGCGAAGGCCAGCATCTTTTTGAAGGGGTATTTGCTTTCCCCGGCAAAGCGCTCGCTGCGGTCGTAGTAGACATAGCCGCTTTGGAAGCCCACCAGCGGCGCTAGGCCCCGCAGAAACAGGTTCACTTCCCGAAACCCCGCCAGGGCCTCCAGGGCCCGGCGGCTCATCAGCCGGTAGTCGGCATGGTTGTAGGTGATGTCCACCCCCAGGCCCTTCATCAGCCGGTAAAACATCAGCGCGGTTTGCCGCTTGAAAAACGTGTCGTTCTCCCGCTTGTTGCGAACGCCGTACACGACGTCGCAGCCGGACCGGTATTCCTCAATGAAGCGGTCCATGGCGTCCATGTCGTCCTGCAGGTCCGCGTCCATGGAAATGGAAAAATCGGCGTGCTGCCGGGCGGTCATCAGCCCGGCCAGCAGGGCGTTTTGGTGGCCCCGGTTCCGGCTTAGTTTCAGCCCTTCAAACAGCGGGTTTGCCTCATGCAGCGCCCGGATCATTTCCCAGGTCTTGTCCTTGCTGCCGTCGTCCACCAAAAGAACGCGGCTTTGTTCGTCGCAATACCCTTTCTTCACCAGGGAAGCCATTTTTTCCACCAAACGGCGGGCCGTTTCGTGAAGCACCTCTTCCTCGTTGTAGCAAGGGATTACGACCATCAGCTTGCTTGACATGCTTCTCCTCCGGTATCCTCTTGTAAAAGCGGGGGGCTTCTTCCCTCCCCCGGGGCGTTTCCGGGGGTCCCCCCTCCGGGGCCCATGGGACGGAAACCAAGCCTCTTCATACGTTATCTTACCCTATGAAACCAAGAATGTCAATTTTCTATCAAACATTCTATGGCTCTACCGCAACAGGATCGGACAGGACGGTAAACGTCAGGTCGTTCATGGCTCCGGATACCCGCACCCGGTAGGTGCCGGGGGGTAGCGGGTCGCCGTTTTTGTCGGTGCCGTCCCAGTAAAACAGGCTGCCCGCCGGTTCGGTTTGGGAAGGCCGGGTGCTTTGGCGGTGGCACAGGCGGCGCAGCACGTCCCCCCGCTCGCTGACAATGGCCACGGAAAGCGCGCAGGGAAAGGCGTGCTCCACGAAGATGGCCAGCTCCTTCACGTCGCTTTGCCGGTACTTTTCCGCCGCCCGCACGGAAAGCTTCAGGTCCCCCTCCGCCGGAGGCACGCACAGCACTCGGCCCGCGTGCACGGTCAGCTTGCCCCGGTCAATGGTCAAAAGCTGCACCAGCACATAGCCGAAGGTATCCTTGGCATCCAGGTTGATGGTGAGGGTGCGCACCTTCCGGCCGGCGGACACCGCGCCCTCCTGGTCGCCGAAGGCGGTGAAGCGCTCCGCGTCGTCAAAAAGGAGCTGGGCCTGGTCAAAGCGCCATTTGCCGTTTTGCTGGTACACAATTTGATAAGCCACGCGCACAGGGCGGGTGGCGATGTATTCCAGCGTCACGCTTTTCGATTTTTGGTCCAGGACAGCCCCGGAAAAGGTGATATCCAGCACGGGCGCCTGCTCCAGCCCTCTGGGCAGGCCCGCGCCAAGGTCGTAGCGGAACACGACGAAATCATCCTGCTGGGGATACACCTGGGGCGTGGACGCCGCGTGGTTTTGCAGCAGGTAGTCGTACAATTCCGAAAGGGTGACGCTTCCGTCGTGGTTGATGTCCGACGGATACCCGTACCGGGGGCTGATGCTTTGGCTCAGCATCTGGGTGAAATAAAACCCGCCCTGGGGCTTTGGCACGGGGGTCTTGTCCTCCGCCTTCATATCGGCGGCGTTCCAGTACCAGCTTTCCTCCATGGCCCCGGAGCTAGTAAGCACCTTAAAATCGCCGCCCAGAAAATGGGGCTTTTCCGGCGGCGTCACCTGCCCCTTGCCGATGAACGCCCCGCTGTTGCAGGCGTCCAAAATCAGCACCTTTTTCCCCCGGATGCCCGCAAAAGCCGCTTCCAGCTGGGCCGCGGTGATCCGGCTTTCCACGGTTCCGTCGCTTAGCAAAAGGGCGGGTTCCTCGTCGGTGGCGGGGTCGTACACCCCATGGGTGCTGATATATAAATAGCTCACGTCGTTTTCATCCGCCGGGCCAAAGGTTTGGCGAACCAGCTGGGCCAGCTCCCCGGGGGTGGTGACCGGTTCATCCGGCAAAAGCAAGGTCTCCAGCGGTTTGGCCGCGTTCTGGAAGGCCTCCTGCATGGCGTACACATTGTTGATGGAGGAGGGGTAGGTGCTGGGCTTGGATACAAAATCGTCCACGCCAATCAGCAGGGCCCGCTCCCTGCGCTCCCCGGCGTTCTTCAGGGCATGGGCCAAAGCCGGGGCCGCCGCCCCCGCCGGAAAGGGAAACGCAAGGCTGGCCGCCAGCCCCAAGGCCAGCAGCGTCCGTAGCCCGCGCCCCCCCCTCATGCACATTCCTCCCAATGGATTTTTCGCAATCCCGATTGTGAAAGATATGCTTATTGTACACCAAAGAGGGTTTTTCGTACAGGGGATGAGGGGCAACGGGAGGAATTAACAAACGGGAAGCCGGTGTTGGCCCGCGACCGGCACGCCGGAAAAGGGCCAAGGCCCCCTACGCCGGCCTCACCAGGCTCATCACCGCCGCGAACCCGATCACAAACGCAATCCCCAGGCCATTTACAACCCCATTCACTTTTTCCCGGAATATTTTGCGCAGCACAAAGAAGAGCAAAAGCCCAACAAGCCCGCCCAGGGTGTTGGCCATCACGTCGGTGACGTCGCTGGCCCCTAGGGCGAAAATGTATTGCAGCACCTCAAAAACCAGGCTGGTGCACAGAATGGGCAGCACCAGCCGCCACAATGGCTTCTTTGGGCACAGCGCGCCCCAAAAAACGCCGAAGGGCACAAACGCCAACCCGTTATAGATGATTTCCGTGTAGCTGGGCTTGCCGTTCAAATACAGCATGCCGCCCAAGGGAACCAGGTTGACGCTGCGTTGCGCGTCGGTGATGACCAGGTTGATCCTCACATTCAAAAACGCAAAGGAGAACGTGTTTTTGAACAGAATGATCCAGGCAAGCACCCCCACGTAAAAGACAAACAGCGCCAGGGTCAGGGTCCTCGCGCTGCTGAGGCCGCCTTTGCCCTGCGGAAAGGCCAAGCTCTTTTTCTCCATACTACTCCTCCACCAGCCAGGTATCCGGCGTATTGAATTCCAATTCCCCGATGGCGTTCCAAATGGCGGTCTGCGTGTCCATGTCGGCGATGCCCGTGGCGCTTTTCCCCTCCATGGTGCGCTGGAAGGCCGCCACGGCGCTTTTGGTGTTGCCGCCAAAGGTGCCCGTCTGGTGCTTTTCCTCCAGGAACCCCAGGCGGCACAGATCCTTTTGCAGCTGCAATACCTTGTCGCCCCGGTTGCCTCCCCGCATGGTGGTGCCCACCACGTCCTGGCAGGCCCCAAAGCCCAGCACCTGGCTGTTGTTGAGGGAATAGCGGTTGCGCTGCACCGTGGAGGGGTTGTTGCCCTCAATGACATGGAGCACCACATTGCCCCGGGCGTCCCGGGCGGCGTATTCCACCATGGCCACGTGCTCGGTGTCCCCCGCCTCGTTGTAGCTGAAAAACACCCAGTCCCCCGGCCGGGGGATGTAGTCGTTTTTCTTCATCAGGCGGCTTTCTCCCAGCAGCCACTGGTAGCCCCAGTCCGGGCAGTTGCCCTTGCGAAACACAAAGCGGCCCCTGGCAATGAACCAGTCCCGGCCCGTGTTTTGCCCGCTGTAATTGGGGTAGACCTTCTCAAACAGCGTCGTGCCGAATTGCTTGTCCGTCTGGTCCACGCACCAGCACAAAAACTCGGCGCACCATTCCGCGTTGGGCTCGCCCGCCCATTCGCCGTACTTGGTGTAGCTGCGGGCCCCTTCGGCATAGCCCAGCTCCCCGATGGCCACGTCCAAAAGCCGCCTGGCGAACTCCGGCACCTCCCCGGGGTCGATGGGGGTTTCGCCGTCCTCCGCCGCCAGGTCCACGTCCGAAACGGCGTACACCGTCTGGGGGTCTTGCTCCGTGGCCAAATCCAGCTCCGCGGACGCGGCCCCCCGGGGGGAAAGCCCCGGGGACGCAAGGCATAGCCCCGCGCACAAAACGCTCAGACACAGCCTTGCAAGGAAAGCTTTCCCTCCGGCGGCGGTTTTCATGTTCCGCCTCCCTGGCGGCCAAAGGCCTCAATGCCGCGCAAAAGCTCAAACTCCCGAATGGAGCGCACGGTGGAGTACATCTTCCGGGTCAAAATGGCCCCGGCCCGGTAAAACAGGCAAATGAAAGGCACGTCGTTGGCAAACTGCTGCTGAATGGCCTGGGAGGTATAGGCGAAATCCTGCTGGTTTTGCTGGGTGCGCAGCGTGGCGATGAGGCTGGTCATATCGCTGCTGACATAGCGGCCATAGTTTTGCTGGTTGCCCTTGTACAGGAAAAAGCCCACGTCTGGCACCACGTCCATCTGAAAGGCGCACAGGGCCAGGTCAAAGCCGCCGGCCTCCAGCTTTTCCTTTTGCTGGCCGTAGGTCATGGTTTCCACGGTGGCCTGAATCTTCACCGCCTTGAGCATATCGGCGATCATGTTGGCGGTTTCAAAGCGCACGTCGTTCTCCGGGTCCTCGTACACGTACAGCCGAAGTTTCAGGTTCTTTTTGCCCTCGCCCACCACCTTGTCCAGGGTGCCGTTGTTGTCGGAATCGGCCCAGCCTTCCTCCGCCAGCAGCTGGGCCGCCTTTTCCGGGTTGTAGGAAAACAGGCGCTCCTGGTCGTAATACAGCCAGCTGTTCGAGGGGATGGGGGTATCGGCCTTCACGGTCATGTCCATGTACACGTTTTGGCTGATGAGGGGCACGTTGATGGCATAGCGGATGGCCTGGCGCACCTTGAGGCTTTCCAGGGGAAATTCCTTATGGTTGAGCATCAGCACTTCCAGCTGCCGGGAGGAATAGGGAATGGACAGGGCGTTGATGCCGCTTTTGTACTGGGCGGCGGCCACCGACCGGGTGAACACCGTATCCACCTGTCCAAACTCGTAAGCGTTGATCAGGTCCTTGTTGTTGTGGTAAAAATTGGCGGTGATCTGCTGCACCTGGGGCATGGTTTGCCACCACCGGGGGTTGGCCTGAAGCCACATGCCTTCCGCCGCCGCATAGGAGCTGACCACATAGGGCCCGGTTCCAAGGGGGCTGGGCATATCCACCTGGGAGGCGGGCACCACCGGAAAGGTCATGGAATACAAAAAGCCATAATAGCTGCGCTTGGCCTTCACCACCACGGTGCGGTCGTCCTGGGCCTTCACGCTGTCCACCAGGTACCGCATGTTCTGGTAAAAGCCCCGGTCCGGCAGCTCCTCGTTGTTGGCCATGTCCAGAATATACTGGCAGGAGGCCGCCACATCGGAGGCCAACAGCGGGGTACCGTCGGAAAAAGTGACGTTTTCCCGCAGGGTAAAGGTCCAGGTTTTGCCGCCGCCCGTCTCCGACCAGTTCTCCGCCAGCAGGGGCTGGGGCAGGCCGTTGTCGTCAATGGTCACCATGGATTCGTACACGGTGGCGTACAGGCTGACGATGTCCCGCTCCTGGGGGTTCAGGGGCCGTATCTCCGAGGTACGGTTGGAGATAATTCCCAGCACCAGGCCGTCCTCCACGTTTTCCGCCAGCGCCCCAGGCGCAAGCATGCACAGGGCCACAAGCGCCGATATAAAGCGCCGCAAGCATTTGTTCATCCAATCCCTCCGTGTTTGCACGCCCCCGCCAAAAAACGGCAAGGGGCTTTCCTTTTGTGGCTCAGCCGCCCATGTCCTCGTAATACAGGCGTTTGTAGGCCGCGTAGGCATCCAGCACCCGGGTGGCATATTCCTTGGTGTTGCCTTCCTTCATCCGGTCCAGTTCAATGGTTTGGCTGTCCTTGCTGTACCGGGAATCGTTCAGCCAGTTTTGCACCTCGCCCTGGCCCGCGTGGAAGCTGGCGGCCACCAGCACCGGGTCCCCCCGGAACCGCCCGCACAGAAAGTTCATATACCAGCAGGCGTAACGCACATTGGCGTCCGGATCATACATGTTGTCGAAGTTGGCGTCCGTTCCTTCGCCGATCTTTCCGTGCACCCAGGTATAGGTGTCCGGCATCATCTGCATCAGGCCCCGGGCGCCCACGTTCGATTCCGCCTGGGGCTTGAAGGAGCTTTCGTTCAGCACGATGGCCGCGATAAACGCCGGATGCAGGTTATTGACCTGGGCCTGGGTTTCGATCAGCTCCCGGTATTTGTAGGGATGCTTTTCCAAAAGCGCCGCCTGGGCGTCGCTTCGGGCCTTGAAAATGGCGGCGGTTTGCCCCGCGAAGCTCATTTGCAAAATCCACAGCCCCACCAGCACAAAGGAAAGGGCGCTGACGGCGATGCCCAGCCAGGGAACCGACCGCCTTGCAGGGGCCGCGTCGTACTCCTGGGCCGGGGCCCAGGGGTCTGGGGGCGGGGCGGCGCGGCCCTGCCGGGGTTTGCGCATTTCCCGCCGCACTTCGTAGCCCTGGTCGGCGTAGTCCTCCTCATAGCGAGGGGGCGGCGCGTACCGCCCGGAGGCTTCGTACCCCCGGGGCGGCCCGTCCTCCTGCCCATATTCGTCGGCATAGCTTTGGGGGGCGTACCGCTGAGGCCCATAGCCCTGTGGGCCATATCCCTGGGCTTCTTGGGCCTCCCGGACGGCCCTTTCGGCCTGCTCCGCCCGGGTCAATGCCCGGCGGCGGGGTTCGGGCCGCTTTTCTTCTTCCGTCTTCGCCGGGTAGCGACCGGTCCGGCTTTCCTCCGCCTCCCTGGGCGGGGGATAGGACAGGGGCGGGGGGGGCGAAACAGCCGCCCGGGCCGATGCCCGCTCCGGCTGGGAACGCACCGCCGCCTGGGCCCCATGCCGCTGGCTGCCGTATTGCCGGGCCAGCCATTGCTGCTGCTCCTGTTCCTGCTGGGCCACCAGCTCGGCCGGGTATCCCGCTTCTCCGTAATCAAACCCCTGGGGCTGCGCGGGCGCGGGCCTTTCCTGGGCCCTGCTCCGAATGGGCCGCCCCAGCGCGTCTTTTTCCGCTTCTTTCGGCGGGGCCGGGGCTGCCAGCACCTGGGGCCTGCGCAAATGCCTGTCGCTGAAAGGCATGTTGTTTTGCTGGGCCACCCGCAGCCATTCCGGAATTTCCGGAGCCACCGGCGGGTCAAACATCCCGCCCTCGGTTCCCTCCGGGAAAGCCGCCGGGGCCTGGACCCCGGGCTGTTCCGTTTCTTGGTAAGCGTCCGGCTCCATGCCCTCCGGATAGGCAATGCGCTGGGCCGGGGCAACCCCGCCCGTCACCGGCGGGCGCAAATGGGGCGTTTCCTGGTTTTGCGCCACATGGGAGCGGCGGGCGCGGGTGCCGTATTCATCGATGCTGGGGCGTTTTTCCGGGTCCGCCCTGTGGCGAACCACCGCGCTCCCCGGGCCGGGGTGAATGGCCTGCCCCTCCCGTCTGCGCTGGCCCTCGGCAACGGAACCCACAAAGCTATAATCCACGGGCGCGTGCTCGTCCTCTTCACTTCGGTATTTCAAAGGCAATCGAATCATCTGGGACTCCTTTCCCTCAGGCGCTTAAACACTTCCTCGGCCCTGGCCCGCACCTTTTCCACGGGCCCGTCCGTCCAAAGGGTTTCATCCGCCAGGCGAATTTTTTTTTCCAGGGGCCACTGGCTATGGATGCGCGCCAGCGCCTGCTCCCGGGTCAGCCCGTCCCGGGCCTGAAGCCGGGACAGCTGCACCGCCTCCGGCGCGGCCACGCACAAAACCGCGTCAGCCAGCCCTTCCATGCCCGCCTCATACAAAAGAGGCACATCTAATACAACGACCGAGACCCCCGCTTCCCGGCATTTTTCCATTTCTTCCCGAATCCGGGCCAGCACCATGGGGTGTACAATGCCGTTCAGCCGCTGCCGCAAGGCCTCGTTTTCAAACACCTTGGCCGCCAGCGCGCCCCGGTTCAGCGTGCCGTCCCCGTTTTCCACATCCCGCCCAAAGGCCCCAAAAATGGCCGGCAACGCCGCGCCGCCCGGCGCGGTCAGCCCTCGGCTGATGGCGTCCGCGTCGATCACCGCCGCGCCCAGCTCCTTCAGCCAGCCCGCCACCGTGGTTTTGCCGCAGGCGATGCCGCCGGTCAAACCTACAACGCGCATGGAGGGCCTCCTTTCGTGGGGGGTGGGGACGGGGGACGTTAGGGGCTGCCGCCCCTAAGACCCTGCTCAGGGCTTCGCCCTGAACCCACTCTTGGACCGCGCTGCGCGCGATCCAAAAAAATGATCACCTCCCCCGGGCTGCGCGCAGCGCGGCCAGTACGGGGTTCAGGGCGAAGCCCTGATGGGGTGCAGGGGTGAAACCCCTGCAATCGTCCCCTCGTCTCCCCTCGCCCCCCTAGTGCGCCTCGAACCAGCTTTTGCCTTGGGACACTTCGGCAACCAGGGGCACGGCCAGCTGGGTGACGGTTTCCATGGCCTCCTGCAAAAGGCGGCTGACGGGGGCGGTTTCCCCCTGAGGGCATTCCACCACCAGCTCGTCATGAACCTGCAAGATCAGCTTGGCCTGATAGCCGCCGGACAAAAGCCTTTCCCGCACCCGCACCATGGCCAGCTTGATGATATCGGCGGCGGTACCCTGCACGGGGGTGTTCATGGCGGCCCGCTCGCCAAAGGAGCGCAGGTTGCGGTTGCCGCTGAAAAGTTCGGGCAGGTCCCGGCGGCGGCGGAACAGGGTTTCCACATAGCCGTTCTGGTGGCCCAGGCGCACCATGCGGTCCATAAACTCCCGCACCTTGGGGTAGCGGTCAAAATAGGTGGCGATGAAAGCGTCCGCCTCCTTGCGGCTGATGCCGATGTTGCGGGCCAGCCCAAAGCCGCTGATGCCGTACACGATGCCAAAATTGACGGCCTTGGCGCCCCGGCGCATGGCGGGGGTGACGGCCTCCAGCGGCACGCCGTATACCTCGGCGGCGGTGCGGGTGTGAATGTCCTGTCCCTTTAAAAACGCGTCCTGCATGGCGGGGTCGCCGCTTAAATGGGCCAGCACCCGCAGCTCGATCTGGCTGTAATCCGCGTCCAAAAGCAGGCAGCCCTCCTTGGCCACAAAGGCTTTGCGAATTTCCCGGCCTTCCTCGCTGCGCACGGGAATGTTTTGCAAATTGGGCTCCAGGCTGGAGATGCGGCCCGTAAGGGTGCCGGTTTGGTCAAAGGTGGTGTGCACCCGCCCTTTCTTGTCGGTAAGGCGGGCCAGGCCCTCAATGTAGGTACCCTGAAGCTTCATCAGCTTGCGGTAGCGCAGCAAGGGCTCGATGGCGGGGTGAACCTCGCTGAGGCCCTCCAAAATGGCCGCGTCGGTGGAATAGGTGCCGGACTTGTTTTTCTTGCCCGTGGGCAGGCCCAGCTTTTCAAACAAGACCTCGCCCAGCTGTTTGGGGCTGTTGAGGTTGAAATCCGGCGCCCCGGTCAGGTCGTACACCTGCCTCCGCAGGGCGTCGATCTCCGTGGTGAACTGGCTCCCCAGTTCTTTCAGGGCTTCCACGTCCACCCCAAAGCCCTCCCGCTCCATGTCAAACAGCACCCGGGTCAAAGGCTGTTCCATGTCCGTCAGCAGGGCAAGCATATGCTTGTGGGAAAGCCGGGCCTCCTGGCGCAGGGCCAGGGCCTGAAGGTTCCATGCGTTGCCGGGGCGGGGGGCCTTGGCTTCCGCGCTTCCCGGCGTTCCTTCTTCCACGCCGTATTCCACGCCGTATTCCGCCTCCAAAGAGGCGGTCAGGGTAAAGCTTTTTTGGCCGGGATGCAGCAGATAAGCCCCCAGCATGGTATCCTGACGCACCTTGGGCAAAGGCAGGCGATAGGCGCTCAGCCGCCCAAACAGGGCCTTGGCCCCGTGCAGCGCCAACCCCTCCGCCGCCCACAGGGGCGCAAGGGCCGTCAGCAGCTGGTCCTCATACAGCCCGCCCATGGTAAGGTCCTTCATGAGGGGGATGCGCCACAGGCGGCCGTCGGACAGGCACAGGGAGGCTTCTTCCTCGCCCATGTGGAAGGCCACGGTGTTTTCCTTGTTTTCGGCGCAAAAGGCCGCCGCCGTTTCCGCCGCCCCCGCCACCGCCTCCACGGATGCCAGGGCGCCCTGGTCCAGAAGGGGCGGGAAAACAGGCAACGGGTCGGGTTCGTCCTGGCCGGGGGAAGGGGCGTTCCCGGGGGAAGCATCGGTAGGAAGGGAGGTGGAGGCCGCCTGGCCGCCCGGGCTGCCGTTCTTTTTTCCGCCAACCCCCACGCCCTGGCTGGTGGTGCCGTCGGTCATCAGGCTTTTCACGCTTTGGGCCAGCCGGTTCAGCTGGTATTTTTGCAGCATGGGCACCCCGTCCAAAAGCCGGTTCCAGCCGCATTCGGCAAAATCAATTTTCAGCGGGGCCGTGGTGCAAATGGTGCCCAGCTCCTTGCTCAGCTCCGCCATCTCCCGGCCCGCCGCCAGCTTCTCTCCCAGCTTGCCCTTCACCTCGGCGGCGTGGGCCAGCACGTTTTCCAGGGTTTGGTACTGGGCGATCAGCTTCAGCGCGGTCTTTTCCCCCACCCCGGCAATGCCGGGGATGTTGTCGCTGCTGTCCCCCATCAGGCCCTTCATGTCCGTGACCTGGCCGGGGGTATAGCCGTACACCTCCAGCACCTTGTCCGCGTCCAAAAGCAGGCTTTCGGAGATGCCGGTTTTGGTCAGAATCACCCGGGTGCGGCCGCCCACCAGCTGCAGGCTATCCCGGTCCCCGGTGAGGATATAGGCGTTCCGGCCTTCCGCCTCCGCCAGCCGGGCGGCGGTGCCAAGCAGGTCGTCTGCCTCGTAGCCTTCCATTTCAAACATCTTCACCCCCATGGCGGTCAGCATTTCCCGCACCAGGGGCAGCTGGGGCCGCAGTTCCTCGGGGGTGGGCTTGCGGGTTCCCTTGTATTCCTCATACAGCGTATGGCGAAAGGTGGGGGCGTGGGCGTCCATCATCACGCACAGGGCGTCGGGCTGGTAATCGGCCAGCGCCTTCAAAAGCATGCTGAAAAAGCCCTGCACCGCGTTGGTGTACACCCCGCCGGAGGACAGCAAAGGCAGGGCGTGGAACCCCCGAAAAATAAGGCTGTACCCGTCCACCAGCAGGACGGAGGCGTGGAAATCGCTCATGGCCGCTCCTTTCAGGGCGTTGCCCCGGCCCATGGCACCCATGGGACAAATTCCCTTGTATTATACCACAAGTGGACAAAAGGATAACCCGGGGCTGCCGGGCCGCGGACGTTGCCTGGGGCAGGGAAACGCAAAGGCGGCGAACCTGCCGCACGCGCCTGCCTGCGGGCATTTCGCCGCCTGATAATTCTTCGGTTGCCTGCCCGCCCAAGCGCCGGACGCCGCCAGATCAATCCTCGGCGTTGTCCAGGCGTTGCTTGCCTTCCATCACCAGCTTGTTCAGCTCCTCCATAAAGCTGCCCACGTCGGTAAACTGGCGGTACACCGAGGCGAAGCGCACGTAGGCCACTTCGTCCAGGTCTTTTAAGTAGTCCATCACAGCCTCGCCGATGCGGCGGCTGGAAAACTCGTCCTCCCCGCCGGAGTGCACCAGCTTTTCCACCTTTTCCACAATGCCGTCGATTTCCTTCACGCTGATGGGCCGCTTTTGGCAGGCCAGCTGCAGTCCTTTTTTAATTTTTTCCGCGTTGAAGGGCTCCCGGCGCATGTCTTTTTTCACCACCATCACCGGCGACATTTCAATTTTTTCGTAGGTGGTGAAGCGTCGTCCACAGCGAAGGCACTCCCGGCGGCGACGAATGGAGCTTCCCTCCTCCGTGGGGCGGCTGTCGATGACCCGGCTATCCAAATATCCGCAAAATTGACATCTCATTCGCAATGCACGTCCTTTACGGGAGATCTCGAGAACAATATCTTATTATACAAAATTCCATGGCATATTGCAACTTTATATTCACATTTTGTAAAATCTGAAAAATAAACTGAAATAAAAACGTATTATCTTGCTGCGTATTGTTGCGAGTTGCTTCTTTTCGAGGTGGTGGGGCTTGCCCCCGCCCCTCCAAAAAATATTTTCTAGCCCTATTGACATTGACGCTACGTAATGGTTTATGATCAACTTGTCAAAACGCCCGAAAAGGAGGATGCCCATGGAGTACACCGTGCAGCGGCTTTCAAAGCTGGCCGGGGTCAGCCCGCGCACCCTGCGGTTTTACGACCAGATCGGCCTGCTTTCTCCGGCCCGAACCAGCGCCTCTGGGTACCGCATCTATGGGCCTGCCCAGGTGGACGCCTTGCAGCAGATTCTTCTGTACCGGGAAATGGGCATGGGGCTGCAGGACATTGCAAAGGCCATGCGCACCGAGGAGTTTGACCGGCTCTCCGCCTTAAACGCCCACCTCAAGGCCCTTGAGGCCCGGCAGGCGGAGCTTCGGCGGCTGATTGACACCGTCCAAAAAACCATCGACAAAGAAATGGGGAAATGCACCATGACAGACGCGGAAAAGTTCGAAGGCTTCAAGGAGAAGCTGATCCAGGAAAACGAGGAAAAATACGGCAAGGAGGTGCGGGAGAAATACGGCGAGGACGCCGTGAACGCCAGCAACGCCAAAATGATGGGCCTGACCAAGGAACAGTACGACAGGATGCAAAAACTGTCCGAAGATCTTCACCAAAAGCTGGAAGCGGCCGTTGGCGCGGGGCTTTCCCCGGACAGCGAAACCGGCCGGGACATTGCCCTTTTGCACAAAGCCTGGCTGGGCTTCACCTGGGCGCAGTACAGCCCCGAGGCCCACAGGGGCCTGGGCGACATGTACGTCGCCGACGAACGCTTCACCGCCTACTACGACCAAAACGTGAAGGGCTGCGCCGCCTTCCTGCGGGACGCCATCCACCGCTGGGCCGAGTGACGGGGACGGGGGGGGACGAGGGACGGCGGGGGCTCCGCCCCCTGCACCCCCGCCAGGGGCACGCCCCTGGACCCTTCATTGCCCGCGCTGCGCGCGGGCAAGACACAAGCAAAAAACCATACTACCATTCATGGGGGAAGGGCAAAGGCTCTTCCCTCTCTTGTATGCCCCTTAACAGAACCTACCAGTGCAATCCTTTCCGGCCTTTGCTATCATGGAACGGCACTTTTTTGAAACGGAGGAACTCACATGAAAAAATGGCTTTCCCTCCCGCTGGCGGCGCTGTGCTGCCTGCAACTGTTCCTTGCCTCTGCCCTGGCCGCGCCCATCACCATCGACCTGGACGCCGCCACCCAGGAGGAACTGACCCAGCTGCAATCCCAAATCGCCGACCGCCTGTCCGCCCTGCGGATGTCCGAGACCCCCGCCGGCGAGGTCATTGAACTGTCCGGGGAAGGCTCCGCCATCCACCCGCTGTCCATTCCCTTCTCCCCCGCCAGGGTCACCTGCACCGCCCAGGGCCAGCCCGGCGCTTTCAAGCTGACCGAAGGGCTTTTCCCCTATTCCTTTGAGACCGATTCCACACGCACAGACGTGGTGGAGGAAGCCGGCGACTATACCCTGCTGGTGGAATGCGCCGGCCAATGGAACTTCCGTGTGGAACCCCTGGCCCCCGGCGGCGCCTTGGAACAAAAGGGCAAGGGCTTCTATGTCAGCGATATTTTCCCGCTGGATGGCCCCACCATCGTCAACTTTTCCTATCAGACCGCCGAAAACGGCGGCAACCTGATCGTGTATGAATACGCCGTGTATGAGGACGGCGAGGTGATCTCCAACCTGCTCATCAACGAAATGCCCCGGAACAACGCCTCCGGCAGCGTGGAAAAGATTTTGGAAACCACAGGGGGGGCCACGGGCTACTTCCTCACCGTCTATTGCGACCCCGCCACGGAATGGGAAATCTCCTTGCCGTAACGGGGGACGGGGGCACGCTAGGGGCTGCCGCCCCTAAAACCCCGCTTGGGCGGCGGAGGGAAGCGTGAGCCCAGTGGGCTCTTGGGCGAAGCCCAAAGCGACCCGAAGGCGGGGCTTGAGGCAAGCGGCCGAACGATAGTGAAGGCCGCGCCGACCGACAGGCCGGAACATTGCCCCTGGACCCCTCATGGCCCGCGCTACGCGCGGGCCAAAAGATAAATCAATAGCAAAGGCGCTCCGGTCCTTCCGAAGCGCCTTTGTTTTTCTTTTTACCGCGTGAAACGCGGTGAAAGTTGCGTTACGATAAGGTGGTTTTGTAGAACCCCATATCATAACGATTTAAGGGATACCAAACAGGTAATGTTCTAAAAAAGAATATCACAAAAAGGATGCTGGAGCAAGATGGCGCCTTTTTTGATACCCGAAAGTGACACAACAAAATACTATGGCATAAGACTGGAGCATGCGACCCTGCGCACTTTATTTTGTTTCGCATATCGAAGGAATTTGGCACTGCATAGATTTATTTTTTCAACAGGAAGAAATGAGCGTGGCAATTGAAACGCGAGCGGGTATCAATACTGTTTTTGGCTGCTTGGAACGCATGGAAAGGGAAGCATTTGAGACGAATCCCCGTATCGCCACTCGTGCCACAACACCCGTTGAAATCCTTCGATTTCACGGGTGTTGTGGGTTCCGCCCTGGTTTCGCGGCGGAGGCTAAGCAACGGCCCACTTTGGGGATGGGTGCCGATGTTTGCATAGGAGTCGGCCAGAAAACCCAAAGCAAAACAGCGGGAATAGAGCTCTGTCGAAAAAAGAAATTGCTTCGACTCGCAACAGTTCTGTCGTGTAAACTGCACGATCATCCACTGTAAGGAGTGGTGAATACTGATATAATTGGAAAAAAGAACAGAGGGGGGAATCGTTGTGTTAAGGTTGCAAGACAAGGTTGCGATTGTAACCGGTTCCACAAAGGGCATCGGCGAGGGTGTCGCGCGTGTGTTTTCTCGGGAAGGGGCAAAGGTTGTCGTTGTGAGCAGAAACCAAGCTGAAGGGGAGCGCATCGCTTCCGAACTTGGAGAAGCGGAGGGTCGCGCTCTTTTTATCCGCACGGATGTTACCACCAAGGATTCCATTCTAAACCTGATCCATCAAACGATGGAAGCGTTTGGAAAGATAGACATTCTTGTCAACAACGCCGGTTATCATATTTCGAAAAACGTGGAAGTGACAAGCGAAGATGAGTGGGAATTTATTATGAACACCAATCTACGCAGTGTGTTTTTGTGCTGCAAGTACGCCATTCCCTACCTGAGGAAAACAAAAGGCACGATCATCAACATGAGCAGCATGGTTGGCCTGGTGGGGCAGCCGAACGCCGGAGCCTATTCGGCAACAAAGGGCGGCATCATTGCCATGAGCCGCGGCATGGCCATTGATTTTGCGCGGGATGGCATCCGCGTAAACACCATCTGCCCGGGTTGGATTGAAACGCCGCTTGTGGAGGACTGGTTTGGGCAGCAGCCGGATCCGCAGGCGTCCAGGGCGTACATTTACGACCAGCACCCGCTGGGGCGCATAGGTACCTCTGAGGAGTGCGGATATGCGGCGCTCTATCTGGCCAGCGAGGAATCGTCCTTTGTAACCGGAACCACCTTGAACATTGATGGCGGTATTACACTGGGATATTAGCGGGGTGAGAACATGAAAGTGAATCGAATTGTTGATCTGAGCCAGTCGCCGGCCGCCCCCAACAGCAACCCGGCGTTTGCGAAGTATCGGATGGAACGCTGTCTTTCCTACCAGGAACACGGATGGATGGCGGAAATGGTCACCTTTGCTGTCCACACGGGCAGCCATGTGGATGCTCCCGCCCATCGAATCAGCGGTGCGCCGGGCATTGACCAGTTTCCCCTGGAGCGTTTTCAGGGGGAAGCGCTCGTGATCGACCTGTCTTACAAATTGGCGGGCGAAGAGATTACGGAAGAGGACATCGCTCCCCAGACTGGGAAGATCGCCCCAGACGACATTGTTCTTTTGTACACTGGTTGGGGCTACAAAAAAGAAAGCGACACAGAGGAATACATCCATCATTCGCCATGGCTGGGCGGCGAGGCGGCCCGTCTGTTGCGGGATCAAAAAGTGGGCGCGGTAGGCATTGACCACTTCAGCATCGGTGGCTCCAGCCACGCGGAGGCAGCGCATGACATATTGCTGGCGGCAGGAACGCTCATCTTTGAAGAGCTTTTTTTGCCCAGGGAGCTTTTATCGCGCAATCGCTGGTTCTTTTTTGCGTTACCCATGCTGTGCGGCACGGCGAGCGGCTCGCTTGTGCGCGCCGTGGCAGTGGAGTTCGAGGATCAGCCCCATGGATAACGGTGCTTTTTCTTTGGACCTGTGGGCGTGTCGGCAGAGGCTGAAAAAGTCGGCGGTGACCGATCCCGCGTCCTATATCAGAAAGCAGGTTGGATGCGCGAAGCTGCGCGATTTTCTGGGCTCGGCAAGTCGCGTTGGGGTGTGCGTCGGCAGCCGCGGCATTGCCGCGGTGCCGGCAGTGGTGAAGGAGACCGTTTCCATTCTTCGGCAATGGGGCATGACGCCCTATATCATCCCGGCGATGGGCAGCCACGGCGGTGCGACCGCCGAAGGGCAGCGCGCGATGATTGAGGAAACGGGCGTAACGGAGGATTTTTGCGGCACCTTGATTCGAAGCGGAATGGAGGTCGTTGACCTGGGCCCGACACCGGAGGGGTACGCGGCCTATATGGACGCCCAGGCAGCCGCAATGGACGCGCTGATCTTGATTAACCGTGTAAAGGAACACACCGATTTTTTTGGCAAAACGGAAAGCGGCATCGTGAAGATGGCGGTGGTGGGGCTTGGCAACCACGAGGGCGCGACCTACATGCACAACCATGGCCTGTCTGGGCTTACGGAGTATATTCCCGCCATCGCGAGCCACCAGTTTGCGGTAAAGAAAATAGCGGGACTGGCGATTGTGGAGGACGGGTACGGCACAATGGACAGCCTGTCGCTGCTGTGTGGAGCGGAAATTCCGGACAGGGAAGCGGAACTTTTGAAAACGGCCACAAAAAATAAGGCAAAAATTCCATTTCATCGCCTGGATTGCCTCTACATCCAGCAGACGGGCAAGAACATATCGGGCGCGGGGGTGGATTGCAAGGTTATTGGGCGCATACGCTGCCATGGCGTGCCGGAGCCTGCCTCGCCCAATCCTTCCATTGTATGCGCACTTCGGCTGACGCCCGAGTCCCACGGGAACGCGGCGGGGATGGGGCTGATGGACGTGGTACCGCAAAAGTTCCTGGATGCGGTGGATTATGAAGTTACCCTGATCAACGGGCTAAGCACGAAATGCCCCGAACGCTACAAGACACCCATGGTCCTTGGCACAGAGCAACAGGCCATGGAGGCGGCCCTGTCCTTTGCCAAGGTGTGCGCTGGGTATGAAGACAAAATCGTGTTGATTCAAAGCACCGGATCGCTGGAGCAACTGTATATTTCCGAGGCCCTGCAATGCGAGGCGCAATCGCTGGGCATGGAGGTGGCGGCGGAGGCCGTGAGCCTGCGCTTTTCCCAAAACGGGGATCTGGTAAGCAAACTATTCTAAGAAGGGATGTGCTGCGCGGTGCTGATTGATGGCAGAATCGCGATGGTGACCGGGGCGGGAGGGGGACTTGGTGCTGCCTGCGCGCAGGCGCTTGCGCAACAGGGGGCGGGGTATCTTTACCTGGTTGACCTGGACGAGCGCAAGGGCAAAAGCGTTCAAATTGAGATCAGCCATATTTGTCCCTGCGAGTTCATCGCCGCGGATGTGACGGACGCGGCGCGCGTGCGGGAAATTTTTCGCGGTGCGGACGAAGGGAAAGGCGCGCCGGAGATCCTGGTGAATTGCGCGGGCATTAACAATGTGGACAAGCTGTTTGATATGAAAGACGAAACCTGGGACAGGCTGATGGACGTCAACTTGAAAAGCGTTTTGCTGTACGCCCGCGAAGCCTTGAAACGGATGAGAGAGCGCCGGTATGGACGCGTGGTGAGCATGGCGTCCATCGCAGGACAAATCGGAGGCATCCGCACAAGCCCGGCGTACGCAGTGTCAAAGGCGGGCATCATTTGTCTCACAAAATCCCTGGCAAAGGAGTTCGTTTCCGACGGCATCACGGTCAACTGCGTGTCGCCCGGCCTTGTTAACACGGAAATGACGAAAATGGAGGGCTTTCATTACAGCGCCAGCGAAATTCCCATGGGCTACGCGGCTGGAACAACAGAGATCTCCGACGTGGTTTTATTTTTGGCCAGCGACCTCTCGCGTTACATGACCGGCCAATGTTTGGAAGTGAACGGCGGCATGCACATGTAAACGGAATGGGCGGATTGCGGAGCGTTCCTGCTTTTGGAGTTTTTGCATGCCGGCAGACACTCTGCACAATAGTGAAAGAAAGTGAACTTTTGTGAGTTGCGATGCGGATCTCAAATTTATATAATATGCTTACCATTCAACAAAAAACATAGGAGGATTGTCATGATGAAAAGGGCTTTTGTAAAGATCACCGCGCTATCTCTGGCTGTTTTGCTCTCGCTTACCATGGCAGGTTGCGTTGGTGCCACGGCGGCAAGCAGTCCGGTCACGATCAAGTATTGGACATGGTTTCCCAACGAAGACCAACTCAAGGACGCCGTGGCGGATTTTGAGGCAACCAACCCTGACATTAAAATTGAACTGAACATCATGGAGAGCAAAGCCTTCCAGGAAAAGCTTCCGGTGGCGCTTGCCACCAAGGAAGACATTGACGTGGTGGGCGTGCAGCCAAGCACCATGGTCGGCCAAGTGAAAACATACCTGGCGGATCTCGATCCGCTGCTGAAAACTGAGTCCGGCGATGATTGGAAAAGCAATCTTTCCGAAAAGGATCTGAATTCTTGCATGATGCTTCTGGGCGGCAGCGGGCCGTTGTCCATTGTGCCCTTGTTCAGCAGCGGTGCGATGATCGGCTATTACAACGCGGCCATGCTGAAGGAGTGGGGCCTGACCGTACCCCAGACACTTGAAGAATACGCGGCGTTTGCCGACGCCGTGCGCGCCAAAGACCCCAGCGTTTTGCCCGCGGTCTACGCTGGCAAAGAGGCGTGGGTAAACGACGAAATGATGCAAAACGTGATGGGCCAATCCAGCGATTATTTTAACAAATTCCGGTATGAAAAGGCCCCGGTTGACAGCCAGGAATTCGTGGATGCCATGTATGGACTGAAGAAGTTCTTTGACGCGGGCGTGTTCTCCATGGACATCATGGACCTTGATTATGGCAGAGCCATGGAAATGTTCACAACTGGCAAGGCCGCGACATTTTACCAGGGCACCTGGGAGGCGGGCATTCTGGCCGAGAGCGTTCGCGCAGAGAAAGGCATCGCCCTCACGGATGTCGGCATCATGGCCCTCCCGTCCGTTTCCGGCGGCACCCCAACGCTGCGTTCCTTCCTTGATTGCACGGTGGGCATTGTGTCTTACTCCAAAAAGCAAGAAGCGGCCGCCAAGTGGGTTGCGTATCTCACGTATGGCAAGGGCGTGGACTTCTGGGCAAAGCACTTCTGCGGAACGCCCAGCAAAACAGGCTTTGTGATGGATGACAACCTCCTGGGAACCGAAGCCGAGCAGCAGGGTTTCAAGCTCCTGAAAGAGCTTGTGAGCACCGCCACGGCGGACCGGAACAACATCCCCGGGTACAATGACATTGAAGGGGCTTCGGTGCAAAGAGTTGTGATGGGCGACGCGAAGGCCGAGGATGAAGTGAAAGAGCTGCAAAAAGAGTGGTCCAGCGGCAAATACGGCAACTAACACAGCATGTGCCGCCTCGGGGTTGCGCCCCAGGGCGCGAACAAAGCCGGGGGGGTTTAACGCGGATTTTATA
>JAVBTE010000119.1:0-13798 GCA_031556335.1 Eubacteriales bacterium | reverse complement strand
CAGGCTCATGCCGGAAAACGCGCTGCCAAGCTGGCCCAGTTCGTCCGGGCCGCGCATGGGCACGGTAATGCCCAGCTCCCCGTTGTGGATGCGGGCCGAGGCGGCGCTTAAAATGCCGATGGGTTTGATGATGCGGCGGTTGACAAAATACATGATGGCTACGCAAATGGGAATGAGCAGCACAAACATCCAAATCATCAGGGAACGGAAGGCCTCCATTTCCCGGTACACCGTGCGCTTGTCCGCCTGCACCTGGAAGCGGAAATGATAATCGCGGCTGTTTTGGGTTAGGGTGTAAAGGAGCAGGCCGTTTTGCTCGCTGAGGCCGTCGTCCCGGTCCAGGTAGCTTGCGTCCCCGGCCTGGTAGCGGTCCAGGGTGACGCAATACGAGGAGCTGGATTTGGCGCTCCATTCCACGATGGGGGCGAACAGGCGGGAGGTGTTGATGCCCAACACCAGCATGCCGTATTTTTTCAGCTTTTGGTTGTACAGGTTGCGCACCAGATAGGTGCGGCCTTCCTGTGCGAAAAAATAGCAGCTGGTGTCCAGGGTTTGGCTGAGGGTAAGAATGGTGGGCTGCACGTTCAGGGCAAAAAACCGCGCCTCTTCATAATCGTCGGCGGTAAAGAAAATGTCCTCCGGCAGGGTGGAGCGGAAAAACAGGGCAAAATCCAGCAGGTATTCCCGGCCATACTTGCGTTCCAGATAGGTGCGGCAGGTGCGCACATAGGTTTCCTGGCTTGAGCGGCCGGAGAGGAAATTGCTGACGGCCAGGAACAGGTCCCCGTCGTACACCACATCCTTGGCCAGGGTCACGGTTTTGGAGATGTTTTCCAGGGTGCGCACCTGGGCCTGCTCCGCCCCGGTGGTCAAAAACGCCTCGGTCTTTTCCCGAAGCGAGCGAAAAAAGCTGGTGCCCATAAAGGTGCCCAAAAGCGTGGTGGGCACCAGCCAGCAAAGCAGCACAATGGTCAGCAAAGAGAAACGGAGGGAGACCAGCTTTTGCATGAAGGCTTTCAACCCGTCACCTCATTTTTCTCGTCGATGGCTGAATTGATTATAGCACAGAAATGGGCACGGGGAAAAGCGCAAGGAACAAAACTGCCCGGCCTGATCGGTTTCAGGCCGGGCGGGAGGGACCAGGGCAGCGTCGCAAGGCCGCAAAAAACAGAAACCTGTTATTTCAGCCCCAGAAAATCGGCCATGACGGCGACCAGCGCCTCCGCTTCTTTGCGGGTGGGCATTTCGCAGAACACCCGAAGGCGGGGCTCTGTGCCGCTGAAGCGGGCGATGAGCCAGCCGTTTTCAAACAGCACCTTGCAGCCGTCCATGTAGTTGGCGCCGGTGACCGGAACGGGGAAGTCCGGCAGCTTTTTGTCCACAAGCAGCAACTTTTGCAGGCTGTCTTTCAGCTCCTGGTCAAAGGGCCAGTCGTACTCCGCCATGTAGGTTTCCCCAAACTCCCGGCCGATCTCCTGGGTCAATTCGCTCAGTTTGCGGCCGGTCACGCTGAGCATTTCCACCAGCAGGGCGGCGGCGTAGATGCCGTCCTTGCCGTTGATGTGGCCCCGCACCGTCAGGCCGCCGGAACTTTCGCCGCCGATGACAGCATTATGTTGCTGCATGGCGCCGGAAATATGCTTGAAGCCAACAGGCACCTCGTAGCATTTTTCCCCGAAGGCTGCGGCAATGCGGTCCAGGGTGTGGGTAGTGGCCAGGTTGCGCACGGCGGGGCCGTGCCAGCCCTTGTATTTGAGCAGGTAGTAGTACAGCAGCACCAAAATTTCGTTGGGGTGGATAAAGCGGCCCTGGTCGTCGATGATGCCCAGGCGGTCTGCGTCGCCGTCGGTGGCGATGCCGATGTCCGCGTGGTTTTCCAGCACGGCGGCCTGAAGGGCCCCCAGGGTATCCACGTTGGGGGCGGGCAGGCGGCCCCCAAAGAGGGTGTCGTGGCGCTCGTGGATCACGCTGACGTCGCAGCGGGCCGTGAGCAGAATGGTTTGCAGCGATGTGCGGCTGACCCCGTACATGGGGTCCAGAATGATTTGCATGTTCCGGCTGCGGATGGCGTCCATGTTCACCGCCCGGATGATGGCGTCCAGGTATTGGTTTTGCGGGTTGATCTCCTCCACCAGGCCGCTGCGCACCGCCAGGGCGTAGGGCACCGCCTTCACCTCGGAGGACGGGACGGCGTTGGCCGCCACGGTCAGCTCGTCCGTGATGCTTTCCACCGCGTCCCGGCCCCCCTTGGTAAACAGCTTCACGCCGTTGTAAAGGGCGGGGTTGTGGCTGGCGGTCACCGCGATGCCGTAGGGCAGGCCGTAGGACTGCACCGTGAACATGATGAGGGGCGTGGGGGCCTCCCGGTTGATGAGATAGGTGTGGATGCCTTCCCCCGCCATGACCTCCGCGGACCATTCCGCCGCCTGGCGGCTTAAAAACCGGCGGTCATAGCCGATGCAAAAGCTTTTGTCCGCCACGTCCTCGTCCTGCATACGCCGGGCAAGGGCCAGCGTTAGCTTCCGGACATTTTCCTTGGTGAAGTCCTCCCCAATGATGGCCCGCCAGCCACCGGTTCCAAAAGAGATCATCCGCAACGCCTTCTTTCCTGTTGTTGGCAACGGTGGTGCTCAGCCCATAACCACCAGAATGTTGTGCTCGCCCGTCTCAAAGCGGGGAATGCGGGACATGGGCTCGCCGTCCACTTTGATGGACGCCACGCCCTTTTCCACGTGGGCGGGGTTGTTGACCGTGATGTGGTAGGTGGCCCCCCGCCAGACCCGGGTCGCCGAGAAGCCGTCCCAGTTGGAGGGGATGCAGGGGTCCACAATAAGCTCCTCAAACTGGGGCCGGATGCCCAGCATGTAGCGGGTGGCGGCGTAGTAGCTCCAGCCCGCCGATCCGGTCATGAAGGGATGCCGAGCCCGGCCATGGGCGGTGTGGTCCGCGCCCATGATGAACTGGCAATAGCTGTACGGCTCCGCCTGCCGGATTTCCATGATGTCGTTCTGGCGCTGGGGCAACAGCGCGTTGTAGAACTTCATGGCCCGGGTGCCCCGGCCCAGCATGCATTCCGCCACCCAGGCCCAGGGGTTGGAGTGGCTGAAAATGGCGCCGTTTTCCTTGACGCCGGGATATACCCGGGTGACAAAGCCGATGCTGTCATCCGGGGTGCGGAAGGAGGGCGCGTTGAGCATAAGGCCATAGGAGGTGTACAGGTATTCGTCCACGGCGTTCATGCAGCTCAGGCCCTGCTCCATGGTGGCCGCGCCGGAGATAACGGCCCAGGTGTTGCTTTCCAGGTGCACCTTGCCTTCCTTCGCAGTGTGGCTGCCGATGGGCTTGTTTTGGTCGGTAATGCCCCGCAGGAACCATTCCCCATCCCAAAGCACAGCCTGGGAGGTCCGGCGCATGGCCTGGGCCTGGCCTTGATACTGGTCGATGTCTTTGCTTCGGCCAAGCAGCCCCGCCAGGTCGGCAAAGTGGTTCACCGCCCACAGCAGCAGGAAGCTGACCATGGCGCTTTCCCCGCCCCGCAGGTTGAGGCAGTCGTTCCAGTCGGCCCGAAGCCCTTTGCATACGCCGTTTTGGCCCACCTGGGCAAAGCTGAAATCCAGAATGGCCTTCATGTGGTCGTACACCGTGGCCTCGCCTTCGTCGGCATAGGGGATGACCTCGGAGAGGAACTCCACCTCCCCGGTCTCCCGGATGTATTCGGCGATGGCGGGAATCAGCCACAGCGCGTCGTCGGCGCAGGTGTCTTTCAGGCCGTGGATCATGCTGCTTTTGTCCGGGGTGGGCACCACGGTGGGGGAGTTAAAGCTCTGCTTTTTCTCTGTTTCAAACCAGGCGGGGTCAAACAGGTGCAGGCCGTAGCCCGCGCGCACCTGCCCCCGCAAAAGCTGCCGGATGCGTTTTTTACACATGTCCGGGTCCGCGTGGGGGATGCACATGGCGTCCTGGGCCGTGTCCCGGTAGCCCAGCCCCGTGCGGCCTCCTACTTCAATGAAGGAGGCGAACCGGGAGAAGGATACGTTTACCTGGCTTTGGTACAGGTTCCACAGGTTCAGGCTGGTGTTCATGGCCGGGTTGGGGGTGGCCACCTGCAGGCGGGACAGCTTGTCGTTCCAGTAGCCGCGAAGGGCCACAAAGGCCCGGTCGGTGTACTCGTCGGTATACTTTTTGCGCATTTGCCGCGCCACGGTCGCGTCGCCGGTACCCAGCAAAAACCGCAGCCGGACTTCCTCGCCGGGGGACAGGGTCAGGCGCTTTTGCAGCGCGCCGCAGTGGTTGCCCCCAAGTTCCGCGCTGCCGCCCATGGTTCCCTGTTCCACGGCAATGGGGTTCGATTCCGTGCGGTAGTCTCCCACAAACGCGTCCCGCATGGAGTCGAAACCGTCGGGCACAAAGTTGCCGGTAAAAAACTCGTGGCTGTTTTCCTCGTAGTGCAATTCGTACTCCACCGCGCCGTCTTCGTAGCGGGACCCGGCACAGTACAGGCTCATCTGAAAATTCTGGTTGTCCATGTCGATGTGGTGAAAGCTGAACTCGCAATAGCCGTATACGCTCAGCTGCCGGGGTTCGTTGCCGTTGTTGGCGAGGCGAACCTCCCAAATTTCCACATCGTCGTCCAAAGGAATAAACAGGGTCTGGGCGCCGTGGATGCCCTCGTAATCGCAGGAATAGGTGGAATAGCCAAGGCCGTGGCGGCACTCGTACCGCGCCTTTGAAAGCGGAAGGCCAACGGGCTGCCAGCTGAGGGACCAATACTTGCCGCTTTCATCATCCCGCACGTACACGTAATGCCCGGGCCGGTCCATGGGCACGCCGTTGGGCCGGAACCGGGTGATGCGGTGAAACTGCGGGCTGCCGTTCCACAAATATCCCCCGGCAGTGTGGTTTACCACCGCCCCCATGGTTTTGGTGCCTAAATAATTGGTAAAACTTTGCGGAACATCCACACGCTCGAGGACATACTCCCGCTGCTCATCGTCAAAACGACCATACCGCATGATACCGCCTCCCCAATGGATCGTTTCTTGTCCCCTTGACAGAGATAGAATAACAAATTGCAAAACGCCACGAAATGGATGAGGGTGTGATTTTTTGTACGTGGTTGGGAGGATGAAAACCCCAGGCCTAAAGGAAAAGCGCTTTTCGGCCAGGCGGGCCAAAAAGCGCGGCGGAACCGGGGATCACAAAAGGGTAATGCCCGCTTTTTCGCAGGCCTGATAGGTTGCCTCATCCCAGATGGAGGACTGCACCTCCCCGATGTGGGCCTTGCCCAGCAGCAGCATGCACAGGCGGCTTTGCCCGATGCCGCCGCCCATGGTAAGGGGTAGTTTGCCCTCCAGCAGCATGCGGTGATACAAAAGCCCCCGGCGGTTGTCGCAGCCCGCCTCGGTCAGTTGGCGGTCCATGGCCTGGCTGTCCACCCGGATGCCCATGCTGCTGATTTCAAAGGAACAGTCCAGCAGGGGGTTATAAAAAAGGATGTCCCCGTTCATGGTCCAGTCGTCATAATCCGGCGCCCGGCCGTCGTGGCGTTCGCCGCTGGAAAGCTTGCCGCCGATGTTCATCAAAAAGGTGATGGGGTGTTCCTTCACATAGGCGTTTTCCCGCTCCTTAGGGGTCAGGGAGGGGTACAGATCCAGCAGCTGCTGGGTGGTGATGAAGCTGACATCGTCCCCAAGCTGGGTGGACAGTTTGGGGTAGCGGCCGTTGACGATGAGGGACGCGTCCCGGATGCTGCCCACAATGGCGCGCACCGTTTCTTGCAGCATATGAACGGACCGGGTTTCCGGGGTGATGACCCTCTCCCAGTCCCACTGGTCCACATAGATGGAGTGGAGGTTATCCAGGTCCTCGTCCCGGCGGATGGCGTTCATGTCGGCGTAGATGCCTTTGCCGGGGTGCACGTCGTAGCGGTACAGGGCCATGCGCTTCCATTTGGCCAGGCTTTGCACCACCTGGGCGTCGATGCCGGCGGCGGGCACGTCAAAGCTGACGGGACGCTCCACGCCGTTCAAATCGTCGTTCAGTCCTGTGGCGGGGTCCACGAAAAGGGGCGCGGAAACCCGCTTTAAATTGAGGGCGAGGGCCAGGCTGTCCTGAAACACCCGCTTGATCAGGCTAATGGCGGCCTGGGTTTCATACAGGGTCAGCTTCGGCCGGTACCCTTCCGGGATGAAAACCTTGTTCATGGAACCATCATCCTCCCGCTTTTTTGGAATTTCATCCAGTATACAAGCGGAAGGAAGCGTTTGTCAAACCTGGGCCGAGAACTTCGCCGGTTTTGTTTTGGCGGGCTGCTCGCCGTAGAAAGCGTAGCTGTCCTTGCCCAGGGCTTTGATGGTGTACAGCGCCTTGTCCGCGTTTTGGTAGAGGGCGTCAAAGGCAGTGCCATGCTGAGGGCACAGGGAAATGCCAATGGAAAGGCTGAGCCGCAATTCCGGATGGGCGGGGGTGACGATGCCCGAAATGGCAGAAAGCACCCGCTCCGCCTTCATGCGCACCAGGCTTTCCCCCAGGGGGCTGGCCATGAACACCACGTATTCGTCGCCGCCCAGGCGGCCCACCAGGTCGCAGGAGCGGAAAAGATGGCGCAGGGTTTGCCCAATGGCCAGAATCACCTCGTCGCCCACGGCATGGCCGTAGGTGTCGTTCACGTGCTTAAAATTGTCAATGTCCATCAGGAAGAAGGCCTGGGTTACGCCGGGGGTGGGGGTTTCCAGCCTTTGGGAAATTTGCTCCTGAACGGCCCGGCGTGTGAATAGGCTGCTGACCGGGTCGATGTCCGCACGGGTGCGCAGCTCATCCTCGGCCCGTTTTAAATGATCCACCACCTTGATGTGCAGCAGATACCGGGGGTCGGACGGGGTGCCGCCCTCCAAAAGGTGCATGGCCACCTCCACCCAGACCCAGTCGCCTTTCAGGTCTTTGATGCGCACCTGCACCCGGGCCTCGTCCCGGCCCTGGCCCATCAGCTGGGCCAGGTGGGAGGGGGAATGGAACCATTTGATCTGCGCCAGGTCGTCGGGATGGAAGGCCTGGTGGTTTTCGGGCGAAAGCAGGTATTGGGTGCAGGGATAGAAACGCTCCGCCGCGTCCTCGGCGGCGTGCAGCAGCTGGAAGCGGTTTTCGCCGGGCCGCATGTCAAACACGAACAGGGCGTCGGCCAGGAAGGCCTTGCGGTATTGCCGTTCCATTTGCAAAAGCTCCCCTGCATCGGTTTCCCCGTCCTGGGCCGGCAGGGAGAAGGTGGGCTTGCCGGAAAGGGCGATGGCCTTGGGCGACCGCAAAAGCGCCTCAAAATCGGCCACGGGCAGGGGCCGGGAGAAGAAATAGCCCTGGCCCTCGTCGCAGCCGATGGAGGCCAGAAAATCGAGCTGGGCCTGGGTTTCCACCCCTTCCACAATCACGGGGATGTTCAAACGCCTGGCCATGCCCGCCACGCTCACCAAAATGCTGGCCGCACGGGGGCTGTTTTCCAGCTCGGCCAGAAAGCACATGTCAATTTTCAAAACGTTGATGGGCATGTCTTTCAGGGTGTTCAGGCTGCTATATCCGCTGCCAAAGTCGTCCATCAAAATGCGGAAGCCTGCGGCGCGGAACCGGCGGATGACCGCCGCCAGCACCGTGGGGTCGTCGATGTAGGCGCTTTCGGTGATCTCCAATTTAAGCAGGGAAGGGTCCAGATCGTACCTTTGCAGCAGAGAAACAAGCTCCTCGCACAGGTGGGGATGGTACAGGTCGATGCGGCTGATGTTGATGCTGAGGGGCATCGCCGGCACACCCTGCCGTGTCCAGTTGCTGAGAAGGGCGCAGGCCTGTTCCCAAACGGCAAAGTCCAGCTTGGTGACAAAGCCGTTGCGCTCGAACAGGGGAATGAATTTGCCGGGGGGGATGAGCCCTTTTTCCGGATGCTGCCAGCGCACCAGCACCTCCGCGCTGACGGGCTGGAGGGTTTTGAGGCTGTAAATGGGCTGCAAATAAGGAACGAACTGGCCCCCGGCCAGCGCGTCGTGCATTTCCTCGGCAATGCTTTGTTCGTCCACCAGGGTTTGGCGCATGCTGTCGTCGTAATAGGCGTAGCGCTTCACGGCGCTGCCCTTGATGGTTTTCAGCGCCATGGCGGCCCGGTCGCACATCTGGTCCACGGCCATGTGGGGGTCGGTGATCTCATACAGGCCGAAGAAAAGCTCGATGTGGTATTCGTAGGACTGGGAGGTCAGCTTTTGATCCAGCACCGCCATAATGCGGTCCATGTTCAGGGCGGAGGCGGGGAAGCAGGCGATGAAATGGTCCGCCTCCATGCGGCCGTAGGTGCCCACGCCGTCAAACAGGTCCCGAAGCCCGCCTGCCAGCAGCCGCAGCACCTCGTCGCCCACATGGGCCCCGAAGAACTCGTTGATCATCTTGAACCGGTGGATGTTGACGGACAGCAGCACATGGGGCACCTGCGCCTTTTCGATCAGGGCCTCATGGGTGCGGCGGTGGAAGGCGTCCCGGTTCCACAAATCGGTCAGGGCGTCGTGCTCGGAACGGTAGCGCATTTCCTGAAAAGCGTGCTCCAGCTGGAGGGCGCTTTCCTTTTCCGCGCTGACGTCGGTGCAGACGCAGATGGCCGTCAGCGTTCCCTCCGCCGAGGAAATGGGAACGCCGGACAGGCGAATCCAACGGGTTGAGCGGTCCTTGCGCAGAATGCGGAAGGTGGCCCCCGAGGACCGGGGATGAGCGATATAGTCCTGGATTAGCTCGCGGATGGTTGAAATATCCGCGGGGTGGACCAGGGCGAACAGGTCCCGCTCGGCCTGGGTCTCAAATTCCGCCCGGGTCAGGCCCACGATGTCGCAGGCCGTATCGTTGAAATAGGTGATCCTGGGCGGGGCGGACATTTCAAAGGTGATGATGCCGCCGGGCACCGCGTTGATGAGGGATTTCAGCCGCTGGTCCGTATCCCGAAGGGCCACTTCGGTTTTCCGGTGGATGGCCCGCTGCTGCTCGGCCAACCGGATCTCCATCTGGCGCATTTGGATCAGGTTCAGCACCCGATGGCGCACCACCTGGGCGTTGAACGGCTTGGTGATGAAATCGGTGGAGCCAAGGTCCAGCGCGCGCACCTGAATATCCACATCCGCGTGCTCGGTGCAGATGATGACGGGCAGTTTTGCGTACCGGGGCTGGCCCCGAAGCGCCTGCAAGGTGGCAAAGCCGTCCATCACAGGCATGACGATGTCCAGAATGACCAGGTCGATCTGGGGATGCTCCTCCAGCGCCTGAAGGGCCACCTGGCCGTTTTCGGCTTCCAGCACCTGGCATTCCTGCTGAAACAGCTGCCTGAGAATCGCGCGGTTGATCTCCATGTCATCCACGATCAATATGGTTTTGCTTTCCATGATCCTATACACTCCATCTTGATCAGAACGATCAGTGATTGCATGATAACGATATGCACAAAAAAACGGTAGAGAAAAGAAAACCCTTCTTCGTATTGTATCAAAAGGTGAGAGAGGTTTCAAGGGATGGCGGGGGTAGAAAGAAAATTGGCCCGAAAGGTACCGGTGTGGTATGATGGGCAGAAGTAAAACCCAGGGAGGGACGGCCATGGAAAAGGAAGAAAGCCTGGTGATCCGTCAGGCGGAGGCGCGGGACGTGCCGCTGATTTTGCGGTTCATTCGGGAGTTGGCGGCCTATGAACAGATGCTTGGTGAGGTGGTGGCCACGGAGGAATTGCTGGAGGAATGGCTGTTTGAAAAAAAGAAGGCGGAGGTGCTGTTTGGGGAAGTGGAGGGCGCCCCGGTGGCCTTCGCGCTGTTTTTTCATAACTTTTCCACTTTTATGGGGCGGGCGGGCCTTTATTTGGAAGATTTGTACGTGGTTCCGGAAAAAAGAGGGCGGGGCATTGGCAGGAAAATGCTGGAAAGGCTGGCGCAAATCGCCCTGGAGCGGGGCCTGGGCCGCCTGGAGTGGTGGTGCCTTAACTGGAACCAAAGCAGCGTGGAGTTTTACAAGGGCCTTGGGGCGGAGCCCATGAGCGACTGGACGGTGTACCGGCTGGCGGGGGACACGCTGAAAAACCTGGCGAACACATGACCCGCCAAAAGGGCTTGGAAAAGAAATGGGGAGAAAAACTTTTCAAAACAAGCAAACAATGGTATAATAAAGGTTAAACAGCTTGCCGGCGGGGAGAAAAAACCCGGTGGCCGGCGGGGGAAGGAGGGGGGAAAGCCATGCAAAGCATGACGGGATATGGCCGCTGCCTGATTTGCCGGGAACAGCGGGAGATGCTGATGGAGATCAAAACCGTCAACCACCGCTTTTTGGATGTTTCCTTCCGCCTGCCCAGGAACCTTCTGTTTTTGGAGGACCGGCTGCGCAAGGCCATCACGGAAAGCGGCATGGGCCGGGGCCACGTGGACCTGTTTGTGACATACCAAAACAACCGGGAGGACGCCAAGGGCGTACAGCTGGACGAGGCGCTGTTCAGGGCCTGCGCCGACGCATGCGAACGGGCCCAGCGGGAGAGAACCTTTACGCGGCAGCCCACGGTGGCGGAAATCATCGCCCTGTGCGGGGCCATGACCGTGACCCAGGCGCAGGAGGACGTGGAGGCCGTCGCCCGGCTGGCGGAGGAAGCCTTTCAGGCCGCCGCCCAGGAGCTGACCGCCATGCGCCGCCGGGAGGGACAGGCGCTCAAAGCGGATTTACGGGGGAACATTTCGCAGCTTCGGCTGCTGGCGGGGAAGATCGCCGAAAAGGCCCCCGCAGTACCCAGGCACTACCGGGAGCGTTTGGAAAACCGCCTGTTGGAGTGGGGCGTCGCCGTTGCGGAGCCCCAGCGCATTGCCCAGGAGGTGGCCGCCCTGGCCGACCGGGCCGCCGTCGACGAGGAGCTGAGCCGCCTTGAAAGCCACATGGCCCAGTTTGAGGAAGGCCTGGAACAGGCCGAGGAAATCGGCCGCAAACTGGATTTCCTGTTGCAGGAGATGAACCGGGAGGTCAACACCATCGGCTCCAAGGCCTTGGATGGGGAGATCGCCGGGCATGTGGTGGAGGCCAAGTGCGTGGTGGAAAAGTTGCGGGAACAGGTGCAAAACGTAGTGTAAGGAGCGGCGGAATGAAGCTGATCAACATTGGCTTTGGCAACATGGTGGCGGCGGAGCGGATCGTGGCCATTGTGAGCCCGGACAGCGCGCCGGTGAAGCGCCTGATGCAGGAGGCCCGGGAACAAAAGCGCGTGGTGGACGCCACCCAGGGCAGAAGGACGCGGGCCGTGATCATTACCGACAGCGACCATGTGATCCTTTCCGCCATCCAGCCGGAGACCGTGTCCGGGCGCGTGGGCAGCCGGGACGTGGTGACCCAGGGCGAGGAAAAGGAGGGGTAATCCATGGCGCTGAGCATCAGGCGGATGGGAATGCTCCTGATCATTTCCGGGCCTTCGGGCACGGGAAAGGGCACGCTGGTGAAAAAGCTGATGGATGGGGACCCCAGCATCCGCTTTTCCTGCAGCGTTACCACCCGGGCGCCCAGGCCGGGAGAGATTGACGGGGTACATTATCACTTTATGGATGAGGCCGGGTATGACCGGCTGGTGCAGGAGGACGCTTTTTTAGAGCATGCCACCGTTCACGGGCACCATTACGGCACCCTGAAAAAGGAAGTGCGGGAGCAGCTGGACAAGGGCATGAACGTACTTTTGGACATCGATCCCCAGGGGGCCATCAGCGTGATGGAAAAGGTGGAGGAATACGTCAGCGTGTTCATTCTGCCCCCCAGCTTTCAGGCCCTTCGGGTGCGGCTGCACACCCGCAACACCGACGACCCGGCGGAGATCGAGCGCAGGCTGACAAACGCCCGCAGCGAGGTGAAAAACATTGGCCGTTACCAATACGCCGTGATCAACGACGACCTGGAACTGGCCTTTGTGCAGCTGCAAAGCATTGTAAACGCCGAAAAGCAGAGAACCAACCGCTTCTTTCCCACCATTACGGAGGATTGACGAAAATAGAGGAGGAACCCCAAATGGCGATTGTGAACCCGACCATTGTGGAACTGTCTGAAAAGGTAGACTGCCGCTACACCCTGGTGGTGGAGGCCAGCAAACGCGCCCGCCAGCTGGTGGGCGGAGCCCAGCCCCTGATTGACCCCAAGGAGATGAAGCCCCTGATGGTGGCGGTGGATGAGATTAACCGGGGCCTGCTGACCTATGCCCGGGACCCGGAGATGGAGGACTGACATGCTGGCGGGAAAGAACGTGGTGCTGGGCGTAACGGGCGGCATCGCGGCCTACAAGGCCGTGGAGGTCGTGTCACGCCTGAAAAAGCTGGGGGCCAACGTAGACGTGGTGATGACGAAAAACGCCACGGAGTTTGTGGCCCCCCTCACGTTCGAAACCCTGTCGGGCCGTCCGGTGGTTACGGACACCTTCCAGCGGCCTGAACGCTGGGAGGTGGAGCATGTGGCGCTGGCCAAGAAGGCCGACCTGATGCTGGTGGCCCCGGCCACGGCCAACCTGATGGCCAAGCTGGCCGCAGGCATTGCCGACGACATGCTCACCACCACGCTGCTGGCCACAAGGGCGCCCATTTTGCTGGCCCCGGCCATGAACACGGGCATGTGGGAGGCAAGCGCCACCCAACAGAATTTGCAAACCCTGCTGGCCCGGGGCGTTCACACGGTGGGGCCGGAGAGCGGGCTTTTGGCCTGCGGCGACACAGGGGACGGTCGCATGAGCGAGCCGGAGGCCATTGTGGAGGCGGCGAAAAGCCTGCTTTTGGCAAAGCGGGACATGGAGGGGCTTCGGGTGCTGGTCACCGCCGGGCCCACGGTGGAGCGGCTGGACCCGGTACGCTACCTCAGCAACGATTCCTCCGGGAAGATGGGCTATGCCCTTGCGGAGGCCGCCCTGGCCCGGGGGGCCAAGGTTACGCTGGTCACAGGCCCGGTGCACATCGCGCCGCCCCAAGGGGCGGAGACGGTGCCGGTGGCCTCCACCGGGGACTTATATGAGGCCATGCTGCTGCGCTGCCAAGACCAGGACATCATCGTGCAGGCAGCCGCCCCGGCGGACTACCGCTTTGCCGCCCCCAGCGCCCGGAAGATGAAGAAGCAAAACGGCCAGCCGCTGACGCTGGAGCTTTTGGAGAACCCGGACGTGGCCAGGGCCGTGGGCGAGCGCAAACGGCCGGGCCAGGTGCTGGTGGGCTTCGCGGCGGAAACGGGCGATCCCCTGGAAAACGCCCGGGGAAAGCTGAAAAGCAAGCATCTGGACATGATCGTGGCCAACGATGTGACCCTGCCCGGCGCGGGCTTTGGCACGGACACCAACATCGTTACGGTGATCACCCCAAAGGGGGAGACCAGCTATCCCCAAATGAGCAAGCGGGCCTTGGCGGACCGCCTGCTGGACGAGGCCCTCGCCCTGCGGGGGTAGGCCGGGGGAGAGGAGCGTCCCAAAGGTCGTAGATGCGGCCAAACCGCCCAAAAAATTTCAAAATTGCCCCAATTCATTCTTGACAAACACAGGATTACCGGGTATGATATACATCGTCGCCGCCTTGAGCGGAAGCAAAGAGGGAGCATAGCTCAGCTGGGAGAGCATCTGCCTTACAAGCAGAGGGTCACAGGTTCGAGCCCTGTTGTTCCCACCAACAATGGCCCGGTAGTTCAGTTGGTTAGAATGCCAGCCTGTCACGCTGGAGGTCGAGGGTTCGAGCCCCTTCCGGGTCGCCATTTTGCCTTGGTAGCTCAGTCGGTAGAGCAGTAGACTGAAAATCTACGTGTCGGTGGTTCG
>JAVBTE010000205.1:0-14534 GCA_031556335.1 Eubacteriales bacterium | reverse complement strand
TCGAGAATTCTGGTGCAGAGGATACTACGTGGATACGGTGGGGAAAAATGCAAAGAAAATTGAGGAGTACATTAAGAACCAACTTCAAGAAGACCAAGCCGGGGAACAGATGACAATGATAACCCGTTAACGGGTTGCAGGCAACCCATCCCGTGCAAATGTCAGGCCGTATTACGCCACGTGAGGCGTGGCTGGTATTCTAGGGCTATGCCCGCATATGAAAAACCACCGGCTCCGCCGGTGGATCATTATTGTATCATGAAAACCACTGGCTAGGCCAGTGGTTCCGAAAAAGGCTTCTGCCGTTGAGAGTGATAGAAAAACTCCTTTTGCTTCGTTGCGGCCTGACAACTGCAACAAAGCAAAAGGAGGTCATTCACAGGCTGATCTCCGGTCCATTTTGCGGTCTACCCAATGTTTAAAGCCCCCCAAAGCGATAACACACGTTTTGACAATGGCAAAAAAACCCGGCCTTTTTGAAAAAACCCTGGCAAAATGGTGGCGCATTTCCTTTTTTTTTGATACAATATGTTGAATAAAAAGGCAAAACGATTGGGGGCTGTACATTCATGGTTTGGGTAATGGTTTACCTCGTAGGACTGGGCGCAATTTTTTCTCTGGTCTTCGCTTACTACAACTTCCGCAAGGGAACCAAAATGGAGCATGGCACGCCTGTCATGCAGGACATCGCCAAGTCGATTCGTGAAGGCGCGGACGCTTTCTTGAAGAGAGAATTCTCCATAGATATCCCGATCATCCTCGGGATTGCTATTTTGTTTGGCGTCTTCTTTTCTCCCTGGGCCGGCGCTGCGCTGCTGCTCGGCTCGGCGATGAGTTCCCTGGCGGGCCTCGTCGGCATGAAGGCCGCCGTTATCTACAACGAGCGCGTGGCCAACGAAGCACGGCTGGGCGTGGACCGGAAGGATCCCTCCACCCTGGGCAAGGCGCTCAATGTGGCGTTCCGCGGCGGCTCGGTCATGGGCCTGTCGGTGGGCGGGTTTGCGCTGTTCGGCCTGCTGCTGGTGTACCTGATCGTGGGCATGGTATTGCAGTTCGCCAATCCGGAAAATCTGGTGGAGACGAGCAGCTGGATCGGGCTGAAGTTTGTGCTGTTCCCGCAGGTGCTGGCATGCTATTCCCTGGGTTGCTCGGCCATCGCGGTGTTCAACCGCCTGGGCGGCGGCATTTATACCAAGGGCGCGGACATGGGCGCCGATCTGGTGGGCAAGACCGAGCTGGACATGCCCGAGGACGACCCCAGAAACCCGGCGGTCATCGCGGACTGCGTGGGCGACAACGTGGGCGACGTAAACGGCAACGGTTCGGACCTGCTGGAATCAACCATCGGCGCGGTGGTGGCGTCCAGCGTGCTGCCGACCACTATCTACACGGCGGCGCTCAACAGCCAGACCCCCATCAGCACGGACCTCATCACCCGCATGATGCAGTTCCCGCTCACCGTTATGGGTGTGGGCCTGTTGGCCTGCTTGCTGGGCATCGCCTACGTGCTCATGCGCAAGCCCGGCAAGAACCTGAGCCGCGAGCTGAACATCTCGCTGTGGTCCAGCGCGGCGATCATCGGCGTGGTGACGCTTGTGCTGAGCTTTTTCTTCTTCAACGGCTTTGATTATGCCAGCGTCGGTTTCCGCCTGGGGTGGATATCGCCCTGGCTGAGCGCGGTAACGGGTATCCTGGCGGGCATCGCGCTGGGCATGCTGGCCGAGCGGTACACCAGTGAGCAATTCAAGGAAACCAAGAAAGTGGCGGCGCTGGCCAAGGAAGGCCCGGCGCTGGTTATCATCGGCGGTACCAGCACCGGGTGGCGCAGCTGCCTGCCCGCCTGCGTCACGCTGGGCGGCGCCATCATTCTGTCGAGCTTTTTCGCGGGCCTGTATGGCTCGGCCATCGCGGCGGTGGGCATGCTGTCCTTCGTTGTCGCCACGGTCACGGTGGACACCTACGGCCCCATCTCGGACAATGCGGGCGGCATCGCGGAGATGGCGCAGCTGGACGAGGAAGTACGCAACATTACCGACAGCCTCGATTCTCAGGGCAACACCACGGCGGCCGTGGGCAAGGGCTTCGCGATCGGCTCCGGCGTGCTGGCGGCCCTGGCAATGATGATGTCTTTTGCCAACGGCGGTGAGAGCGGCGGCACGCTGAACATCCTCAATTACCTTTCTTTGGGCGGTGCGTTCATGGGTGTGGGCCTGATGCATTGGCTGTCCGGCCAGATGCTCAACGCTGTGTGCAACAACGCCAAGGAAATGGTGGATGAAGTGCGCAGGCAGGTTCGCGAGAACCCCGAAATTCTCACCGGCAAAGTAAAGCCAGACTCCAACCGCTGCATTGACATCTGCACAAGGAGCGCCATTGCCGAAATGAAGCTGCCAGTGATGATCTCCCTGCTTTCGCCCATTCTTGGCGGGTTCCTCTTCGGGCCGCTGTTCGTGGGCGGGTTCCTGCTGGGCACGATCCTGGACAGCGTCGTGATGGCCACCTCCACCGCCAACAGCGGCGGCACTTGGGACAACGCGAAGAAGTACATCAAGTCGCAAAAGGCCGAGCTGGTAGCGCTGTATGGGGAGAATGGCTATCGCGAGATGCATAACGCCTCCATCATCGGCGACACCGTCGGCGATGGCTACAAGGACGTCGTTGGCCCGAACCAGGACATCATGATCAAGATGATGTCCACTGTGGCCGTGATCATGCTGCCGGTCATCAACGCGTTCAACCTCATCTCCTTCTTCGTGAAGTAACGGCCTATTGCGCGTACGATGATGGGGGGACGGCATTCGGAAAGATCAAATGGCCGTTTCCCGCGCATCGAAGCAGTTTGATAGCACAAAAGCCACCGGTCATGTGCCGGTGGCTTAGCCTACTGAAAAAGGCCCATCTGCGTCGTCAGCGGGCGGCGGCAAAGGGGAATCACGTACTGCTGTGTACGTGATTCCCCTTATGCCGCCTTGCTTTCTCGCAGCTGAACCTTTTTGTGCAGGCTCCCATCCCGCCTCCAAACAAGTTTGTCGGCGGTCTGAGCCACCGGCATTGCCGGTGGCTTTTGTCCGCGCCCCCATCTATCGCAGCATTCCCTCAACCTCCAGGGGAAGCTTGCCGGTGGGCATGCCGTTGGAGTTGAACACCACGGGGCTTTCAAGGTTTTTGGCGAACAGCGAGCCTTCCCGCACGGCGGCGTGCAGGTTGCGGGGAGCGACGGAATCCCCCACGTTCATCACATTTACGCCTGCGGCCTTGAGTTGCTCAAAAAGGGCCAGGTTGGGCCGCACATGGCAGGTGACCACCGAGTCTGCCGGAAGCGTGCGCTTCTCAAAAGCCCGGTTTTGCAAAATCACCTGGCCTTTTTCAATGCTAAGCACGGTGGAATCCTCGATGATCTCCACGGGGTGGGCGTAGGGCTTGGGCACCAGTGCCTCGGCCTCCTGCTGCTGAAAGCGCAACCGCTGCACGTACATGTGGATCACCTCCACCCGGGAGGCGAACCACTTCGCTTCGGTAACGATGGTAACCTGCTTGCCGATGGAGGCTAGGTAGGCGGCGGTGTCCACGGCCGGGTAGTGGTCGCCCCAAACCAGCACGCGCTCGCCGGTTTTGACCGGCTTTCTGCCCTTGGGGTGGAACTGACAGCTGACCTTGGGGCAGGCGATGACATCCTCAAAGGGGAGCACGCTGGCGGCGTCCCCGAATACCTCCGGCACAAAGGAGGACGCGCCTGTGGCGTTCAGCACCGCGTCAAACTTTTTTAACTCCTCTAGGGCGGGGGACACCCCCAGGCGGATGGTCACGGCGGATTTTTGAAGCTGACCGCGAATCCAGTCCGCGTACCATTTCATTTTTTCTTTGCCCGGCACCATACAGCAGCCAAGAATGGCCCCGCCAAGCTCGTTTTTTTGTTCAAACAGGGTCACGTCGTGGCCCCGGAGGGCACAAAGCCGCGCGGCCTCCATGCCTGCCGGGCCGCCGCCCACGATGGCCACCCGGGCCGGACTGGCGGCTTTTTGCATCTGCGCGAAAGACATATCCCCAATGGCCGGATTGATGGCGCAGCCCACTTCCTTTTTCTCCATGTGGGACTCCTGCCAGCACCCGGTGAGGCAGGAAATGCAGCGGCGAATGTCCTCCGTTTTTCCCTGCTTTGCCTTCAGGGGCCAGAAGGGATCGGCCAGAAGCTGGCGGGAAAGGCCCACCATGTCCGCCTTGCCCTCCGCAATGATTTGGTCGCAATAGTCGGGGTTGCGCAGCGTATGGCTGGTGACCACGGGGATGGTGACGGCCTTCTTGATCGCTTCGGCATGGAAGGTGGACCAGCCTTCGGGATAGGGCATGGGGTCAAAGCCGGCGCCAGGGCTTTCCTGGATGCATTCGCTCAGGTCCAGCAGCGCGACGCCCGCGGCCTGGAACATTTTCGCCACCTCGACGCTTTCTTCCAGCCCGCGGCCGCCCTGCACGTACTCGTCGGCGCTGTAACGCACGGAAATGGGGAAATGGGCGCCGCATTTGCGCTGAATGGAACGGACGATGTCCAGCGGGAAGCGCATGCGGTTTTCCAGGCTGCCGCCAAAACGGTCGTTGCGGCGGTTGAGGTACGGGCTCATGAAGGCGGAAATGAGGTAGCCGTGGGCTGCGTGCAGCTCCACCATGTCAAACCCCGCTTTTTGCACCCGCCAGGCAGCGTCCGAGAACGCGTCGATGATGGCGAGGATCTCCTCGATGGAGGTCTGCTTCACGCCCTTGCCCAGGGCTTCCGCGTTTTCATACACCACCTCGCGGCTTTGCGACCAGGGCAGTTTGATGACCATGTCGCTGGTGGAGATCATAGGATACCTGGGCGCGGCGCCCTGCCGGCCCGGATGCTGAAGCTGCACGGCGCATTTTGCGCCATAATCGTGCATGCTGGCGGCCAGCCGCGTAAGGCCGGGGATGAATTTGTCGTCGTCCGCCACCACGCAATTGACGGTGGATTTGCCCGTTTTGGAATCCGGCGCGGTGGCCCCCACCACGATGAGCCCCGTGCCGCCCTTGGCGATCTGGCTGTGGTGGTACAGGTCGCGCTCGCTGATTTCGCCGTCCGCGCCTGACGCGCCTGTGTCCGTCGGCGCGTGCACAATCCGGTTGGGGCAGGTAAAATTGCCGATTTGAATAGGGGAAAACAAGTGCTCTAAGGTATTCATTTGGACGCCTCCCACGAATTATATATAGTGTTATTATACTCTGAAAGCTTTGCCGGCACAAGGGGAACCGCAACCTGACGGCGGCGCTGCCCCACGGTCAGCTCCCGTGTAATTCTCAGCCCCGGGCCTTCCCATCGTGAAAAAGGCCGTCCACCCGGGGGTGGGCGGCCAACGTATGGGCAAGTTCAGTCCTCCAGCGGCAGCCGCACGGGCTTTCCGGTGGCGGCGGACCTGTCGGCGGCAAAGACCACTTCCTGGGTCTTCATGGCGTCGTCCAGGTCTACAATGCATTTCTTGTCGTTGAGGATGCAGTCGATGAAGTGGTTGATTTCCTCCGGGAAGTTGTGATGCGTTACGTCGCCGCTATCCGGGGTGGTCACCGGGATGTGCATGTAGTCCTTTTGCCCCCAGATTTCGTCGGGGGAATACAACTTGTTGTTCAGCAGCGAACCCTTGTCGCCAAACAGGTGAACGTTGAAAATATAGGGGCAGATGGTGTCGTAGCTGCTGCCCACCTTGCCCATGGTGCCGTTTTTAAACTTCAAAAGCGCGGTCAGCGTGCCGTCAAATTCCAGGTCGGTGCGGCATTTGCTGGAAAGGGCGTAGACTTCCACCACGTCGTCCTGCATGAACCAGCGCATCGCGTCCACCGCGTGGCAACCGCCCGCCAGCAGCGAGCTGCCGCCCACATCCTTTTTCACCGTCCAGTCGTAGCAGGGATACTGCTCGGTGACCCGGTGAAAGTAGTCGGTTTCGGCGTAATACAGCCTGCCCAGGTACTGCTGCTGCATCGCCTTGGCGCTGACAAAAAGCGGGTTCCAGCGCAGCACGTACCCCACCAGGGTCTTGACCCCGGCCTTGTCCACCGCCGCTTTCATCGCCTTGGCGTCCGCCCAGTTCAGCGCGATGGGCTTTTCAATCAGGATGTGTTTGCCCGCCTGGGCGGCCTTGATGGTCTGCTCGGCGTGCAGATGGTTGGGGGTGCAGATGCAAACGATGTCCACATCTGGGCTTTCCAGCGCCTTGTCGTAGTCTGTGTAAACCTTCGCTTCGGTTGCGCCGTATTCTTTGGCCTTGGCGGCGCCTTTCTCCGCGTCCCGGGAAACGATGCCCACCACCTTGGAATGGGGGTTCATTTGGAAGGCCCGGATATGCTCCCCGGACACCCAACCGGTCCCCACAATCAAAACGCCATATTCCTTCATTGTTTTCTCCCCTTTGCTATCAGTCATAGATTCTTGTCAAAGCGTCAAAGCCGCGCGGTTCCCCGGTGCGCCTTACCCGTTCAAGAGCGCGGTGACCACGCGCTGGGCGTGCCGCAGGGATTCCTCCACACAGTGGCGCGCCGGCGGAATCAGTTCCACCACCAGGTCGCCATCATACCCGATGTCCCGCAAAGACTGGATCACCGCCGGATAATTGACGTCTCCGTCCAGCAGGTTGGTAAACCCGTTGATGTTGTCGATGCTCATCCGGTAATCTTTCAGGTGCAGCTTTTTGATGCGTCGCCCCAGCGTGCGAATCCACTGCTCCGGATAGCCAAAGCGCCGGGCGTTGGCGATGTCAAAATAGATGCCCACGTTGTCCATGCCAAGCTCATCCACAAACCGGTTCATCTCCAAAGGGCTGTATAGCATGTTGTTCCAGACGTTTTCCACCCCGAGCTGCACGCCGCCCTTGGCGTACTGTCCCAGCCGCCCAAGCGCCGCCTGGGCCTTTTCAAAAGATTGCTGGTAGTCCATGTCGGCCTCCAGCACGCCGGTGATGACCAGAACGGTATCCGCGCCTAGGGAATGGGCCGCGTCGATCATCTTTTTCAGCGCGTCCTCGCCCTGCTTGGCGATTTTCGCGTCGTTGGCGATGAGGGGATAGATGGAGAAACTTATGATGCCGCCCACGCTGCAAATGGGGATGCCGTACCGCTGCGAAAGCGCCTTCAGTGTTTTCAATTCGGCCATGCCGGCCGTTTCGTTCAGCAACCGGTTGTAATACCCGCTGATGTCCAGCGCGTCGGCCACGCCGCCGCCGGCGGAGGAGGGGGGGCAGGCGGGCGTCATGCATACCTCAAAGGCCTGATACCCCATCTCCGCCGACAGCCGAAGCGCGTCCTCCACATCATACCGGGACGGCCAGCAAAATTGATTGATGCCGATTCTCATGTTTTTTCCCTCCCTTTGAAGAGCCCTTGCAGCGCCACCACGCCAAAGATGATCAGCCCCTGGGTGATGAGCTTGCCCACCTGCCCGATGGAAAGCATGGTCAGCACCGCAAACAGCAGCATCATAAAGAACGCCCCCAGCACGCCGCCCCATACGCCGCCTTTGCCGCCTTCAATGGCGTTGCCGCCAATCAGCACCGCCGCCAGAGAATTGGTCATATAGTCGCTGCCAATGGAAAGCGAGGTGCTCCCTACATATCCGCTGGCCAGCAGGCCGGCCACCGCGGCCAGTACCGAGCAGATCACATAGGTGGAAAACAGGACGGCGTTGCTGCGGATGCCGCAAAGCCGGGCGGACGTGGGATTGCTGCCCACCGCGAACACCTTGCGCCCATAGCCGGTCTTCATCAGCACGTACCACATCAAAACCGCCAGCGCCAGCCAGATGAGGGTGGAATAGGGCACCTTCCCCAAAAAGGAGGCGTTGCCGATGGTTTTCAGCAAGGGCGACACGTGGCCGCTGGGGGAACCGCCGGTATAGACCAGATAAACGCCCTCCATGATGGACATGGAACACAGGCTCATAATAAACGGGGCAATTTTCAGTTTGATCACGCCCAGGGCGTTGAAGGCGCCGCAGAGCACGCCCAGGCCCAGGCATACCAACACCGCCACCAGAAAGTTGCCGTCTTGCCCTTTCATCAGCGATACGGCAAACACATTGGTCAGCGTTACCATGGACCCCACCGAAAGGTCGATGCCCCCCGCCAGAATGACCAGCGCCTGCCCCAGCACCACCACGCCCAGCGCGGAGGCCTGCCGGGTGATGTTCATGGCCTGGGTTGTGGTGACGGAACCGGGCCGCACAATGCCCTGCACAATGAAAAGCAGCGCAATGGCCAACACCAGAAAGATGGACTGTCTGCGGGTCTGCGCGAATTCCGCGCTGCCGGGAAGACGAAAGCGTTTATCCATTCTTTTTCCCTCCCATCATGCCGGACAGGGAATAGAACACCATGGCCACCACCAGCAGCAAGCCCTTAAGCACATATTGATAGAAATGGTTGACCCCCAGGATGTTCATCATGTTGGAAAGCATGCCGATGAGGAATGCGCCGGCCACCGTGCCGGAAACCAGCCCCACGCCGCCGGTGAGGGCGGTGCCGCCAATGGCGGCGGCGGTGATGGAATCCAGCCCGAAGCTGGCCCCAATGGTGGGATCGCCAATGCGCATGCGGGAAGCCAGCAAAAGGCCGCTCACCGCGGCGGTCAGCGCGGATACCACAAAGGTGAGAATACTGACTTTTTTCACCCGCACCCCCATGGAGGCCGCGATGGTCCGGTTCTTTCCAATGGCATACACATACACACCCTGGCGGGTTTCGTAGAGGAAATAGTGCAGCACAAGAAAGACCAGCCCCAAGATGACCAGCGCCACTGAAAACAGGCCGCTACGCGTCATGATGATGCCTGCGAAGGCTTTGTCCACGCGCCCGCCCGGGCCGGAGAGCAACCCCAGGCTCAGGCCGTTCAGCACCATCATCATGCTGAGCGTGGTGATCATGGCGGGCACCTTGCAATAATTCGTACCAAGGCCGTTGAGAACGCCCACCAGCACGGCCGCTGCCAGCACCAGCGCCAATCCGCCAAAGATGGCCACCGGGCTTGCGCTGGTCATGGTGCTGGCGGCGATGCACGAGGTTAACGAAATCATCGCGCCTACGGACATATCAATGCCGCCGCCGATGAGCACCACCGTTTGCCCCAGGCTTACCACCGCCAGCGGCACGCACTGCACCAGAATATTGCCTACATTCTGCACGCTCCGGTAATCGGCGGAAAACAGCGCCATGCCAATAAAGATGGCGGCCAAAAGTCCATAAATGACCCAAACTTTTTTCAGTTGTGAACCGATTTGTATTCGTTTGATCATGCCGGTTCCTCCCCCGCTGGGGTCAGGCCGCTGGCAGCCCGCATCAGCCGTTCCTCGGTAACCTCCGGGCGGGCGATCTCCGCGGTGCAGCGCCCCTCATAAAATACGATGATGCGGTCGCTCAGGCCGATCAGCTCCAGCATGTCGCTGGTCAGCATGATGACCGCGATGCCCTGGCGGGTCAGCTCGTCAATGGTTTCATACAGGGAGGTTCGGGCGCCCACATCCACGCCCTTGGTGGGTTCGTCAATGATCAGCACCCGGGGCCCCACCATCAGCCAACGGCCCAGCATCACCTTTTGCTGGTTGCCGCCGGACAGGGAGGAGACCGGCTGTTCAATGGAGGCGGTTTTCACCGCCAGCCGCCCCGCCTGTTCTTTGACAGCGGCGGTCTCCCGCCGCACGGAGATCCGGTTCAGAGCCCGCTGGAAGCGTTTCAGGGAAGCGATGGACATGTTTTTGCGGATGGGCTGGTGCAGGATCAGGCCCTCGCCGTGCCGGTCGTGGGTCACATAGCCGATGCGGTGCCGGATGCGGCTGGGAATGCCGTGGGACCTGGCGGTATAGAGCTTTTCCCCCATTCGCACAGTGCCAGCGCTGAAGGGAATATCCCCGAACAGCGCCCGGACAAACTCGCGCTGGCCTTGGCCGTCCAACCCGCCCAGGCCCAGGATTTCGCCGGCACGCACCTCCAGGCTCAGCCCGTTTACCTTGCCGGGAACGACCAGGTCCTTCACGGACAGAAGCACTTCCTGGGGCTGTACCGCGTCCCGGCTGGGGTAGATGTTGTCCAGCGTGCGGCCGATCATCATGGAGATCATCGCGTCTTTGTCGATGCTCCCTTTGGAAAGCTCCCCGGCGTTTTTGCCGTCCTTGAACACCGTCACATGGTCCGCCAGTTCCACCACCTCTTCCAGCCGGTGGGAAATATAGATGATGCTGGTTCCCGCGTCCCGAAGCGAGCGCAGGATTTCAAAAAGCCTGCTTACTTCCTCTTCGCTGAGGGCTGCGGTGGGTTCATCCAAAATAAGGATGCGCGGGGCAAAGATGACCGCCCGGGTGATTTCCACCAGTTGGCGGTCTGCTAATTTCAATCCGCCCACCCGGGCCCCGGGGTCCAGCCGGTACCCCAGGCGTTGGTTCATTTCCAGGATGCGGGCGCGCATGGCCCGCTTGTCAAGCTTGCCAAGAGCGCCCCGTATTTCGTGGGACAGAAACACATTCTCCCACACCGTCAGGTTTTCCAGCAGGTTGGATTCCTGGTGCACAAAACCGATGCCAAGGGCAAAGGACGCGCCGGGGGAGGGGATGGACACCGGTTTCCCTTCCACAAGAATGCTGCCCTCCTCGGGGGTCAAAAGCCCGCCCAGCAGGTTCATCAGCGTGCTTTTGCCTGCGCCGTTTTCGCCCACGATGGCATAGACGCCGCCGGGGTCGCAGCCGAAGGAGACCTTGTCCAGCGCCACTACGCCGGGAAAACGCTTGGTAATACCCACCATTTCCAGATATCGATTCGCTATGGTGATCACCTCTTCGCGGGTTCCTGATAGGAGAAAGCCAGGGGCGCCGCCCCCGGCGAAGCCTGCCGAAACATTCGCGCCGCCAGCGGCGGCAAAGGGGAATCGCGTACTGAATTGTACGTTCATCCCCTTATGCCGCTTGCTCCGCGCGGCGAACCGTTTGGCAAGGCTCTCCTCCCGCCTTCAAACAAGGTTGCGGGCGGGAGGGGCCGGGGGCGTCGCCCCCGGCGGAGCGGGTGATTTTTGATGTTACTTCGTAAAGCCCTGGGTGCCGTCCTTGCCCTCGCCGTACAGGGCCACGATATCCGCTTCCGGCATCCGGGTGTTGGCCCAGAAGCTGTCGGAAAGGTCTTCGCGCAGGTACTCGCCCAGCGTCTGATCGGTGATGACCGGGATGTCCACCACCATGTCCTTCTGCGCGGGGCTGGTGCCATCCAGAATGTTCAGGCCAATTTCCGCGCCCTCGGCAAACAGCCAGGTGGGCATGGAGGTGGCGATGGATTTGAAGCCCTCCGGCGCGTACTGCTTCCAAAGCTTCAGGAAGCCGTTGTTGTCCTCGCCGGTCATGGGCACCAGCTTGCGGCCCGCCGCCACGAAAGCCTCGATGGCGCCGCGGGTCATGTCGCCGCCGCAGGACCAGATGCCGTCGATCTCCGGGAACGCGGCCAGCAGGTTTTCGCTGGCGACTTTGCCCTTGGCGTAGTCCCAATCGGCGTACTCCTCGCCCAGCACTTCAATGCCGGGGTTCTGGTCCAGCACAGCCTGCACGCCCGCGCGGCGGTTGTTGGAAACCGTCAGGCCCGCCATGCCGTTGAGGATGACGATTTTGCCCTTGCCGCCCAGCTGCTCGGCCAGCCACTCCATGCCCACGCGGCCGAAATCCTCATCCTTGGCCAGCACGGAGGCGTGATACTTGTCGGTGCCCAGGGGGGAGGCGCAGGTGACGATGATGATGCCCTTGTCGTAGGCGTCTTCAATCACGGGGGCCACGGCGTCCGGGGAAATCGGCTGCAGCAGCAGCAGATCCACGCCCTTGCTGATCAGGTCCTCAATGTCGGAAATCTGCTTGTTCACGTCGTTGTTGGCGTCGGTAATGAAGTATTCCTTCACCCGGTCGCTGTTTTTCAGGTAGCTTTCCAGCTCGTTCACGCACTGTACGCCCCAGGAGTTGCCCACCCAGACATTGGAGAAGCCGACCACATAGCCGTCCTTCGCCTCGGACGCCTGGGCGAACCCGGTCGCCAAGCCCAGCAACAACATCGTCGCTAACAGAATTGATAGTGCCCTGCCCATGATTTTTTTCATGTTCATCTTCCTTTCTTTTCTCGCGGTCTGATTGTCTTGTCGGTTGTGCGGCGGAAAACGTGCCAATCGCCCAATGGTTTTCACCCGGAGGACGATCATCTGTGAAAATTGTACTATAAACCGCACGAGTTTTACAATATCAGGAATGCACAATTTACTGTCAAAAGTGGCTATTTGTGTTATAATGGCCCCAAAAGGGGGCGTCAAAATGAATTCATTCAACTGGGTCTATGATTTCGATCCTTCCCTGCCCATCTACATTTTTTCGTATGAGGTGCAGGGGAACCGGGATAAGCTGCACTGGCACGATTACTACGAAATTGGCCTTTGCGTGGAAGGCAGCGGAAAATTTATCTACCTGAACAAGGAGTACCCGGTACGCGAAGGCGACGTGTTTCTCACCAACAATTTTGAAAATCACGTGGCCATCACCGAAGCGGATGCGTACAGCCGCTATCTGTTTTTCATTTTTCTGCCTTCGTTCATCGCCGATCCCCAGGGGCGGCTGCTGGATTTGGAGTATCTGTTTCCTTTTCATTATAATCCGCTGTCCTTTGAAAACCGGTTGCCGGCCAAAACCCCCGCCGCCCAGAAAATTGGGGCGCTGATCCGGGAGGCCTACACGCTGTACGAAGAAAAGGACGCATTCCACCGCATCGCCCTGGATATCAAGCTGCGGGAAATTTTGCTGGAGTTTTCCCGCCACTATGCCGGCAGGCAGTCCCACCGCCCCCAGGAGCCGGGGCATATCAACGCCAGCATTCAGAAGGCCATTCGGTACATGAACCTGCATTTCAACGAGCCTCTCACCATTCAGGAAATCGCCGAAAGGCTGGACATGAGCCCCTCCTATTTCCGGCATCTTTTCAGCCAGAGCGTGCGCATTTCCGTGAAACAGTACATCACCCACCTGCGCATGGCCCAGGCCAAAAAGCTGCTGCTGGCCACGGACAGAACCGTCAGCGAAATCATCGAAGAGGTGGGGTACCACAATGTGACCCACTTTTACCGAACTTTTGAAAAATACATGCATATGAGCCCCGCAAGCTACCGGGGGCATTACCGCGGCATGCCGCTGACGTTGGCGGAACAGCTGCAACTGGAACGCGCGTAGCAAAGCGAGAATCCTTTGGTTGAAAGAAAGAACGCCGGGCCCAAGGGGAAACCCCTTGGGCCTTGGCGTGGAGAGGTAATCACTTTTCTTTTTATTTCATCTATTCCATCAGCTTTTCCTGCAGCAATTGAATGCCGTGCTTTTCCACACGGGAAACATAGCGGAGCGCACATTGTAAGTGATGAAAGTGAATCAGACACCTGATTCCACTACCTGGCGCTTTTGATGCGGGAAGCGGGGCGAACCGGGCAGGCGCAGCAGGCCCGGCGAATGCCCTGGGCGGGGGAAGGGTAAGCATTCTGGGGCCGTGTTTTCAAACCGGCTCCGGTTCCCGGACCAAATCGTTATGAAAACAGGCGTTTACATCCTCCTGGGGAACGCTGCGGTTTGCCAGCACCCGCCAGAGGATAATGACCACGCTCCGGCCTATGCAGGTAAGGCAAACCGCCCAATACACCCCCGGCAGGCCCATTTGCCGGGACAGGAAAAGCGCCAGCGGCACACGGATGACGTTGCTGATGATGCTCACCGCGCTGGGGGGCACGGTGCGTCCGCAACCCCGGAACGTGCCCGCCGAGACCCCTTCCATACACATAAAGGTCTGGCACAGGGCAAGTACGTGCAGGTACTCCGCCCCCATGGTTTGCAGCTGTTCCCCCCGCAGGAAAAGCCCTGTCAGGTGATATCCGCCGAAATACAGCCCAATGGTGACCAGAAGGCCCCACACCAGCATGACCATAGAACCAAGCTTAAAGCAGCGGTGGATGCGGCCCCACTGGCTTGCCCCAAAGTTTTGCCCCACAAAGGAAGTCACCGCCGAGGCAAAGCCGCCGCCAATCAGCCAGGAGAGGGACTCCATCTGGGTGCCCACCTGCTGAACCGCCACCGCGTCGGTACCAAACGTGTTGACAATGCGGGAAACCACCATGGCCAGCAGGGTGAACAGGCCGCTCTCCAGGGCAATGGGCAGCGCCCACCGGACGATTTGGGCCAGCTTCCCCCGGTCCAGCCGGGTGCGGAAACGAAAATCGGCAAAAGGGCGGCCTTTGGCGCGCTTGACGCACAGCAAAAACAGAACGCAAACCATGCTCTGGCCCAGAATGGTGGCAAAGGCCGCGCCGACCACGCCCCAGCCAAAAACGATGATCATCAGCGGGTCCAGCAGCATGTTGGTGAGCAGGCCAACGCCGTTGACATAAAAGGTCAGCCGGGAATTGCCGGAGGCGGTAAAGCAGGCGCTGACGGTGGCGGATAAAAAGCTGGGCGCAATACCCAGCGAAATCACGCGCATGTAGCTGGCCGCGTCCGTCGC
>JAVBTE010000207.1:0-7537 GCA_031556335.1 Eubacteriales bacterium | reverse complement strand
CTGCGTCATGCCGATCTTCTTGCCTACGATCGCTTTTTTCATGATAGTCGTACCTCCTGCTTAATTGTTCAGCTTGATTTCGATTTCGACACCAGCAGGAAGATCCAGCTTCATCATGGCGTCTACCGTACGGGGGTTGGGGTTATGGATGTCGATGAGGCGCTTATGGGTGCGCATCTCGAACTGTTCGCGGCTGTCCTTGTACTTGTGGGGCGCGCGAAGAATGGTGACGATCTCCTTCTCCGTGGGAAGCGGGATGGGGCCGGAAACGCGGGCGCCGGTCCGTTTGGCGGTTTCCACAATCCGCTCGGAGGACTGGTCGATCAGGTTGTGCTCATAGGCCTTGAGCTTGATACGGATCTTTTGGTTGGCCATTTTTTACCCTCCTTGACTTTCGTCTCAAGTACACCGCTCCGGGTGTGTCCATCGGCCACTTTTGCATAGGCGGGAGAGGCTCGCCCTTCCACCTTCTCAAACATTCCGAAGGACTTTTCCGTTCGGCGTCTTAAGTCCGTCGCCCGATTACCGGGCTGGTCCACGATAATTACCCGCCATGGCCATGGCGGCAACTTACCGCTTCATCCCTGAACAGACAACGTTGCTATTATAGAACATGTGGTTTTTGATTGCAAGCATTTTTCGGCATGATTTGAAAATTTTTTTGGGCATCTGTGGTTGTAAGATGGCTAAAACCCCAAATATGGTATGCGTCATGCACACGGCTCCGGGCGTGTCCGTATTGCCGACGTACCAACGCCGCTTTTTGATGCGCGTTTCTACCTTAAAAAATAGCAAAAGATAGCGTCAAAAAATAGCCTCGCCGGTTTTCAATTGTAGACCACTTCAAAGGGCAAGGGCTGGGGCAACGCAACGATCTGGGGCCGGTTGATCGGGTCCGTTAAAACGGTTTTCAGCTCCTTGCATTTCAGCAGGGCTTCCAGGTCGGTGATCCGCGCGTTGTTGTAAAAAAGCTTTTCCATGCCCCGGATGTTTTCAATTCCCGCAAAGGAAACGGGGCTGTTGTCCAACCGCAGCGCCTTCACAGTCCCCAGGGAGGTCAGCATGTCCATGGTCAGGCCGCTCACTCCAGGCAAATTCAGCATATCAAAATTCTTCCCTTGCAAATAGGGCATCAGCCGGGCCGCCTCCTGGCCGCCGACGCTCAGGTACAAAAAGTCCTTCGTCATCTGCGCAAAAAAGCCGTACTCTCCTTTATAATCTCCCGGGCAGTTCAGGTCGTTCAAATGGGGCAATGTCCCCAGCGGGGAAAGATCCGCTACCGGGGAATCCAGCAGGTCCACCCGCTTCAAATTGGGCAACCCGCGAAGCTGCTCCAGGTCCACCCCTTTACATCTCACCAACTCCAGGTCCCGCAAATGCGCAAGGCTTTGAAAAGGCGACATGTCCGGCAAAACCGCATAGCCGATGGATACCTTTTCCACATTGGAAAACCGCTTGAGGTCCTCTAGGCTCTCCAGGGGCGCCGGCTCAGGCGGCACGGGCCGGGAGCGATAGCTTTCCCGCAACGTGAAAATGTCCTGGGGCAAAATGGGCGCGCCCAGCATCAGGCCAATCTCGCGAATCTGGCTCAACTCCGATTCCAGCACCGGTTCCCCTTCCAGCTTGCCCAGCACCATCCGGGCCGCCTGTTCCACCTGGGCCGAGGCGAAGGCGTAGGGTCTGCCGTCGTTCTCCCCGGGCGTGGCGGTTTGCTCCGGCCGAAGGGGTGTGACCAAAGACAGCGCCGGGCTTGCCGCGTCGGCAGCGAGGCTCTCCCCCACCACTGCGGCGGGCAGCGCCGGCGCGGCGTCGTAGGCCCCCCAATAATACGCGCCGCCCAGCAGGCAAAGCCCCAGGGCCGCGACGATTGCCCGCCACGGCCCGACCCGTTTTTTGCCCGTCGCCATCAGGGCTTTCTTCATCGCCCGGGCGTTTTCATAGCGGTCTTTGGGGGAAAACTGGGTCGCTTTTTCAATCACGGCCAGCAGGCCGCTGTCCAGCACCCATTCCCGGGCCCGGCTTGCCTGGGTTTGGCCGCTGAGCAAATAAAGCAGCAGCACGCCCATGGAATACACATCCGACCGACCGTCCGTTTGGGCGTACCCAAACTGCTCCGGGGCGGCATAGTCCGGCGTGCACATCAGCAGCGTGTCCGAGCCCTCGGAGGCCGCGTCATACCGCCGGGCCGCTTCAAAATCGATCAGCCAAACTTTCCCTTCCGGGTCCACCACCACATTGGAAGGCTTGATGTCCCGATGGATGACCGGGGGCTTTTGGGCCTGCAAATAGGCCACCAAATCGCACAGCTTTTGAAGGATCTCCACCGATTCCTTTGTCGGAAGGCCCCGTGCCCCCGCCAGTTCCTGCAAGGTTTGTCCCGGCACGTATTGGCGCAACACAAACACGCTGCCATTCTCCCGGTACTCCCCCGCCATCCGGGGGATGCCGGGATACTCCAGCCCTTCCAGAATCGCGCCCTCGCCCGCCTCAAAGTTTTCCGGCCCGTAGGCCTTGGCCACATACAGGCCTTCCGTTTCCCGATCCTTCAGCAAAAAGGTTTCGCACCCTTTGCGCCGGTTCAGGCAGGCCGTTGGCTCGTACCGACGAAGCAGCTTTTCCGGAAATGTCTCCTGTGAAAAGGTTTGTTCAAACTCTTCCTTTAATGACATCTGTCCTGCTCCTCTCCCAGCAGCGGCAGCTGATATTGAAAGAGCATGTCCTGTATGTCCATCAGCGGAAGCCCGCGGTTCAGGCCAAAGATGACGATGGCGTCCCGTCGGATTCTGGGATGCAGCTCCCGCTTGTTGCCGCAAATCAGCAAGCGCTGGGTTTCGGCAAGGGTCAGGGGAAACCCGAAGGCCAATTGCAGCACCTTGTCCCGGGAGGGATGGCGGGTTCCCCGGAAGATTTGATGGCCAAAACCGCTGTCAATGTCCGCTCTGCGAATGATTTGCTCGCGCACCAGACCCTTTTCCATCCGTAGCTCATTTAGGCGGCGCACAAAGTTGGGCTCCACAAAATGTTTTTCATTGCGAAGGAAAAAGCCCTCCAGCTGATTTTCCTGTCCGATTTGGTTCCATAGCTCTTGGGTGATGGATGAATGTTTCATACCGAATCCTTTCCAGAGCGTCCTTTTGAACGTCAATGAAGGAATGGGATACGCTGCCGATACACTTTTTCTTATTGAATATTGTATCGCTTTTTCAGAAAAATTCAACCTTTTCCTATTGATTATAGGAATGAACCGATAGAATCCATGCTGTGGCACGCCCTGCGTTTTGAAGTTTTTCTCCGCACCGCCTTCGTTTTCTTGCTGCTTGCGTATGCGAATTGGCATAAAATTCTTTTTGTATTCCTTTATAGTAGACTATTTTTCCATTTTTATATCGACAATTGTACTTTCACTGTTTTTCGCATGCATTTCCGGAAAGCGAATCTTGCATTCCGGTCTGGGCAACAGTATAATATTCATACTCTCAAACGAAATCACAATGTAGGAGGCGACAGTATGAAAAAGTTCCTGGCTTTGCTCCTTGTGCTAGCCCTCATGGTTCCCGCTTTCGCGCTGGCGGAGAACGTCATCAAAATCGGCGTTTTTGAGCCTATGACGGGTCAAAACGGCGGCGGCGGCCTGCAGGAGACCTACGGCATGCGCTATGCCAACCAACTGTATCCCACCGTCAAAATCGGCGGCGAGGACTACAAGGTGGAACTGGTGGAAGTGGACAACAAGAGCGACAAGACCGAGGCCGTCACTGCGGCCCAGAGCCTGCTGTCCAGCGGCGTCTCCGTGGTGCTTGGCTCTTACGGCTCCGGCGTGTCCATCGCCGCGGGCGAAATCTTTGCCGAGGCGCAGGTGCCCGCCATTGGCGCTTCCTGCACCAATCCCCAGGTGACCCTGGGCAACGACTACTACTTCCGCATTTGCTACCTGGACCCCTTCCAGGGCACCGTCATGGCGAACTTTGCTTGGCAAAGCGGCGCTAAAACCGTTGCCGTCATCACCGAGCTGGGCGACGACTACTCCTCCGGCCTGGGCAACTTCTTCCTGAAGGCCTACAAGGGCTTGGCTGGAGACGCGGGCACCGTGGTGGAAGAGCAGTTCCAAACCAACCAAACCGACTTCAAGGCTGTTTTGACCAACATCAAGGCCGCCAACCCCGATGCCATCTTTGCGCCCTCCTCCATCGCCACCGCTCCCCTCATCATCAAGCAAGCTCGGGAACTGGGCCTCACCTGCCCCATCATGGCCGGCGACACCTGGGAGAACGGCACCATCATCGAGAACGCGGGCAAGGACGCCGAGGGCGTTGTGATTTCCACCTTCTTTGACGATGCGGACCCCGCCACCGACGAGGCCGCCAAGTTCATTCCCGGCTTCAAAGAGTACCTCACGTCCATCGGCCAGCCCGATGTGATCCCCGCTGTGTCCGCCCTGGGGTATGACACGTATCTGGTCGCCCTCAAGGCCATCGAAACCGCCGGCAGCACCAAAGGCGCCGACATCTGCGCGGCTCTGCCCGGCGTCAGCGTGACCGGCGTGACCGGCCTCCTTGCCTTTGACGAGAACGGCGACGCCAAAAAGGACATGGCTTTCATCAAGTCTGTCAAAGACGGCCAGTTCTCCTTCCTCAAAACCGTTACCATCGAATAAGCCCCCATCCACACACCGCAAGGGGGACGGAGGGTACCTCCGTCCCCCTTGCTTTATCCGCCCGGCCTTGCCCTCTTCCCCATCCCATCACAGGGAGGTTCCCTCATGAGTTTATCCACCTTTCTCCAGCATTGCCTCACCGGCATTTCGCTGGGCGGCGCTTACGCGCTGATCGCCATTGGGTATACCATGGTTTATGGCATCCTGCGGCTGATCAACTTTGCCCACGGCGACATCTTCATGATGGCGGGCTATTTCATGATCTTTTCCATGGCCAGCCTGCCCTGGCAAGTTTCCATTCCCTTTGTGATTCTGGTGACGGTGGTGCTGGGCGTCGGCATCGAGCGGGTGGCCTACAAGCCCCTTCGGGAAGCGCCCCGCATGTCCATCATGATTTCCGCCATCGGCGTCAGCTATCTTTTGCAAAACCTGGCAACCTACCTGTTTACCGCTCTGCCCAAGGGTTATCCGGAAATTCCTTTCCTCAAGCATGTGTTTCGCATCGGCGATTTGTCCTCCTCGCTGGTCACCTTCATCACGCCGGTGCTGTCCATCGTGCTGGTGGTGCTTTTGATGCTGCTCATCAACCACACCAAGGTGGGCATGGCCATGCGGGCGGTGAGCAAGGACTTTGAAACCGCCAAGCTGATGGGCATCCGCATCAACAACGTCATCAGCGTGACCTTTGTCATCGGTTCCACCCTGGCGGCGGTGGGTTCCATTTTGTATTTTACGGACCGCATGTCCGTCACCCCGTTCAGCGGTACCCTGCCGGGCCTGAAATGCTTTGTGGCGGCGGTGCTGGGCGGCATCGGGTCCATTCCCGGGGCGGTGGTGGGCGGCTTTCTCATCGGCATCAGCGAAACCATGCTGGTGGCCTTTGGCTACTCCACCTTCTCGGACGCGTTCACCTTCCTTTTGCTGATCATTATGCTGCTTTTCAAGCCCACGGGCCTGTTTGGCGAAAAATCCACAGATAAGGTGTGATGACGAATGAAAAAAACCATTTCATGGTTCGCCTCTCTCATTGTCGCCGCACTGCTCATCGTGTGGCTCACAGGCCTTGAGGGGGACAAAGCCAATAACGGCATGCTCATCTCCATCCTGCAAAAAAGCGCCATCCTGGCGGTGGTGGCGGTTTCCATGAACCTGCTCAACGGCTTTACCGGCCTGTTTTCCCTGGGGCAGGCGGGTTTCATGGCCATTGGCGCGTATGTAACGGCCCTTTTGCTCATCCCCACCAAAACCCTGGACGGCGTGTATTACATGAACGGCATCGATCCGGGCATCAAAGCCTTCCGGCTGTGGATGGACGCCGCGCCCCTCTGGCTTCAGGGCGCCTATCCCTATCTGGCGCTGCTGATGGGCGGCGTGGTGGCGGCCCTCTTTGCCGCCCTGGTGGGCTATCCGGTGCTCCGGCTAAAGAGCGACTACCTGGCCATTGCCACCCTGGGCTTTTCCGAAATCATCCGGTCCATTCTGGCCAGCCCTCAGCTGGACACCGTCACCAACGGTTCTTACGGCCTGAATAAAATTCCCGGCTTCACGTCCATTTTGGTGCCCTTCCTCATTGCCTTCCTGTGCATCGGGGTGATGGTGCTGATGATTCGCTCCAGCTATGGCCGCGCCTTCAAAGCCATCCGCGAGGATGAGATCGCCGCCGAGGCCATGGGCATCAACCTGCTGCGCCACAAGGAAATGAGCTTTGTTACCTCCTCTTTCTTCACGGCCATCGCCGGCGGCATGCTGGCCATGTTCATGCGTTCCATCGAGGCCAAAACCTTCTCCCTCACCCTGACCTACGACATTTTGCTCATCGTTGTCATCGGCGGCATCGGCAGCGTGACCGGCAGCATTCTGGGGGCGTTCCTGGTGACCGCCAGCAAGGAGTGGTGGCTGCGCTTTTTCGACCAGCCCCTGGTGATTGGCGGCTGGGAAGTGCCCCTATTCCGCACGGGCTTCCGCATGGTCATTTTCTCGGTGCTGCTGATGGTGGTGGTGCTTTTCTACCGCAAGGGCCTGCTGGGCACCCAGGAGTTCAACTGGAACTTCCTGTTCCCAAGCCAGTGGAAGCGCCGAAAAAACAAGAAGCTTCCCTCGGGAGGTGACGGACATGAATGACCGCAAAGAACGGGTGCTGGAGCTGGAAAACGTGACCATGCAGTTTGGCGGCGTGGTGGCGGTGGACAGCCTGTCCATGCACATTGACCAGGGCGAGATCGTGGCCCTCATCGGCCCCAACGGCGCGGGCAAAACCACCGCCTTCAACGTGATCACCGGCGTGTACGCCCCCACCAACGGCTGCGTGAAGCTGCGGGGCAAGTCCATCGCCCAGGGGCACCCCACAGGCAAGATGCGCAAGCTGTACGCGGGCACCCACATCGGCGAGTATGGCAGGCTTATCAGCCACACCCCCGACCAGATCACCGCCATGGCCGTGGCCCGCACCTTTCAAAACATCCGGCTGTTCAAAAACCTAACGGTGTTTGAAAACGTGCTGGTGGCCAAGCACATGCGCCTCAAAAGCGGCCTTTTAACCGCTACCTTCCAGCTGAACCGGCAGGAGGAAAAGCGCATCCGCCAAGAAACCCTGGACCTTTTGGAAATGCTGGGCATGACCGACGTGAAAGATGAGCTGGCCTCTTCCCTGCCCTATGGCAAACAGCGCTACCTGGAAATCATCCGGGCCCTAGCCACGGAACCCCGGCTGCTTCTGCTGGACGAACCCGCCGCCGGCATGAACCCCCAGGAAACCGACGACCTCAGCAGCTTCATCCGCAAAATCAAGGACGATTTCAAGCTGACGGTTTTCCTCATCGAGCACCACATGAACCTGGTGATGGACATCAGCGATCGGATCTATGTGCTGGACTTTGGCAAGCT
>JAVBTE010000087.1:0-21384 GCA_031556335.1 Eubacteriales bacterium | reverse complement strand
CTTTTGATGGCCTTTGGCACGCTGCTCCTGTCCGAACTGGTCGGGGTGCTGGAAAGCTATATCAACGCCTGGATTTCCCAACACATTATCTATGACATGAAAAATGAAATGTATGACCATTTGCAGCATATGCCTCACTCGTTTTTTACCACGGAACCCCAGGGGGACATCATTACCCGGATGAACAGCGACATCGACGGCGTGAGCAGCGTGGTTTCCAGCACGCTGGCGGGCATTGTGAGCAACATCGCCATCGTGGTGACCACGGTGGCGGCCTTGTTTGGTATGAGCTGGAAGCTTGCGCTGGTGGGGCTGTTGGTGATTCCCCTGTTTGTGCTGCCCACCCGGGAGGTGGGGCGCACCCGCTGGAAGCTGCTGGCGGAAGGCCAGGAGGAGCACGACAAGATGAACAGCATGGTGAGCGAGACCCTCAGCGTAAGCGGTTCTTTGCTGACCAAGCTATTCACCCGGGAAAAGCAGGACATGGCGGAGTTTCGGCAGATCAATGGCGATGTGATGAAGATTGCCATGCGGGAGCAGCGCAGCGGCAAGTTTTTTCGGGTGATGATGGGCATGTTTACCCAGATCGGCCCGTTGCTGATTTACTTTGCGGGCGGATTTTTTCTGATTCAAAAGGCGGACCCCGCCCTGACCGTAGGCGTGGTGACCGCCACCGTGGCCCTGATCAACCGGCTGTATCGGCCGGTGCAGGCGCTGCTGAACCTGCAGGTGGACGTGACCCGCTCGTTGGCGCTGTTCAGCCGGATTTTCAACTATTTGGACCGGCCAGTGACCATCCGCAGCAAGCCCGGCGCGGTGAAGCCCGACCTGATGAACGCCCCTGTGACCTACGACAAGGTTTGCTTTGGATATGAGCCGGGCCAGGAGATTTTGAAAAGCCTGAGCTTTACCGTGCCCGGGGGAAAGATGTACGCCATTGTGGGCCCCTCCGGAGCGGGAAAATCCACCATTGTGAACCTGATTCCGCGGCTGTATGACGTAAGCGACGGCGCGGTACGCCTGGGGGGAGCGGACGTGCGGGACATGGACCTGACCTACCTGCGGGAAAGCGTGGGCATGGTGACCCAGGACACCTACCTGTTTAACGGAACCGTGCGGGAAAACCTGCTGATAGCCAGGGAGAACGCCACCCAGGAGGAACTGGAAAGCGCCTGCCGCGTGGCCAGCATTCATGACCTGATCATGTCTGAACCCCTGGGCTATGACACGGTGGTGGGCAACCGGGGCCTGAAACTGAGCGGCGGGGAAAAGCAGCGGATTTCCATTGCCCGGACAGTGTTGAAAAACCCCAGCATCTTGATTTTGGACGAGGCTACGAGTTCGCTGGACTCCATTTTGGAGGCGGCCATCCAGGACGCGCTGGACCTGCTGATGAAGGGGCGAACCTCCATTGTGATCGCCCACAGACTAAGCACGGTGCTGGCCGCCGACCGCATTTTGGTGGTGAAAGACGGCGCCCTGGAGGAAGAGGGCGGGCACGAGGAACTGCTTGCAAGGGGTGGGCTTTACAGGGAACTGTATGAGACGCAGTTTAAAAGGCCCCTGGAGAAAAAGTGAGGGAATGGCCCGGACCGTATGGGATGGAAAACACAAAAGAGACCGAAGGGGGACAATGCGTGGTTCGTTTTTTCGAAAAGCATGCAAGACGGGCGGTTGCCATTGGCTTGGGAATTTTGTGCGGGATGGGGCTGGCCCTGTATTCGCCTCTGTCCCGGTTGGAGATGGGCGGCGCGCTTTTGCGCGGCGCTCTGGGGCTTGGGATGGGGTTTGTTTTGGCCTGGGATTGCTACGGCCACGCCAGGGGGCGCAGCCTGCGCTATGCCATTGGCATGGGGCTTGCCTTTGGAGCCGCCTGCGCCGCGGGATGCGAATTGCAGGTGTATGGCGCCTTTCGCCTGGAACCGCTGCCGCTTTTGACCGGATTGTGTTGCTGGCTCGGCTTGGCGGCCCTGACCATGCTTTGGGTGCTTTGGATCATTCGCCGGGGAGGGGCGGCGCTTCGTACAATGCGGCGGAGAGAAGAGGAGTCCGGGAACTGCGCCTCGGAGCGGATGAGCCTGCGTTTTTTTTGGTTGAGCCTGGGGATTTTGCTGCTTTGCTGGCTGCCGGTGTGGTTGGCCAACTTTCCCGGGCTGGCCAGCCATGACATAGGCACGCACCTGGGACAGGCGATTTCCGGCCAGTATACCACCGCCCATTCCACCCTGTATACGCTGATCGTGAAGATGGTTTTATGGGTGAGCAACTCTTTGCATGGCGGGGGAACGCTTTTTGTCGCTTTGCTTTGCTGGTTTCAGATGCTGCTGGTGGGCGGCAGCCTGGCCTATGCTGTGGCCAAAATGCACCACAGGGGAACCCCGGCGGCGATTTGTGTGATCGTGACTCTGTTTTTTGGACTGTTTCCGGTGTTTCCCATCATGACGATTTCCACCACGAAGGATGTGCCTTTTGCCGCTGTGGCTCTGCTGTTTGGGGTGCAGTTGTTTGAGCTTGCCCAAACCGCGAAAGGCGCGGTTTCCTGGAAGCGCGTGACAGCCTTATGCGTCACCGGGATCTGTCTGGCTTTGTTGAGACACAACGGCACGGCGTCGGCGGCGATTTTGCTGCTGGGCGCTTGGGTGCTTATCCGCGGGAAGCGAAACGGGTGTGAGGCGGCCCGGAAGAAAAGATGGCTGATGGTTCTGCTGACGGGCGTTATAGCGGCCATGCTGGTGGGAAGCGCGGCCGTGGATGCCGCCCTGAACGCGCAGAGCGCCTTTGTCACCAGGCGGGACATGGCCAGCGTGCCATGCCAGCAGATGGCCCGCGCCATGGGCGCGATGCCGAAGGACAGCCCGCTGTATGCGGAGGCGGCGCAGTTTTTTAAGCTGCCTGACATCGAGAAGCTGTACGTGCCCAAGCTGGCGGACCGGGTGAAACAAAACATCAACGTGGGCCAGGATGCCGGCAGGGACACCGGGTGGGGCGGCTTTTTGAAAACGTGGGCAATGGTGGGTCTCCACGAACCAAAGGCCTATGCAGAGGCGTTTTTAGAGCTGAACCGGGGTATATGGTTCGTCCATGACACCTCCCACGCCCGGGTCTATCCCGACCATTTTCATTTGGGATATCTTTTGACCGGGCAGGAGGATCTGAACCCTGAGAAACTTGGCGGGCCAATTCAGTATCGCAGCGTGTTTCCCCGGCTGCAGGCGTTTTTGTACGATCTCACCTCGCGAAACGCCTTTCTATCAGTGCCTGTTTTGCGGATGTTTTTTAGCGTAGGGGTACAGTGCTGGTTGAGCGTGTTTTTGTTCTTGGCCGCGTGTTACCGGAGGGACAAAGCCCTGGCGCTTGCCATGGGGTGGATGCTTTCTGTGATGGCGCTGCTGCTGTTTGCCCCCTGCGTGCTGGTGCGCTATGTCTTCCCGATTTTTTTGGGCAACTGCCTGGGCGTGCTGGGCGTATGCCGGAAGCGGGAGTGGAGTGGGACGGAGGATGCTGTTTTGGGGAAATGAGGCGATAAAATCACCGTTTGCTGCTTGGCAAACGGTGATTTATTTATGCGGGTAGGGCAAGGGCTCATCTGTAAGGCCTACTAAATAATCAATGCTCGTATGGTAATACTGGGCCAGCTCAATGGCGAGGCGCAGAGGCAGTTCCCGTTCGCATCTTTCATATTTCGAATAGAGCGATTGGCTGCAGTGAAGGTGGTGCGCGACAAACTGTTGCGAAAGGTCTTGATCTTCCCGGAGATCTCGGATACGCAGTCTCATTTATCCATCTCCTGTTACGTAATTAACGAAAATTATAGTGCACCCCAAGATGAGGTATTGACACTTAGAACTATGTGGACTAAAATGCAAATAATAATACTGGCAATTTCTGGAGGTTTGTATGGACTACAAGGCTCTTGGATTACGAATTCGCGCGTTTCGGAAAGTGCGCAGGCTGACCCAGGTGCAGCTGGCCGAAGCGATTGGTTCTACTGTGAGCTTTGTGGGACATATCGAAAACGGAACGGAGCAAGTATCCGTAGAGACCTTGATCAAGGTTGCCAATTGTTTTCATGTGGGGACGGATGCGCTGCTGTTTGATTCGCTGGCGCGGCTTAGACTGTCGGGGGAACTGGAACCGTTTGAAATTGAATTTGCCGTGAAGGCTGTGGATTTGATGAGGGCATATCAGGAACAAGCAACAGGCCGCTAAAGCCCCGGACGATCACCAACCCCACATGCATAGCATGCCCTTCCGCTTCGCAAACTTTGATGGAGGAAACGCTTCCACCAAAGGAGGACGGAAGGGCATGAATTTTTATATGCTTTTTTTGGGGCTGTACTCGCTGCTGATCCTCCCCCTGACGTTGCGGTTTGAAATCCGCATTGGAAAAGGGCTGGGATACCGTCTGCGGGTGAGCGTGACGGGGATGCCGGCGGTGGGACAGGATGTGCGGCTGGGGCAGGGAAAGGCCAAGGGGGAACCGCCCAAAGAAACCGAGGAAGACGGGGCCGGCGAGGCCATGAATATTGCGGAAGCGTTATGGCGGCTGGACCCGGCCCTGCGGAAAGCCGTGTTTTCCAAACCCATGCGGGAGGCGTTGGCCCGGGCAGTGCGGTTTGAAAGGGTTTGGGCGCGGGTGCGCATCGCCTTTGAGGACGCGGCGGCCACCGCCCTTTGCTACGCCGGGCTGAACATTGTGATGGACACCTTGCGGTATCTGGGCGCGGCCCCCGAAAAGCTGGAGGTGCGCAGCGAGGTGGATTTTCAGCGGGCGGGCTCCACGCTGACGGCGGGGGGAATATTGTTTGTGCGATTGGGCAGTCTAGCCCTTGTGGCATCTCTGCTTGCGGTGACATACCGCCGGGCGGCGAGGGCCCGGGACAAAGAAACCAGCGTTGAGGAGAATGGATATGCAGCAACATCCCATCGATAATATGATGCAGACCACCATGGAGAGCATTCGCAGCATGGTGGACGTGAACACGGTGATCGGTTCGCCGGTGCTGGGAAGCAAGGGAACCACCATTATTCCGGTGTCTCGGGTAAGCTTTGGGTTTGTGGCGGGGGGGGGAGAATATGCCGCCGACGACCGGCAGCGGCAACCCCCGGAGAAATTTCCCTTTGCCGGGGGCACCGGGGCCGGGGTGTCTGTGCAGCCGGTGGGCTTTTTGGTGGTGGGAGAAGGTACCGTGAAGATGCTGCCCGCCCAGGCCTCCGGCCCCATGGAACGGGTGGTGGAACTGTTGCCGCAAATGCTGGAAGATTTCCGGCAGATGGACGAGCAGAAGCAAACCGGCGATAAGCAGGGGAAAATGGACAAACCCCGGAAAAAGGGGTTCTTTTCCACAGGGCAGCAGGAAGGATCCATGTTCGGCAAGGGTTTTGCGGCGGGCGTCGCCATGGACCAGGACGACGACGACTTTCCCGCGGAGTGAGGAAGGCGAGCATGGACAGGCTGAAATCGGTAATGCTGGTGCTGTTTTGCGCGGTGCTGGCCTTTTTTACGGGCAATGCCAAGGCGGAGGACACCGGGGACGCCATTGAGTCCAGCGCCAAAGCCGCTGTGCTGATTGAGGCGAAAACCGGCAGAGTCCTGCTGAAATGCAATGAAAACCAACCGCTTCCCATGGCGTCCACCACAAAGGTGATGACCGCTTTGATGGCCCTTGAGTATGGCAAGCTGGACGAGGTGGTGACCGTGGGCCGGAATGCCTATGGCGTGCCGGGAACCAGCATCTATTTGAACCTGGGCGAGAAGATTCCCCTGCGGAATTTGCTGTATGGCTTGATGCTGGCCAGCGGCAATGACGCGGCGGTGGCCATTGCGGAGCACATCGGCGGCAGCGTGGACGCGTTTTGCGGGCGGATGACGGAACGGGCCCGGGAGTTGGGGTGCGAAAAGACCGTTTTTGTGAACCCCAACGGGCTGCCCGTGGCGGGGCACCAGACCACGGCCTACGAGCTGGCCCTGATCGCCCGCGAAGCCATGAAATACCCTGAGTTTCGGGAGCTGGTGAGCACAGAGCGGGGCGCGATTCCATGGGAAGGCCGCAGTTACGACCGGATTTTGCGCAACAAAAACCGTCTGCTGAGCGAATATGAGGGCGCGACGGGCATCAAGACCGGATACACCAAGGCCGCCGGGCGCTGCCTGGTGTTTGGGGCCCGGCGGGAGGGCCTGGAAGTGATCGGCGTGGTGCTGTGCTGCGGAAACTGGTTTGAAGAGGCCAAGCGAATGATGGACGTGGGTTTTGAACGCTTTGAGATGTTCACGGCGCTGGCCGCGGACGAGGCCGTGCGGGCGCTTCCGGTGGAGGACGGCCGGGAGGAAACCGTGTATGTGTGCGCACAGGACGCTTTGACGGCCCCGGTGCGCAAGGGAGAGATCCCGACCCTGGAAATGGAACTGCCGGAAGGGGTGAAGGCGGGGTTGCCCATGGGGAAGCCCGTAGGCGAGGCGCGGCTGGTGCTGGAGGGCGACGTGCTGGCCAGGACGCCGCTGGTGACCCGGGACGCCGCCCCGTCCCGCGACTTTGGCTTTGAGCTGGACAGGATGCTGCGGCAGTGGATGATGGCCCCGGGGCAGGCCGTGGCGGAATAGGAAAAGGGGATATTTTGAACGGTGCGGTGGCACGTGCGCAAGCATGTGCCACTTTTTGCTGTTACTTGTATTTTGCGGGGATTTTTGATATGCTTAACCCGAACCGGCGCCGGAGAACAGACGGCCAATGGCCGTGTTTCATGAAAGAAGCGTTCGCCAGGAGTGGGTGTATGCTGACCATCCTTCCCCCAAACGAAAACACGATATCCCAGTTGAACCAGGTGGATGCGCGGTATCTGGCCGGCGAGCTGATACAGGTGCGGGTAACGCGCAAGGGCTTTGTACCGGAATACACGCCGCTGAACACGGCGGAATGGCGTCAGTGGCCCGTTTGGACGAATATCACAGTGGAAAACGTGCTTGCCCATAAAAGTTGGGCATGCTTTTTCGCGTTTTTGGAGGAGCGGTTCGTGGGGCAACTGGTGGCCGCCCCCGCCCAATACGCCCTTTGCCGGATGCTGGATTTGCGGGTGGACGCTTCCGTAAGGCGGCAGGGTGTGGGCACGGAGCTTTTGAACGCGTGCATGGACTGGGCGGGGAGGAAGAAGATGAAAGGGCTTTGGGTGGACATTGACGACCAAAACCCCGTGGCCTGCCAGTTTTTGCAAAGGAGCCAGTTTTCCCTGGGCGGTGTGGACAAGCTGCGCCATTTTGCCGACCCAGCCCAGGCGGACCGGCCGGCGGCCATGAGGGACAGCGTGCTGTCATTTTACCGGTTTTTAGGATGAGGGGGCAAAAGGATGCGGTTGCAGAAATACCTGGCCTCCTGTGGGGTCGCGTCGCGGCGGGCGGCGGAACAGATGATTTTGGACGGCCGGGTGAGCGTGGACGGCGCGGTGGTGGACGTGATGGGCGCACAGGTGGGCGACGGACAGGTCGTTTGCGTGGACGGCCGGGTGGTGAAGCCTGAGGAGCGCAAATACTATATCATGTACCACAAGCCCGCGGGCGAGGTGACCACCGCCAGCGACCCGGAAGGGCGGGCCACCGTGCTGGACAAATTCCGGGATTTTCCCGCGCGGCTGTATCCCGTGGGACGGCTGGATTATGACAGCGAAGGGCTTTTATTGCTGACAAACGACGGCGATTTGACCGAGCGCATGCTGCATCCTTCCAAGGAAGTGGAAAAGGTGTACCTGGCCCGGGTCAGCAACCGGGTGACCCCGGAGGAAGCCAGAAGGCTGGAAAACGGCGTGCTGGTGGACGGCCGGCCCACCGCCAAGGCAAAGGTGAAGATTCTGAGCGAGATGCCTTTTTATAGCGATTTACTGATCACCATCCACGAGGGGCGCAACCGGCAGGTGCGCAAAATGGTGGCGGAGATCGGGCATGAGGTGGCGCTGCTGAGGCGCATCCGCTTTGGCCCGTTGAAGCTGGGAGAACTGCCCAGGGGAATGTGGCGGGAGTTGACCCAGGAGGAACGGGACGCGCTGAGCGGGCTGTGAAGGCATTGAAGGTACGAAAGAAAATAGGGCGGGGCGAAAAGCAATGGCAAAGAAAAAGAGCGGCATTCTGGACATGGTGAAAGACCTGCTGGGGAATGCGGACATCGAAAAAACCGTGGAAGGCGTGCTGGGCGGCGGCAGCGGCAAGGAAAACAGCGGCGGGCTGCTGGACACCATTACAGGCGCTTTGGGCGAGCTGGGCAAGGAAAACAGGGCCAGCGCAACCGCCAGCAAAACGGGGAAGCAAAAAGCGTCTTCCACGCGGCAGACCGCATCCCCGGCGAAGGGCAAAGCGGCCGCGTCCGGCGGAAAGGCGAAACCGTCGGTCAAGGCCAAGGCCACCGCAGCCAAGGCGAAGGCCAAGGCCAAAACGGCAAGCTCCTCGGCCCGAGGCGGCGGCACGAAAACCAAAACCAAGGAACACGGAAGGAAGGATTAAGGCAATGGCGGCCTTTGAGTGTTGGTGCGCGCAGAAGGAGAAGCTTCGGGAAAGCCTGAAGGATTGCGCGGATACCTCCGCCGTGGCGTACGCCGTGAGGCACGCGCTGGCGCAGGTGGAACAAAATACCATGGCGGGACAAAACGACGATCTCCTTCGGCAACAGACGGGGATTTTGTTCAGCTGCGTGAAAAGCTCGGCACAGCTGTTGGACATATCGGTTTCCAGCAAGGTATGGGTGGCGCAGTCGCAAAGGAAGGAAAAGCGGGGAGGCAATGCGCTGCTGTGGATCGTGGCAGGCCTTGCCCAACTGGCCGCCGGGCTGTACGGGTATTTCACCGCGCAGCTGATCAGCTGGGCGCTGATTGCCGGGGCCTTTGTGGCGGCGGGGATTGCGCTGTTCACCGCGAGAAGCCGGGGGAGGGCCGGAGGGCCGGACCTGGAGGACGAGGTGCGGGTGACCCTGCGGCCGGATGTTGACAAGCTGTTTCAGGTGCTGGATGGGCAGATGCGGGCCATTGACCGCTTTATGAACGATTTTGCCTACCTGAACGAGCAGACCATGGGCAAGGGAAAAACACCGGACGGGAAGGCCGTGACGTTGGTGGCCGACATGCTGGAGGCCTTGTACGAGTGCGACGACGAGGCGCGGGAAGCCGCCGGGGCCGCCGCCGGGCGAATGCTGCAGGGGCTTGGCATGGAAGCGGTGGAATACTCGGACCAGACCCGGAACCTGTTTACCACGCTGCCCAGCAAGACCGAGACCCGCACCATGGTGCCCGCCATTTTGTCGGCGGAGGACCACCGGTTATTAAAGCGGGGCGTGGCGGCGGTGCGGCTTGCGGAGGGCGCACTGGCTTAAAGCGAACGGCGCTTTGGAATTGGCGCGCCGCAAGGCGGGCAAAAACGGATGTGAGGACCTTCGATGCGTTACATTGGCTTTGATATGGGCGACGGCGAAAGCGCGGTGGCGGTATTTCAGCAGGGTTCCGGGATTGAGCCCATCGTGCAGCCCATTGCGGGAAACAAAAGCCTGCTGTCGGCCGTGGGCCGGGTGCGCGGCGAGATCGTGGTGGGAGAGCGGGCGTATACCGACGTATTGGCCGAGGAGCTCTCCGTGCGGTTCAAAAGCCGCTTTACCTTTGACCCCGCCTGTTACGAGACGGTGGTGATGTTTGCCAAAGGCGTGCTGAACGCCCTGCGGGAAACCGAGACCCTGCGGGACGGGGACGTTTTTGTGGTGGGCTGCCCGGCGGGTTGGAACAGCGCCTGCCGCGCCCGGTACCGCGACCTGCTGATGCGGGCCGGGGTGAAGGACCCCCAGGTGATTTCCGAGTCCCGGGCGGCGTTTTTATACGCCAAGTACGCCAAAACCGTGGCCCTGGACATTGACGTGCTGCGGGAAAGCGCCCTGGTGATTGACATTGGCAGTTCCACGCTGGATTTTGCCTATATTGTGGACGGCAGGGAAACCGGCGTGGGCACCTTTGGCGAAGTGCGGCTGGGCGGAGGCCTTCTGGACGCGGAGCTGCTGCGCCGCGCGGTGGAGAAAAACCGCAGCCGGGAGAAGCTGCGAGAGGTGTTCCGGGAAAGCAAGAGCTGGTACAGCTATTGCGAGATTGAGGCCCGGAGGCTGAAGGAAGAATATTTTACCATGGCGGCGTCGGACCCCGAAATCGCCGTGAAAAAACAGGTGCGGGTGCTGTACGACGGGGTGCAGAAGCTGACCCTGGCCCTGGACGAGGCGGCGGCCCAAAGCCTGGTGGAGAACCCGCTGGAGGAGTTGGACGGACAAAGCTTTTGCGGCGCTTTGCAGCGGGCCCTGGACGAGGCCAAACAGATCACCTCCGCCGAGCCGCCCCGGGTGGTGCTATTGACCGGCGGGGCATCCAGAATGCGGTTTTTTCAGGAGCAATGCAGGGAAACCTTTGATACGGCCCTGGTGGTGTGCTGCCCGGAGCCGGAGTTTTCCATTGCCAAAGGGCTGGCCTACGCGGGCTGGATTGATGAGAACATGCGGGAGTTTCGGCGCACCGTAACCGAGGAAGTGACCGACGAGCGGGTGGCCGCCATCGCCAGGGAGGCCCTGCCCGCCTTGACCCCGGGCGTGGCGGACGCGCTGGTGGAACTGGTGCTGGAAGAGGCCGCCATTCCCATTGCCAGCCAATGGAAGGCCGGCGAGATCGGCACGCTTGAAGAAATGAATGAGCGCATTCAAAGCCGGATGGAGCGGGTGATGGAGTCGCCCCTGGCGGAAGAGGCGCTGTCCCCGGCGATTTCCCTTTGGCTGAGAAGCCTGGGAGGGCAGTTGCAGGCCCTGATCGATCCCATTTGCGACCGCTACCAGGTACCCCGCAAGGAGATGCGGCTTTCCTTCGCCCAGAGCGGGGAAGCCGGACGGGTGAACATTGGCGCCAAGGAACTGCTGGGCTTGAACCTGATCGGCACCGTGGTGGGCGTGGTGCTGAGCGTTGTGGGCGGGCTTTTGTGCGGCGGCGGCGGCGTGGCCCTGATCGCCACCGGGCCCCTGGGCTTTTTGGCTGGGCTGGCGGTGGGGGCCGTTGTGGCGGCCCTGGGCTGGAGCACGGTATCCGGGCTGCTGATGAGGGCACGGTTGCCAAGAGCCATGCGCTGGATGAACGTGGAGAAAAAATTGCGGGGGGAAGGCGTTCGCCGGAGCCTGCGGGACGCGCTGACCAAGGAGATCGGCGCAAAGGACAGCGAGTTTGGCAAAAAAGTGGTGGCGGGCTTTACCGAGTCCTTCCAAAAATACCTGCGGCAGGTGGCCCAGGCGGCGGAGATTCCGATTCAATAAGGGGGATGGGGACGGAGATGGGGGACGGGGACGTTTGCAGGGGCGCTCCCCTGCACCCCACCAGGGACAAGTCCCTGGACCCTTGACGGGCCGCGCTGCGCGCGGTCCTCGATAAAAAATTTTATAGAAATAAAAAAGCTGCGATTGCTTTTGGGCAATAGCGGCTTTTTTTGTGGGCGGGGGGAGTGGGTTTAGTGGGTTTTGGGTTTAGGATGGGGGGGATTGGGAGGGTTTGGCGGTGAGGCGCTTGGTGAGGAGGTAGGGGCCGCGGTACAGGCCCAGAAAAAGGGGCCAGCCAAGGCGAAGGGAACCGCAGAACAACTGCTGCACCGGCGGCAGGTTTTTGGGCAGGGCGTAGCGGCGGATGACGCCGAGGGCTTCGGCCCGGGCCTCTTTGGCCCAGAACTGGGAACGGGTGGCAAGGGGCGCTGCGGCCAGTTCCTGGAGCAGCCAAAGGGCGTTTTGGAAGGTGAAACGTTCCGCCGCCGACTGGGCCATGGGAAAATGGAGGTTGGCAATGCCCTCCATTTCCTTGCAGGCGCGAAGGGAGGACGCTTTGCGGGCCGTGAGGGAGGAGGACATGGCGCCATCCCCGGTGACATGATAATGATAGAGCAGCGTGGGGGTATAGGCGACGGATTTTGATTTGCAGAGGGCTTCCAGCAAAAAGAGCATGTCCTCGTAGATATGGTAGCGCTCGCAATAGAGGAGGCCCTCAAAGCGCTCCGCACGGAGCATTTTGCCATGGAGGTGACCCGCGAAGGGCTCGCCCCGAAAGACGGTTTGCGCCGCTTCCCCGGGGGACAGGCGCCAGGGGAAGGGCTGCTGCGGCGTGGCGGCAGGGAGGGCGGGGGAGTTGGGCAGGAGGGCCCCCGCTTCGTTTTCAAAGGCGATGTGGCCTACGGCCACGTCCGCGCCTGTGTCCTCGATGAGCCGGTGCAAGATTTCCAGGGCATGAGGCTCCAGGGCGTCGTCCGCGTCCAGGAAGGCCCAGAAAGCGCCCTTGGCGCGGGCAAGCGCCAGGTTTTTGGCCCGACTGGCCCCGCCGTTGGAAACGGTCAGGAGCCGGAGGCGGGGATCTTGGTGGGCGAAGCGTTCCAGCAGCGCCTGGGTACCGTCGGCGGAGCCGTCGTTGACGACGATGCATTCAAAGTTGGCAAAGGTCTGCGCAAAAACGCTGGCAAGGCAATGGGGCAGGGTTTTTTCCCCGTTGAAAACGGGGATGATCAGGCTGACTAGGGGGGGCATTGAAAAAGACCGCCTTTCATGGGAGGAAAAATCAGGGCGCGCCGGCGTAGGAACCCAGGCTTGGAGGCGACTGCAGGGGCGGGATGGCCTGGTCCAGGACAAGGAGCTGGTCTTGGTAGGTACCCTGGATGCAGGTGAGGGAGTATTGGATGTTTTGCCAGACAAAGACCACCGTGGTATATTCCCGGTTGTCCGAAAGAAGCCGCTGGAGCAGCGCGCTGTCCAGCGCATTGCCCTGGAGGGGGGCATTGTAGCGGGCCGTGGGGCCCACCAGGCAGTAACCGCCCGTGATGGGGCCAAACTGTGCGGTCACCCCAAGAAACACATCGCCCGCGCGGGAGATAAACTGCGTGAGGGGACTGGCAAAGGAAAAATACAGCTCCAGGGAGGAAAAGCGCTCCACGCCGTCCGCGCCGGCCTGGAAGGTGGCGATGGCCTGGGTGAGATCGCTGCCAAACAGGGTGGGCGGCTCGGGCTCCATGCTGGCGGTATAGGGGATATAGGTGACGCCGCCATCGGCCAGCTGCTGGCCTTCTTTGCGCTGGAACGTGAAGCCGCCGTTTTCCCGGGCCAGCCTTAAAAACTCCTCCGGCGGGGAGGCGGGAGACGCGCCCCAAAAGAGAAACAGCGCCGGGGCGGACGGGTCGCCCTGGGCCAGGGAAACGGCGGAGAGCAGCAGCAAAACAAGCGTGAGCGCGAAGGAAATAAGCTTTTTCACGAAAGCCTCCTTTCCGCATGGGCCTGAGGGGGAGGGGGTCAGGGCGCATGCTCCGACATTTCATCTTGCAGGACAAGCAAATAGGCTTCTTTGATCAGCTGTTTGAGGCGTTGGTTTTGAAGCGGGCTGAGGTTGGGCGCGGGCGGGGCGGCAGGGAGGGGGAGGGGGCGGCCCAAAAGCTCGTCTGTGGTGACCTGGTAAAGGTCGGCCAGCTTGATGAGCATATCCAGGCTGGGCATGCGTTGCTGATGCTCCCAGCTGATGACCGTGCTTTGACTGATCCCGAGCGCCTCCGCCATTTGCGGGCGCGTATGCCCCGCCGCTTTGCGGATGGCGGTGATTCTTTCGGCAAACAAGGAGGAACCTCCTTTCGAGCACCAAAACCCAGGTTGGCCGGAACGTATGTTCATTATAAACCCAAACGCGTAAAAAAGATAGATACAATGCGTGTTAAACGTGTCTTGACGAAACAGACAAAAAGTGAAAAAATAAGGATGAAAAGATACTGTAAGTATAAAAATGGGGAAAACCGGAAGCGAAGCACAGGAAGAGGACCCAAAAAGAAAAAGGGAAGGGAGAAACAGGAGATGGAGAGCATGACCCAGGCCAATGTGGACGAAATGCTTCGCAATTACAAGCGAAACATGGCCCGGTGCGCCCATTTGGAGCTGAGGATGGAAGAATATGAAAAGCTGGCCGAGGAAGAGCGGGGAAAGGCCATGGCGGGCGACGCTTTGCGCGGGCAGAGCCTGACGGGGATGCCCAAGGCCGGGGGCGTGCGAAGCCCGGTGGAGGAGCTGGTGGAAAAGTATATGGACGGGTATGTGCCGCCCCTGGAAAAGAGCATTCGGCTGGACATTGGGGCCATGGCCCGGGAATACGAGAAGGCGAAACGGGCGACCCGGTATGTGGAGGGGTGGCTTGGCTGCTTGCCCAAGCGGGAGAAAACGGTGATTGAAAAGCAGATGATTGAAGGGCTTTTATGGAGCGAAGTGGAAAAGGCGGCGGAGGCGGAGCTTGGGATCGCATTTTCCCAGGCGGGGCTGAAAAAGATGAGAAAGCGGGGCCTGAGCGCGATTTACGAGGTGGCGGGTGCGGAGAAGAGCGCATAAAAGGATGGGCGGGGGACGCGGATTGGAAAAGTATACGCAGAGTATCTGGGTGGTGGTCTGTGCAAAGAAAAGCAAGGGTGATAGAATGAAAATGCAAAAAAAGGGCCGCGGGGCGCGGACAACGGGAGTGGCGCATGCCGCTCCTTTTTTGTTGGGCGACGGCAGGCCGCCAAAGCGGGAGAGGAGGGGACGGGCATGGCAAGCGCCGGGCAGAACGGGCCCCGCGAGACGCGGGGAAAAACGGGGAAAAGCCGGGAGGCCAAAAAACCGGAGGAGGACGTGGAAAAGGCGCTGCTGGACCGCTGCCTGGGATATACCATGGCAGTGAAAAAGACCTATAAGCTGAAACATGTGGAATATGGGGAGAATGGGCGGAAGATTTCCGAAAAAGAGGAATTGCAGACGGGGGTGGACGAGATTCATGTGCCGGGGGACACCGGGGCGCAGAAGTTTTGGCTGGTGAACCGGAGGCATGACCGCTGGCAAAGCAGGCCCGAGCCGCCTGCCGATGAAGCCGGGCTGAAACGGGCGGAAGAATTGCTTGGGGGCGTTGACAGTGCCCTTTCATGAAAAACAGCTGGAATACATCCAACATGCCACCAGGCGGTGGAATTTCAAAACCGGGGCCACCAGAAGCGGCAAGACTTTTATGGATTATGCCTATGTGATTCCCCGGCGGGTGACCCGCTTGAGGGGGGACGGGCTGATCGTGCTGATGGGAAACACCCAGGCTTCGCTGAGCCGGAACGTGTTGGAGCCCATGCGGGGGATATGGGGAAGCGGATTGGTGGGGCCTGTGCGGGCCGGCGGCACGGTGAACCTTTTTGGGCGAAAGGCCTTTGTGCTGGGGGCGGACAAGCGGAACCGGGTGGCGGCCCTGCAGGGCAGCGGAATCGAATACTGTTACGGGGACGAGGTGGCCACCTGGGCCGAGGATGTGTTCACCATGCTGAAAAGCCGCCTGGACAAGCCGGACAGCGTATTTGACGGCACCTGCAACCCGGAGCACCCGGGGCACTGGCTGAAACAGTTTTTGGACAGCGGCGCGGATTTGTACCACCAGCATTATACCATCGACGACAACCCAAGCCTGCCCCGCGAGTTTGTGGCTGCGCTGAAACGGGAATACCGGGGCACGGTGTATTACGACCGGTACATTCTGGGGCAATGGAAGCGGGCCGAGGGGGCGGTATACCGGCTGTTTGCGGACGACCCGGAGGCGTTTTTGCTGGACAGGCCGCCGGAAAACATCGCCTTTTGTACCGCGGGAATCGACTTTGGCGGGCACAGGTCGGCCACGGCGTTAAACCTGACCGGATTTGAAAGAGGCATGCGGGGCGTGGTGACCCTGGACGAGGCCTACTATGACGCGAAGCGGATACGGGAAGGCATGGGGGAAGGGCGGGAATCCCTGACGCCAGGGGAGCTGGAGGCGGCGGTGGTGGGCTTTTTGCGGCGGAACGGGGGACGGGGATACAGGATCATTGCCCTGTATGCCGACGGGGCGGAGCAGGTGCTGATGGCGGGAATCCGGGCGGCGCTGGCTAGGGCGGGGATCGGGATTCCGGTGTACAACGCCCGGAAGGGCCCCATCATGAACCGCGTCCGCTTCTATAACGCATTGATGTCCGGCGGGAAATACCATGTGATGCGGCATTGCGTTCACACCATCCGGGCGTTTGAAGAGGCGGTGTTTGACAAAAGGGCGCTGGAGGACAGGCGGCTGGACGACGGTTCCACCAACATCGACAGCCTGGACGCACAGGAGTATTCCACGGAGGCTTATCAGGAACAGATGAGCGCAGTACGGTGACGGGAGGGGATGAGGGATTTGACGCTATTGGAGTATTTGGAAAGCCGGGGGTATGCCACATACCCGGCCCACAGCGCAAAGCTTGCGGAGTGGCGGGCCTGGTACCAGGGTCGGGTGAGCGCGTTTCACAGCTATGTGATCCACAACAAGGGGCGGCCTATTTCCAGGGAGAGGGCCACGCTGAACATGGCCAAGCAGGGGGCGGAATATTGGGCCAATTTGCTGTGGAACGGCGAATGCTGCGTGAACCTTAGCGACAGGGACGCGGATGAGCGGGTGAACAGGGTGCTTCGGCAAAACGATTTTTGGAGGCAGACCAACCAGTTGACCGAGCAGGCCTGGGCCATGGGCACGGGGGCCTATGTGGCCTATGACGCGGGCGGGGAGACCCGCATCGACTATGTGGGCGCGGAGATGATTTTCCCCTTGAGCGGCAAGAGCGGGGACGCGGAAAGCTGCGCCTTTGCCGGGACGACCGGGGCGGGGGACGGGCGCGGGCTGTATTTGATGATCCATGAAAAGCAGACGGACGGAAGCTATCGGATCGTGAACCGGTTTTTCACCTTGGGGACGGACGGGCAGATGACGGAGACCCAGGCCCCGGAAGGGGTGAAGGTGGAATATGTGGCCAAACAGAAACGGTTTGCCCTGCTGCGGCCCAACATTGTGAACAATTTGACGGGAAGCCCCATGGGCATCTCCATTTATGCCAACTGCATCGACACCTTGAAGAGCATTGACCTGGCCTACGACGGCATCAAAACGGCTATGGAGGTGGGCCGCCCCCGCATGGGCGTGACCAGCAACATGCTGCGGGCCGATTTGGAAAGCGGGGAACTGTACGAAGTGTTTGACACGGGAGACATTGCCGTGTACGACATGGGCAGCGGCAACGGCGGCGACCGGGTGGAGGTGCGGGACCTGACCCCGCCGTACCGGGCGGCGGACTTTGAGCGGTCTTTGGAGACCCAATTGAAAATATACGCCCAGTGCATTGGGCTGGGCGAAAGCGCGTTTCGCTGGGAAAACGGCGGGCCCCGCACCGCCACCGAGGTGGTGAGCCAGAACAGCGCCATGCTGAGGACCATGGAAAAGCACCAGGAAAGCCTTCGCGGCGCTATCGTGACCCTGGCCCGGGCGATTCTGGACATTGAAGGCCAGGCGGAAAAGGCCCAAAACGCACAGGTGACCGTGGTGTTTGACGACTCCGTGACCCGGGACAAGGCGCGGGAAGCGGAGACGGCATGGCAGTGGGTGAAGGAGGGGCTATTTCCCTTTGCGGAGTTTTTGGTGCGGTACCAGGGGTACGACCAGGAGGAAGCCAGGCGGCTGGAGGGGGTCGCCGGGGAGTGAGGCGGCAAAGGGCTGGGGCAAGGCCGCCCTTTTCCATGCCCCAGCATGCGGGGCTTAAAATGCATGCATGGCACAGGCGCGGAGAGGCCGCGCGCTTATAAATCAAATCCATGCCATTGGGGGCAGCCCGAAAAGGAGGAAACCATGGAGTTTTTGAGACCGGTTCTGGGGGAGGAGCTATACCGCGAGGTGGCGGAAAAGCTGGAGGGGAGCAAGGTGAAGCTGGCGGACTTGAGCGGGGGCGAGTATGTGGGCCGGGAAAAGTACGACGCACTGGCCGCCCGGTGGAAAGGCGCCATGCAGCAGCTGGAACAGGAAAGCGGCGCCGCCGCGGAAAAGGCCCGGGGCGAAATGGAGGAGCTGAAAAGGAACCTGGCCGCGGAGACCTACGCGGCGGGCATTCGGTTTACCTCCGGCAGCGCCCGGCGGGCGTTTGTGGAAGGCCTGAAGCGCGAAGGCCTGCAAAAGGATGAGAGCGGCGAGCTGGTGGGCGCGGAAGAGTACCTGAAAAAGGCCCGTGAGGACGACCCCGCAGCCTTTCAGGGGGAACCGGCGGGAGGCGCGGGCTTCGCGGACAAGACCCCGCCCGCGGCGCGCCACATGTCCACACCCCAGGAGGCCATCCGGGCGGCCATGTTTGCCCGGAAATAAAAACGGCAAGGAGGAATTGGAATGCCCATTACATTGGCGCAAGCCAAGGAACTATCCCAGGACAAACTGACGGGGTTTGTGATTGACGAATTTCGGAAATCGGCGCTTTTGGACATGCTGCCCTTTGACAACACCGCGAAACCACAGGGGGGCACCACCCTGGCCTATGCGTACAACCGGGTGAAAACCCTGCCCACCGCCGCCGGCCGCGCCCTGAACACCGAATACCTGCCCCAGGAGGCCGACACCCAGCAGGTGAGCGTGAATTTGAAGGTGTTTGGCGGCGCGTTTCAGGTGGACCGGGTGCTGCAAAGCGACGAAAAGCAAGTGGTGGACATGGTGGAATTTCAATTGCAGCAAAAAACCCGGGCGGCCCGGGCGCTGTTCCACGACTGGTTCATTAACGGGGACAGCGACGTTGACCAGTGGGCCTTTGACGGCCTGGACAAGGCCGTGCTGGGCAGCAGCACCGACATGACCCCGGTGGCGGACATTGATTTGTCCACATCCGGCAAGATCGACAGCAACTGGAAGGTGCTTTTGGACAGCATGCGCCGCCTGCGGGCCAAGCTGGACGGCGCGCCCTCCATTTGGCTGATGAACACGGAGATGTTCGGCGTGTTTCAAAGCGTGATGGACCGCGCGGGCATCAACCTGGCCAGCAAGGCGGACTATGGCGACGAGGTGGCCCAGTGGGGCCCCGCTTTAGTGATGGCCATGGGCGACAAGCCCGGCACCGCCAGCCCCATCATTCCCATTGACGCCGGAAAAACCGCCGTTTATGTGGCCCGGCTGGCCCTGGACGGCGTGCACGGCGTGACCCCCGACGGCACCAGCGGCATTCGCGCCTATCTGCCCGACATGACCACCCCCGGCGCGGTGAAAACCGGCGAGGTGGAAATGATCGCCGCCATGGCCCTGAAAGCGACCCGGGCCGCCGGCGTGCTGCGGGGCGTGAAAATCGCTTGACGGGGAGGGCGCTGCCCATGACATACGCGGATTTTACCTATTACCGGGAGGAATACCTGGGCACCACCGTGCCTGAGGAGGAATTTGAGCGCGCCATGCGGCGGGCCGGAGCCAGAATGGACCGCATGACCCGCTTTCGGGCGGAGGCGTTCGCGGCCAGGCATCCAGAGGAAAAACGGCTGAAAAGCGCCGCCTGCGCGGTGGCCGACGCGCTATACGCAGCCGAAAAGGCCGGGAAAGGCGCGATGGCGGAGGGGGGAAGGCCCGTTGTGAGCGAGAGCAACGACGGGTACTCCGTGACCTATGCGCCCCCCAGAGAACCGCAGGCGATTCAGGCGGAGCTGGACATGGCCTTGAGGGAAGCCGCCGGAGACTATTTGCTGCCCCTGGGCCTTTTGTACGCGGGGGTGAGGCGCAGATGAGCGAAGCGCTGGAAAGCTGGGAAACAGAACTTTTGGAGGAGGCCCTGGCGGAAGAGGCGGTACGCCGGGAGGACAGGGCCGCCAGCTGGACGGAGACCGTGACCCTGCTGAACCGCCGGTATGACCCGGCCAGCCGGAGGGACGTGTGGAAGCGAGTGGTTGTGCGGGGCGTGAGCTGGCGGGAGGCCCAGGAAACCGTAGCGGGAACCGGCGGGAACATTCTGCGGGAAAACGTGGCGTATTTGCGGATTCCAAAGAGCGCGGAAACGGAAGGGAAAACCTATGTGCCGGCCGGGTTGTATGCGGGGGCGGAGGGCACCTGGACGCTGCAAAACGGAGATTATGTGGCGCTGGGGACCCGGGAGGAGCCGGAGGCGGGCGAAGCCATGGGAAAGCGGATGCGGGAGACGGGGGCGTATCAGATTGTGGGATTGGCCGACAACCGCCGGGGCGGACTGCCCCACTGGCGCGTGACGGGGAAGGGGTGATGGCGTGAGCATGCTGGAACGGCTGAGGGAACATTTTGCGGCTTGCCCGCTGCTGGAGGAAAACGCGCCCATCCACGTGGACGGCCTGAGGCCGGAGCCTGTGAACTATGCACTTGGCGCCCTTGGCGGGGAAACGGTGGCGGAGGAGTATGTGGACGGTTCCAGCCTGAAACGGTTTCCATTTGCTTTCTCGGCCATGCTGTACGGGTTGGAGGACGGGGACAGGCTGGAAAGCGACGCTCTGATGGAAACCCTGGCCGCCTGGATGGAAGCCCCGGAAAACCTGCCCCTGCTGGAAGAAGGCCAGAAGGCCAACCGGATGCGGGTTCCCGAGCGTGGAGGGAGAACGGATACCTCCGGGGGAGACGCTTTCGCGGCGTACCGGATGAAATGCGAACTGGAATATGTTAAGGCCGGGGCATAACCCGGGCGGGTCTATCGCAAAAGTGGCATTCGCGCTTTTGTGAGGGTACGATTTCCTTCGGGGGGACTGCGATCCCTCCGAGCCTCCCAAGGAAGGCTGCTTGACAGGCTGACGGGAGGATCAACAAGGTGAGAAAAGGGATGCAGAGATAGAAAGGATGATTGGAATGGCGACGGAAACCCAAAAGATCAAAAGAAGCAAATTTGCGACCTTCCTGAACACCGGCACCAAGGCCGCCCCTGTGTGGAGCCGCTTTGGCAAGGGCGTGACCGAGCAGACCGTGGACTATGGCACCAACGTGACGGAGGAACAGTACATTGACGAGGACAGCGCCCGTTCCAGCGTGGAGGGCTACAAGCTGAACATTCCCTCGCCCATGACCGCCTTTGCCGGGGATCCCATTTTCGACTTTGTGGACGAAATGCGGATTCAGCGGAAGATTCTGGGGGAAGCGGAAACCGAGTGCCTGTTTGTGTACCTGTACAAGGACGAGGTGAGCGGCGCGTATCCGGCCGAAAGGATGGACTGCGCCATCAAGATCAACTCTTTCGGCGGCCCGGCCAACGAAAGCGTGAAGCTGGACTACGACGTGGTGCCCAGCGGCGACCCGGTGCACGGCACCTTTGACCCGGCGAGCAAGGAGTTTGTGGAGGCGTAAAAGTCGAAAAAGTGACATGCGTCACTTTTTCGAGGGTACGGGTGTTGTTTCCGCGGGCGCGGAAACGCCCTGCGGGAAAGGAATTTTTTGACAAACCGGGCCGCACGGCGAAAGCCGGGCGGGCCATTGAAAAGGAGAAGAACAAGCCAAACATGAAAAAGGAACAAACCGGGGAGATTCGCCAGATGATTAACGACCACCCCCGGCGCCTGCTGGTATTCAAACCCG
>JAVBTE010000030.1:0-8378 GCA_031556335.1 Eubacteriales bacterium | reverse complement strand
ACGAGCCTGTCCCCCCCTCCCCCGCCCGGCTTTTGATTGCCACCGGCACCTCCGCCGCGCCCCACATTCGGCGGCTGGCGGCGGCGTTTGCCCCGGAAGGAACCACCGTTCAGGTGGCCGCCATTCAAAACCATTTTTTCGGGGAAACTGTTACCGTGGCCGGGCTGCTTACCGGCGGAGACATTCTGGCCCAGCTTCCCCGGGACGCGGCCGTCCAACGGCTGCTGCTGCCCTCCTGCATGCTTCGCCACGAGGGCGACCGCTTTTTGGACGACATGACCCTTGACGAGTTTCAGCGCCGGGCCCCCTGGCCCGTTGCCATGGTGGGCCCCTCCGGCCAGGATCTTTATGACGCCCTTCGGGGCAGATAGCAGGTGACGCACGATGCCCAAGCCCCTTGTGGCCATTGTTGGCCGCCCCAACGTGGGAAAATCCACCTTCTTTAACAAAATCGCGGGCCGCCGCATTTCCATTGTGGAGGACGTGCCCGGGGTGACCCGGGACCGGGTCTATGCCGATGTGGAATGGGGAGGCCGCCGCTTTACCCTCATCGACACCGGCGGCATCGACATGCGCAGCGAGGATGTGCTGCTCAGCCAAATGCGCCATCAGGCCCAGATCGCCATGGACACCGCCGACGTGATCTGCTTTTTCACCGACGGCCGGGACGGGCTGACCCCGGACGACGAGGATGTGGCGGGCTATTTGCGCAAGACCAACAAGCCCCTTTTGCTGGTGGTGAACAAGGTGGACCACGCCGGCCTCAACGACCAGCTGTATGAATACTACAACCTGGGCATTGGGGACCCCATCGCCATCAGCTCCACTAACATGCTGGGGCTGGGCGATCTGCTGGACCACATCGTGGGCCTGCTGCCCCCGGCCGCCGAGGACGAGTTTGAGGATGAAGGCCATGTGATTCAGCTGGCGGTGATGGGCCGCCCCAACGTGGGCAAAAGCTCGCTTTGCAACAAGCTGCTCTCCCAGGAGCGCACCATGGTCAGCGATATCCCCGGCACCACCCGGGACGCCATCGATACCCTGTTCGAGGCCACGGACGGAACCCGCTACAACATCATCGACACGGTGGGCATGCGCAAAAAGAAGGCCGTAGAGGAAGAAACCCTGGAGCGGTACAGCGTGCTTCGCTCCATTGCCGCCATCGACCGCTGCGACGTGGCCCTGCTGCTGATCGACGCCCAGCTGGGGGTGACCGAACAGGACACCAAAATCGCCGGACTCATTCTGGACGCCGGAAAAGCCGTGATCGTGGTGGTCAACAAGTGGGACGCGGTGGAAAAGGATACCAACACCATGGAAACCTTCCGCAAGCAGATCCTTTCCGACCTGAAATTTATGGCCTACGCCCCGGTGCTGTTCCTTTCCGCCCTGACGGGCCAGCGGGTGAACACCGTGCTTTCCAAGGTGAACCAGGTGTTTGAGCAGTACCGCAAGCGGGTCGCTACCGGCGTTTTGAACGAGGCGCTGGCCGACGCCCAGGCCAGCCTGCAGCCCCCCTCCACCGGAGGCCGCCGCCTGAAAATTTACTATGCCACCCAGCAGGGCGTGTGTCCGCCCACCTTCGTGCTGTTCATCAACGATATGGAACTGATGCACTTCGCCTACGAACGCTACTTGGAAAACTCCTTCCGCAAAAGCTTCGGCTTTGAGGGCACGCCGCTCCGCTTCGTGCTGCGGGAGAAGCAGAAGGACGCGTAGGGCGGGACGGGGGGAACGGGGACGTTTAGGGGCTGCCGCCCCTAAGATCCCGCTTGGGGGCATACCCCCAAACCCCTTCTTCACCGGGTTTCACCCGGTGAGATACAGCCAAAAGATTTCATATGGTTTCCCCTGGCAAATCCATGAGTAACGACATCTTGGAGGGATTTAGAGTGCAATACCGGGTGGATCATCGCAGTGGGCGTTCCTTGTCCGCGCTTGGGTTTGGCTGCATGCGCTTTCCCCGCGCAATGGGCCAGTTTGACTATGACAAAAGCGAGGCCCTGGTGCTGAAAGCCATTGAGCAGGGCGTGAATTATTTTGACACCGCCTATATTTACGCCAACAGCGAAGAAGTGCTGGGCGCCATTTTGCAAAAAAACGGCCTGCGGGACAGGGTGTATCTGGCCACCAAGCTGCCCGTTGGCAAATGCCGCGCCTATGAAGACTTTGACCGGCTGCTGAACACCCAGCTGACCCGGCTGAAAACCGACCGCATCGACTATTACCTGATGCACAACCTGTCCGACAGGGACACCTGGAACCGCCTCAAGGAGCTTGGCATTGAAAGGTGGATCGCCGACAAAAAAGCGGCCGGAACGTTGTCTCAGGTGGGCTTTTCCTTTCACGGCACCCACAAGGATTTCCTGTATTTGCTGGGCGCCTTTGACTGGGATTTGTGCATGATCCAATACAACTACATGAACGTAAACGACCAGGCCGGGCAAGCCGGGCTTCAGGCCGCCGCCGACAAAGGCCTGCCGGTCATCGTCATGGAGCCTCTTTTGGGCGGCAAGCTGGCCACGGGGCTGCCCAAAACCGCCGCCGAGCTTTTCCACAAGGCCGACCCTGCCGCCACCCCGGCCCAGTGGGCCCTTCGCTGGCTGTGGAACCAGCCCCAGGTAACGACGGTGCTGTCCGGCATGAACGGCGCGGCGCAGCTTTCAGAAAACCTGGCCGTGGCGGGCGCCGCCCTTCCCGGCTCCATGACGGAGCAAGACCTGGCGGTGGTGACCTCCGTGGTGGAATCAGTGCGGGCCGCCTACAAAATTCCCTGCACGGGCTGCAACTATTGCCTGCCCTGCCCAAAACGGGTGAACATTCCCGGCTGCTTTGCCGCCTACAACATGTATGACGCGGTGGGCAAATTCACCGCCTTCCAGCAATACGCAACGGCGGCGGGGGCCTTTTCCTCGAAAAACAACGCCACAGCGGGCCTATGCGCAAAATGCGGCAAATGCGAAAAACAATGCCCCCAGCACATTCCCATCATGAACGCGCTGGAGGACGTGAAAAAGCGAATGGAGCCCTTCTGGTTCCGGGCGGCCAGAGCCATCGCCGGCAAGCTGGGCTTTTAAGCCAGGCAATGATTGTACCATGCCTTTCACCGCGTGAAACGCGGTGAAATAGCGGGTCCAGGGCAAAGCCCTGGCGGGGTGCAGGGGCGGAGCCCCTGCAAACGTCCCCCGTCCCTACGCCCCTTTCAGTTCTTCTTCCAGCAGCCTGGCGCAGGTTTCCACATAGCGGGCGCAGGGCCGCTTTTTGTAATACTCCGCGTCCCGCTGGCTGGGGGTTGGAAGGGGCTGCACGTTGTTGTTTTTGAGCAAATCCCGGCAGATGAGGGTGCCGTACCGGTCGGTCATCCGGCCTGCCATCTGCTGCAATCTGGCATAGTGGGCGCTTTTGGCCTTGGGATCGTCGGGCCGGTCATAGCCTTCCAGCATACCCATCACCATGAACATGCCGCTCACCGCGCCGCAGACCTCCCGAAGGCCGCCCATGCCTCCGCCGAAAGAGCTGCTCAGGCGCAGGGCGGTCTGCTCGTCCATGCCCACCTCGTCGGCAAAGGCGGCGAACACCGCCTGGGCGCAATTGTAGCCCTGGTCAAAATAGGCCCGGGCTTTTTCCGCTTTTGTGCTTTGGCACATGGCTTTTCCCTCCCTCAGGCTTGGGGCCTTTGCGGCAAATCGGCCAGGTGGTCGACGACGCCGTCCAGCCAGCTTCCGTTGAACAGTTCAATCATGCCCTTGTCCATGCCCCCCGCCAGCTTGGCGTCGATGGGCAGCGCGGCGGTTTGGGGCACGCCGTAGGCCCGGGCCAGCTCCTTTGCCCGGCTTGGGCCAAAGGGCTCAATTTTGCGCCCGCAGTCTGGGCACTGGATGTAGCCCATGTTTTCTACCAGGCCCGCCACGGGAATGTTCATCATTGCCGCCATTTTCAGGGCCTTTTCCACAATCATGCCCACCAGCTCCTGGGGGGTGGTCACCAGCACCAGACTGTCCACGGGAATGCTTTGCAGCACCGTCAGCATCACGTCGCCGGTGCCCGGGGGCATGTCAATGAACAGGATGTCCTTGTCGCCCCAAATCACGTCTGTCCAGAACTGCTTCACCACGCCGGCAATGACCGGGCCCCGCCATACCACGGGGTCCGTGTCGTTTTCAATCAGCAGGTTCAGGCTCATCACATCAATGCCGGTTTTGGTTTGGGCAGGGAAAATGCCCGTTTCGCTGCCCTGGGCCTTTTCCTTGATGCCAAAGGCCCGGGGCATGGAGGGGCCGGTGATGTCCGCGTCCAAAACGCCCACCTTCAGGCCCTGCCGCCGGGCCAGCACCGCCAGCAAAGCGGTGACCATGCTTTTGCCCACGCCGCCTTTTCCGCTGCAAACGCCGATCACCTTGCGAATCTGGCTTTGCTGGTTCGGCTTTTCCAAAAGGCTTTGGGGCTGCTGCCGGGAATCGCAGCCGGCTCCGCAGGTAGAACAGTCATGGGTGCATTCGCTCATGCTCTTTCATTCCTTTTCTGTGCACAATTCCGCCACCTTGGCCACGGCGGCCTGAATGACGGCGTCCAGGGGCTGGGGCGGCATTCCGGCGATGTGTAGGCCGCAACGGTCCAGGGGAATCAGCACCTTTTGGGCATCGCTGCCGCTGACCGCCGCCGCGATGGCCGGGGAAATCTCCCCCATCATGGCGTTGGCGTGCATGATGCCCACCACGCCGATGATCACGTCCGCCCCGGCGCATTGGTAACAAATGGCGTTCTCCCCGGTGGCCCCCACGTCGGCCCCGCCTTTCAGCATGGCCGCGGTGGCCGCCGCGTTGGTGCCCAGCGCCATCACCGTCCGCCCCGGCAGGGCCTGTTTCATCGCGTGAACGATGCTTTTGCCCACGCCGCCGCCCTGTCCGTCAATCACCACCAGCTTCATGGCCGGTCCTCCTCCCAGGGAAGGCTTTTCAGGGTCACGTCCGCCTTCATGGGAACATGATACGCCTGAAAATAGGTTTTTTCAAGGGGAATCCACTCCCGGCGGAACCGGTCCAGCATGGCCGGGTTCCGCTTTTCAAGCCGCCGCAGCTGTTCGCCTTCCTCCACGCCGATCCACCCCTTTGCCGCTTTCAGGCGGCGATACATGTCGTCAAAGGCCGGATGGTGGCTGTAACTGCCCTCAATGATGGCGACGGCAGCGCCGCGCACCTGCCGGGGGCAGGTTTCCCCGGTGCCGCAATCATAGCGTGCATAAGAAAAGGGCTTTTCATGCAAAAGGGGCAAAAGCGCCTCCTCCAGAAAGCGCTCGTAGTGCACATTGCCGCCGGGCTGCGCCAGCCGCTGCGCCGTGCGCAGGGAACCCGGCAGGAAAAAATCGTCCATGGGGATCACATCGGCGTCGTACAGGCCTGCCAGCAGGCGGGCCAAGGTGGTTTTTCCCGCCCCGCAGTCCCCGTCCAGCACCAAAAGGGCGCGACCGTTTTGGCGGAGCTTTTCCTCCACCAGCGCCATCAGGGGCAGCGCGTCGGCATAGCCCCGCAGCGCCACCCGGTACGCCGGGGCATAGGCCCGCCGGTAGGCTTCGCTGTGGCTGACCGGGGGATAGCCCGCCGCCGCATACTCCGAAAGGTAGCGTTCCAAGGCCTCCGGGCCAAAGGGCGTTTCCCCCGCCCGGCACAGGGCCCGAAGCAGGGCCAGGCTTTTCTCAAAGCCCGCAGCCGTGCCCGCGCTTTGCCCAGCGGTGCAAACCATCATCCGGGCCAGCCGGAGGGCCGGAATCTGCCGAACAGCGGGGGCGTGCAGGTTCATCCTGCACAGTCCCCCGCCGATGGCCCAAAACGCGGGCGCTTTTGCGTCCTGTGTTGTTTCTTCTATTTCTTGCGCAATGCGGCCGGCGCACTCCTCGACTGGCCCCAGCAAATGCCCGCAGCCAAACTCGCTTTGGTACAGCAGTTTCACCGCGTCCACCGGTTCCATCACCGGGGTTTCCGCCATTCGGTTTTTCAGCAGGGCCGCATTCATTGCGCCTGCTTGGCCGCCACCCGGCCCGCGTTGCCGGAGCGAAGGGGAATCAGCTTGGCCCGCTCCAGGGCGAACACGATGAGGGGAATGAGCACCAGCTGCGCCACAATGCCCGGCCAGGCCTTGGCAAAGGCCCCCGCCCAAAACATGGCCAAGGTAAAGCCCTTGCCCAAAAAGGCCCCGTAAATGACCAGGCTGGAAAGCCCCCACGCCACCCGGCCGCACAGCATGGCCACCACCAAAGTGACATACACGTTCAGGGGCTTGCGGGGCAGCTTTTGGTACAGCGCGCCCGCCACCGCGCCATAGGCCGCCATCTCAAACGCCATGGCCAGGGCCGTGGGCACCATGGGCGGCATGCCAAACACCAGGCTCCGCAAAATGGGCAGCACAAAGCCCAGCAGCAGCCCATAGGGCCAGCCGCACACGATTCCGCACAAAATGGCGGGGTAATGCAGGGGCGAAAGCAGCATGCCGATTTGAGGAATTTGGCCTGTCAAAAAGGGCAGCACAAAGCCCAGCGCCAAAAACAGGGCCGACAGCGTCAGCCGAAGGAGATCCATTTTTTTCATTTCTTCCTCGTCCTTTCAGTTGCACATAAATCCGGCTGCCTTCCCCCTGTTCATCAGCGGAAGATGCCTTCATGACATCCAACCAAAGGCTGCGTGGCCTTATGGTAGCACATTTTTCCATCGAATTCAACGGGCTTCGGCCCTTTTGGCAGGAAGAACGCTATTTCCATTTCTTTCTGGGTTTGCGGGGTCGAACCATGTTCCAGGCGTACAGCCGCCAGCGCACGCAGCTGGCGACCACCACGGAGCCAATCCAGGGCGCCGCCAACCACTGCACCCACCCGGGAAGACGGGGGTCCCCCATCAACAAACATCCGCAGCTCAGCAGCCAGAAGACGGGGAAGGATATCAAATAGAAAACAAACAGGGCATAATGCCACTTTTTCACCTTCGGGCGAAAATCCAAAAACAAAAAACGCTGCCAAAAGGTCAGCTTTTTCTTGCTCCTTTTTTTCACCGCGCTTTTCCCATGGCCAAATTCCCAATCGTCACACAAAACCTTGGCGAACGTCGTGTAAAAAATTAAATAACAAGCCGCGCCAATCAGCAGCAAAAGCGCCGCTTCCAGAATCTTACCCAGCACCGTCCCCTCCCCCCTTGTGCAGCCATTGTAGGGCAAACCGCCTTCCAAAACAATGGAAAAGGGTGGAACCCGTCTCCCATTTTCCCCTTGCATTAGGGGAACATATGTGCTATGCTTGGTTTGGTTCTCCCGGAAGCCGGAAATTTTGACCCGTGGAGGTTCCCGCTTTGACCGAGCTGCGCCTCACCCTTACCCCTGCCGACGAGGGCCAGACCGTGCGCCACATGGCGCTAAAGCGCCTGCAAATGAGCTATGGGCAGTTTAAGCGGGCCAAGTTTGAAGGCGAAATTCTGCTGGACGGACGGCCCGTCCACGCCGACCAGCGGGTGCGGGCGGGGCAGGAACTGGTTTTCCGCGTGCCTGAACCGCCCCGGCAAAAGCCCGAGCCCTGCGCCATGCCCGTTGCCATCCCCTACCGGGACGAGCATTTCTGGATTGTGGACAAGCCCGCGCCTTTCCCCTCCACCCCCTCGGCCCGCCAGGAACCGCCCACCCTGGAAAACGTCGTATACGCTTTGCTTGGGCAGCCGGAGCCCTTCATATACCGCCCGGTGAACCGGCTGGACAAGGGCACCAGCGGCCTGATGGTTGTGGCCATGACCGCCCACGCCCAGCACCGGTTGCAAAGCCTGCTGCATACCGCCGCCTTCCAGCGGGAATACCTGGCGGTGTGTGAAGGCGCACCCCCACAGCCCCAGGGCATCATCGACCTGCCCATCGGCAAAGCCGAAGGGGCCACCATCCGCCGCGTCGTCGACCCTGCGGGCCGCCCCGCCCAAACGGAATACCGGCTGCTGCGCACACAAAATGGCCGAAGCCTTGTGTGGCTTCGGCTGGAAACCGGGCGTACTCACCAGATTCGCGTGCACCTTTCTGCCCTGGGCTGCCCCGTGGCCGGGGATTTCCTCTACGGCCAGGAGCTTCCCAGCCTGCCCGGGCGCTTCGCCCTCCACAGCCACCGCATTCACCTGCGCCACCCCTTCACCGGTCAACAAGTGACCGTGGAAAGCCCTCTGCCGGAGACGCTTGCGGGGTTGCTGGGCGACGGGGACGGGGACGGGGACGCTGGGAGGGACCTTCTTTTTGCAAAAGAAGGTCCCTCCCAGACCCTCCCCCAAGAAAACCGGATGGAATCATTTTGTTGAATTCTGTTTGAACCGCGTGAAACGCGGTTCATGAAGGGTTCAGGGCGAAGCCCTGGCGGGGATGCAAGG
>JAVBTE010000164.1:0-8237 GCA_031556335.1 Eubacteriales bacterium | reverse complement strand
GGTGATGGCGGAAATGACGGTACCCGCCAAATACGCCACGGCCATGGTCAGGTTTTTCATGAGGTCGCCGCCCTGGGACCAGAAAGGCTTGGGCAGGAACAGGAAAATCAAAACGGCGACCACGCCGGCAAAGCCGGCCAGCAGCTTATATTCCTTGCTCATAAAGGTGTTCGCGCCATCGTGGATCAGCTTGCCGATGGACTCGATCTTTTCGTTGGACCGGGGTTGTTTTTTCACCCACGCGGCCAGATACAGCGCGAAAGCAACTGCAATGGCGACCGCAAAGAATGAAAGCACATAAAAAAACGTCAGTGTGGTTATCATGGTATCCCTCCTCATCAAATTGTGAAACCCTGGGAATTTATTTGGCATTCTTGCCTGAGTATAGCACTCTCTTCGGCTGGAAAAAAGAGGTTTCTCCAATCTTCATACTAATGTTAACAATATTTTTGAAAATTTTAACATCTCCTTTTGAAATTGGGGAAGGCCTTTGGGGGATGAACCGAGAATGAAAAAAATTAGGGGAAGATTTCGGTAAGCAAACGCAGAAACAACGTCAACAAAAGGAGATGCGATGAACCAGCGCAAAAAAGACAAACCACCTGTGGTCAAACGCAAAAGCAGAAACATCCTCCGGGAAAAACTGAAGGAGTCGATTTCTTCGGTTTTGCCCATCACGGCCATCGTTTTCGTCATCTGTTTCTTTATGGTGCCCGTGCCCAACAGCGCCCTGATGGCCTTTGTGGTGGGCGCGGTATTGCTGGTTTTCGGCATGGGGCTTTTCACCTTGGGCACCGACTTGGCCATGACGCCCATCGGCGAGCATGTGGGCGCCGCCATCACCCGGTCGAAAAAGCTTTGGATCGTTGTGCTGGTCTCCCTTCTGATCGGCATCCTCATCACCGTTTCGGAGCCGGATTTGCAGGTTCTGGCCGAGCAGGTGCCGGGCGTGCCCAACCTGGTTCTGATTCTTTCCGTGGCAATCGGCGTGGGCCTTTTTTTGGTGGTGGCGCTTCTTCGCATCCTGTTTCGGGTGCGCATGTCCGTCCTGCTGGGCGCTTTTTACGGGCTGGTGTTTGTTCTGGCGCAATTCGTGCCCAAGGGCTTTCTCTCCGTGGCCTTCGATTCCGGCGGCGTTACCACCGGGCCCATGACCGTGCCCTTTATTTTGGCCCTGGGCGTGGGCGTTTCCGCCCTGCGCAGCGATGAAAGCGCGGAAAGCGACAGTTTCGGCCTGGTTGCGCTTTGCTCTGTGGGACCCATTCTGGCGGTGATGATTTTGGGCCTCATCTTCCGCCCGGCGGAAAACGTCTATACCCCGGTGGCCCTTCCCGCCACGGAAACCTCCCTGGAGCTTTGGATGCTGTTTGTGCGGGAACTGCCCCGGTACATCAGCGAGGTGGCCCTGGCCCTTTTGCCCATCGGCGTTTTCTTTTTCCTGTTTCAGCGCTTTTCCCTGCGGCTGCACAAAAGCGAGCTTCTGCGCATCATTTCGGGGCTTTTGTATACCTATGTGGGTCTGGTGCTGTTTCTTTTGGGGGTGAACGTGGGGTTCATGCCGGTGGGCAACTACATCGGCCAGCTGCTGGGGCGGCTTTCCTTTAACCAAATCCTTGTGCCCATCGGCATGGTCATCGGCTTTTTCGTGGTATCGGCGGAGCCTGCCGTGCATGTTTTAAGCAAGCAAGTATACGAGCTGACCGCCGGCGCCATTCCCAAAAAAGCCCTGGGCAGAAGCCTTTCCATCGGCGTGTCCGTCTCCGTTGGGCTGGCGGTTTTGCGCATTTTAACGGGAATCCCCATTCTTGCGCTTCTCATTCCGGGGTATCTGATCGCCCTGATCCTGATGTTTTTCGTCCCTCCCATTTTCACCGCCATCGCCTTTGACTCCGGCGGCGTTGCCTCCGGGCCCATGACCGCCACCTTTCTTTTGCCTTTGGCCATGGGGGCCTGCACGGCGGTGGGCGGCGACGTCACTTCCGACGCCTTCGGGGTGGTGGCCATGACGCCCCTTATCACCATCCAGGTGCTGGGCCTGATGTACAAACGCAAGCAAAAGCGCGCGGAAATGCCCGCTCCGGCGGAACCCCAGCTCGCCGAAGAGATCATCGAATAAAGGGAGGCCGCGAAATGAACGGGATCAACCTGCTGCTGATTGTGACCCAAAGGGAGGACGAAGAACGCTTTCTGTCCTTTTTGCAGGGGAAAAGCGTCTCCAATATTTTCAGCACCCTTTGCCACGGAACCGCCGGACAAACCATTTTGAACGTGCTTGGCATTGAAAAAAACGAAAAATCTTTGCTTTTTACCATGCTGGAAGCCAAAAAAGCCGGCAGGCTGATGCAGGAGCTTGTCTCCGCCATGGGCATCAACCTGCCCGGGGAGGGCATCGCCCTGCGCATGCCGGTGGGCAGCGTAGGCGGGGCCAGCAGCATGCGCTATCTGATGGAAAAGCAGAACATCATTATTGGTGAGGTGGCCGACATGGAAGAAAAGAAAGTTTCCCCCTACGAACTGGTGGTGGCGGTGGTGGAGCGGGGAAAGGTGGACGCTGTGATGGACGCGGCCCGCAGCGCCGGCGCAGGGGGCGGAACCGTCATCCACGCCAAAGGGACGGGAACGGACTTTGCCACCAAGTTTTTTGGGGTGTCCATCGCAACGGAAAAAGAGATTTTGCTGATCGTGGCCAAGCGGAAGGACAAAGCCGGCATGATGCATGCCATTATGGACCGGGCGGGCATGAATTCCGACGCCCATACCGCCCTCTTTTCCCTGCCGGTGGAGGACGTGGCCGGGCTGACCAGCGTCATGGAGCCACAGGACGAGGAAGCCGACGGGATTTTATAAAAACCCTTGACTTCTCCTGAAATTTTGTTATAATCAAACACGATTCTTTGGAAACCTATGCCGAAGACAGCGGGTTGAAGCGGTTTTGCCGTTTTCTAATCAAGCGAAAGCTTTCCCGCCGAGGTGTAAGGCGGGAGAAATCCCATGCGATTTATCGCCCTTGCGCCTGCAAGGGTTTTCTTTTTGGAATCGACAGTATTTCAAAAAGGAGGTGCAACCAATGAGCAAGAACCTTGAGCTGAAAAAGGAAGTCGTCGCGGAAATCGTGAAAAAATTCCAGGATGCGCAAAGCGTGGTCATCGTGAATTACAGCGGCCTGACCGTTGAGCAGGTGACCGGGCTGCGCCGGCAGTTTCGCGCCAATGGCGTTGACTACTGCGTTCTGAAAAACACGCTGGTCCGCCGTGCCCTGCAAGAGCTGAAGATCGAAGGCCTGGACGACGTTCTCAACGGCCCTTCCGCCTTTGCTTTCGGCATGAACGACCCGGTTTCCCCGGCGAAGATCATCAACGATTTCCTGGTCAAGTCCAAGTCCACTGCGATTGAGTTCAAAGCCGGCCTGCTGGGCAAAGAGCTGATGAACGAAAAGCAAGTGAGGGCCCTGGCCGAACTGCCCAGCCGCGAAGTGCTGCTGGCCCGTTTGCTGGGCAGCCTGCAAAGCAGCATTGCCGGCTTTGTGCGCGTTTTGGACGCCATTGCCAAGAAAAACGGCGAAGCCGCACCCGAAGCCTGACGGCTTCTTCCCTGTGTACATCCGTACATTACAATGAAAGTATGAATTGGAGGGTTATCAAATGACTCACGAGGAATTTATCTCCGCGATTGAGAAAATGACCGTTCTGGAACTGAACGATCTGGTAAAGGCTCTGGAAGAAAAGTTTGGCGTTTCCGCCGCCGCTGCCGTTGTGGCCGTGCCCGGTGGCAATGGCGCCGCCGCTGCCGCCGCCGAGGAAGAAAAGACCGAGTTCAACGTTGTGCTGAAGGATGCCGGCGCCGAGAAGATCAAGGTCATCAAGGTTGTGCGCGAAGTGATCTCCGGCCTGGGCCTGAAGGAAGCCAAGGACATCGTGGAAGGCGCTCCCAAGACCCTGAAGGAAGGCGTTTCCAAGGAAGAGTGCGAGAAGATCAAGGAAAAGTTTGCCGAAGTTGGCGCCACCGTCATTTTCGAGTAAAAAAAGCCTTGGGTTTGAAAAAAGCTTGGTCCGTAAAGGGCCAGGCTTTTTTGTTATTCCTTCCCCCCAAGCTTTGCCGCCGCCGAAAACAGCAAAAACGCCGCGATGTTGGTCACCACCAGGCTGGGCCCCGTGGGCGCGGCCAGCAGGTAGGAACCCACCAGCCCCGTTACAAAGCACAAAACAGAAACAAGGGCCGTTACCAGGCACACGCTTTTGAAGCTTCCGCACACCCGCATGGCGGTGAGGGCGGGAAAGATGACCAGGCTGGAAATAAGCATGGCCCCCATCACCCGCATGCCTAAAACGATGGTGATGGCCGTTAAAAAAGCCAGCAACATATTGTATAGCCCCGCCCGTTCCCCTGTGGCCCTGAAAAACGTTTCATCAAAGGTGCTGGAAAAAATCTTCCGGTAAAACCAAAAAAACAGAAGAAGCACCACCAGCGCCAGCCCCACGCTGAGCCACACATCCTCTTCCCCAATGGTGAGGATGCTGCCGAACAGGTAGTTGTCCACGCTGGCGGTCATGCCCTTGCCATAGTTGAGGGCGATGACCCCCACCGCCAAAGATCCCGTAGAAATCATGGCAATGGCCGCGTCGCCCTTGATTTTTCCGTTTTCGCTCAGCCGCAGCAGCAAGAACGCCACCACCACCACCACCGGAATGGACACCAGCATGGGGGCCCAACCCATGGCCGTGGCAATGGCCAGCGCGCCAAAGCCCACGTGGCTCAGGCCGTCGCCAATCATGGAATAGCGTTTCAGCACCAGACAGACCCCCAGCAGCGAGGCGCACAGGGACACCAGCAGCCCCACCACCAGGGCCCGCTGCATAAACGCGAAGCCAAAGGCGGCGGCGATTTGTTCAAACATGGCCCCCGCCTCCTCCAAAGCTCCGCCCCAAGGGGGACAGGGCATACTCCTCTGCGGTTCCGTAAAACGTGAAGCCATGGGACAAATGCAAAATATGCTTCCCGTAGCGAAGCGCGGCTTCCATGTCATGGGTGACCATCAGAAGGGTCATGCCATGGGCGGCGTGCAAATCGGCAATGATCTGATACAGTTCCCGGGTCATAACCGGGTCCAGCCCGGCGGTGGGCTCGTCCAGCAATAAGAGCCTGCCGCTGGACAATATGGCCCGGGCCAGCAGCGCCCGTTGCTGCTGCCCGCCGGAAAGCTTGGAAAAGCTTCGCCTTTTGAGGCCTTCCATGCGAAGCAGCCCCATCACCCGCAACACTTCCGCCTTCTGCTTTTGCGATAGCCAAGGCCGTATGCCCCGGCATCCGGAGGCGGCCACCTCCCACACCGAAGCGGGAAAATCCCGCTGGGCGTCTGTGCGCTGGGGCAGGTATCCAATGTCGGTGGGCTGCAAGCCCTCCCCAAACAGTACCCGGCCCTGGGTGGGGCTCAAAAGCCCCAAAAGCCCCTTGACCAGCGTGGATTTTCCGGAGCCGTTCTCCCCCACCACGCACAAAAAATCGCCGTTTTCCACCTGCAGGTTCAGCCCTTCCACCACGGCCTTCCCCTCATAGGAAAAAGATACGTTCTCACAAGCGATTAGCGCCATTACCGAAGCGCCTCCTCCAGGGCCCTGGCGTTGCCCGCCATCAGCGACACATAGGTCGCGCCCGCTTCCATTTCCTCTGCGCTTACATTGTGGCAGGAATGCATCAAAAGCGGCTTGGCCCCTGTTTCCTCGGAAAGGATGGCTGCCGTTTTCCGGCTGGAAAACTCGATGTGGAACACCACCGGAACGCGCTCCTCCTCTATTTCCCGAATCAGGGAGATCAGGGTCTGGCTGCTGGGCTCGCTGTCCTCGCTGCAGCCGGGAAAGGCCGCGTCGTAGGCGAGGCCGTATTCATGCACAAAATACCGGAAGGGAAAGCGGTCCCCAAAGATGATCTTGTGCCGGTTTCCGTTTTTCACCACCTGCCGGAAGGTTTGGTCCAGCTCTTCCAGCGTTTGAAGGTACGCCGCCTCCCCCGCCGCAAACCGGGCCGCGTTTTCCGGGGACAGCCGGGCCAGGGTTTCCGCCAGCTTGCGGGTGATGGCCATGGCGTTTGCCGGGGACGTCCACACATGCTCGTCCAGCTCTTTCCCGTCGGTCTCATGGGTTTCCGCTTCATGTGTGTCTTCGCCTTGCATGCTTTCGCTGCGCTCCTCCTCCAAGGTGGCAACGCAATCCATCATCGCCAGGGCGTTGGGGGCGTTCTCCCCCATGGAGGCCAGCATGTCCTTCACCCAATGCTCGCTTTCCCCGCCCACATACACAAACAGGTCGGCCTGCTGAATGGCGATGATGTCCTGGGGGGTCGGCTGATAGCTGTGGCTGTCCGCCCCGGGAGGCAGCAGCAGCCTGACCCTGGCCGCGTCTCCCGCAATTTGCCGGGCAAAATCATACCCGGGAAACACCGTGGCGATGACGCTGATTTTTGTGTCCCCGGCTTTGGGCCGCTCTTCCCCCGCCTGCCCCATGGCCGCCAGCAGCAAAGCGAGCACCGCAATGGCGACCGCCGCCGCCGCAATCCGTTTCCTCATTCCCGTTCCTCCGCGCAGCGCTTGCAGCGCCCGTATAAAATCGTTTGGCCTTCGTCCAGCTCAAACCCGTGATGGCTTAAAATGTGCCTGCAAAATTCCCCTACCTCGTCGCAGCTGAGGTGCTCCAAAAGGCCGCACCCAAGGCAGCGGATGTGCAAATGGTCATGCTCGCAGGGGTTCCACTGGTACTGGGCGGCCTCCCCTGTGCCGGAGGGCGCGTAGCGGCGCAGCTTGCCTTCCTCGCACAGCCTGGTCATGGCCCGGTATACCGTTGTTTTGCCCACGTCCAGCCCGGAGGCGCTCAGGCGGGCGTGCACCTCTTCCGCCGTAAGGCAGCCGGAGGGCGCTGCCCGCAAAAAAGCCGCCACGGCTTCCTGCTGCCTGGTTTGGTACTTTCCCCGTTCTTTCACTGCGCCACCTCCCCGCCATTTTGAAACTGAAAACCGATTTCATATTATAGGCGGAAAGAAGCGCCATGTCAAGAAAAACGCAAAACAAACGGTTTTTCGACTTGCTTTGTTTGCATTTTTTGGTATGATGCAGACACAATATTCTCAATTCTGGAGGGTCCCATGAACATCCGAAAAATGACCGAGGGCAACCGGGCCGCCTGGAACCAGGCGCTGGAATACCACCAAAAAGCGCGGGGCAACGCCCTGCGCGTGGGCTTTGAAAACCCGGCGTTTACGGCCTTCGACCGAGATTGCGACCCCGTGCTGCTGGAAAAGCTGGGCCAGTATGATTTGGTTGGCAAAACCATTGCGCAGCTGCCCTGCAACAATGGCAGAGAACTTTTGTCCCTGATGAAGCTTGGCGCGAAAGAAGCCGTTGGATTTGATATTTCCGACGTCGCCATTGAAGAGGCGCGGCAGCTTGCCAACATCGCCAAGCTGAACGCTTCCTTTGTGCGCACCGATGTGTTGGCAATCGGCGACGAATACGACCGGCGTTTTGATTTCATCTACATTTCCGAGGGCTCCCTGCAATGGTTTCCGGATTTGGAGGCGTTTTTTTCGGTGGTGTCCCGGCTATTGAAAAAAGGCGGAGAGCTGCTCATTTTTGAGATGCATCCCTTTGCCTATTTTCTGGAAAACGGATTCAGTTTTGAACGGCAGAATTGGGACCAGTTCCCCTCTTACTTTGAAAAAGGCCCCTATCACTACAAAGACGGCCTGGATTATGTGGGCGGCGTCGCCTACGAAGCAAAGGAATGCTACTGGTTCATGCACAAGATGTCCGACATCATCAGCGCGGTTTTCAAAAGCGGCATTGACATCCAAACCTTTGAGGAATACAACCTGGAAATGGCCAACAACCCCTCGGCGAAGCTGATGGAAAAATTCCCGCTCAGCTATCTTCTCACCGGTCAAAAGAAAAAAGCCATGCCGGCTTAGCCCTTCTTTTCGCTTTCCTCCCCCAAAATCCGCGCCACCACTTCCCGTTCCTCTAGCACCCGGCTCACGCCCCCGGTGCTGGGGTCCAAAAAAAAGAAATAGTGCAGCTTGGCCCCGGGAAGGGCTAAAAGCGCCTTTAGCAATTCCTGCTTTGTCGCGCCCTGATGGCAGGCCGTTCCGTCCACAGGCAGCACCGCGCCCCGCCGCAGCTTTTGCTCCATGCGAAGGGATTGCTCCACCAGCAGCATCCGCTGGCTTACATAGGCCTGCCGGGCCGCATAGCT
>JAVBTE010000175.1:0-3211 GCA_031556335.1 Eubacteriales bacterium | reverse complement strand
GCGCTGGTGCCGCTCTTATATAAAGCGGGCTTTCGCTGGCGAGTGCTGGTCGACAGGCCGTAGTTCGTTCGGCGGGAGTTTTTCCCCGGGGCGGAGGCGCGGCTTTCGGTCTTTGACAACCTATGCGTAGTGCGCCTGGGGCCCGAGGACGACGCGCTGATCATGACCCGGGGCCACGAGCACGACCTGGAGGCCCTGTCCGCCATGCTGCGGACAAAGGCCCGGTACATCGGCATGATGGGTAGCCGCCACAAGCGGGAAGTTGTTTTTTCCGCGCTTACGCGGCAGGGTTTTGGGGATACTGATATGGCCCGGGTGCATTCGCCCATCGGGCTTCCCATCGGCGCGGAAACGCCCTTTGAGATCGCGGTGAGCGTGGCGGCGGAGCTGATCGCCTGCCGGGCAGAATGGGCAAAGCGGAAGAAAGCGGGGGAATGACCGTGAAGATCGGGTGTGTGGTGCTGGCCTCCGGTGACTCGGTTCGTTTTGGGGAAAACAAGCTGATGGCCTCTTTTCGGGGCAAGCCCATGCTGCTTTGCACCCTTGAGGAACTGCCCCGGAGCTTTGCCAAAACCCTTGTGGTCACCCGCAGCCGGGAGGTGGAAGCCCTGGCAAAGGGGGCGGGCTTCGCCGTCCTTTTGCATCGGCTGCCGGACATTTCCGACACCATCCGCCTGGGGCTGGAACAGATGGGGGACATGGACGGCTGCATGTTTTGCGTGGGGGACCAGCCCCTTTGTTCCGGCGAAACCATGGGGCGAATGATGGAGGCCTTGGAAGGCCACCCAAAGAGCATTGTGCGGGCCTGCTATGGCGGGCGGGACGGCAACCCCGCGCTGTTTGCGAAAGTGTTTTTTTCCGAATTGCTGGCCCTTCACGAAGGCCAGTCCGGCGGCGCGGTCATGCAGCGGCATCCGGACCAAATTGTGCGGGTGGAAGCGGCAAACGAGTGGGAGCTGATGGACGCGGATACGCCTTTGGCGCTGGAGGCCCTGGAAAACATGCAAACCAGCCATCCCGGGCTTTGAAAAAAATTGAAAACAACGCTCTCTAAAAATTTTTTAAAACTTGGGATTGTGAAAAACTCCACAACGTGGTATGATCTTTTTAGAAAGTATGAATATCGGTGGGGAGTGATTCTTAGGGGGGTGAGCGCCCTTCTGAATTGTTTTGTCAGGTGAAAAATAAATACGGACAGTAGCTGCAAGGAAGTGCTTCGCGCGCGGGCTATTCCACATGTGGGATCGCTTTTCTGTTCTACTGTTTTTACCACGTGGGCTGTCCAAGGGAAACCGAGGGCAGTTTTTACTGTTTTCAAAGCGATTGCAAGTGGGACCAAATAACGAACGGAAACCGACGAATGAAAGGATGAGAGCGATGTTATTGCTGGGAAATGGACGGCTGATTACCCGGGATGCGGAGCGCCCTTTTTTGGAAAACGGCTGCGTAGCCATGGACGGCGGAGAGATTCTTGCCGTTGGCGAAACCAAAACCCTGCGGGCGGAGTACCCGGACGCGGAATGGATCGACGCCAAAGGCGGGGTGATCATGCCGGGGCTGATCAACGCCCACAACCACATCTATTCGGCCTTTGCCCGGGGCCTTTCCATCAAAGGCCCAAGCCCCAGAAACTTTTTGGAAATTTTGGACGGCCTGTGGTGGACCATTGACCGCCACCTGCTTTTGCAGGACACGGCGTTAAGCGCCGACGCCACCTTCATCGACTGCATTGAAAATGGCACCACGGCGATTTTTGACCACCACGCCAGCTATGGCCAGGTGGAGGGCAGCCTGTTTGCCATTGCGGACAGCGCCCAGCGCCATGGGGTGCGGGCCAACCTGTGCTACGAGGTCAGCGACCGGGACGGCGAGGAGAAAATGCGGGCCGCCGTCAAGGAAAACGTGGATTTTATGGAGTATTCCCGCAAGAACAGCACGGGCATGCTGGCGGGCATGATGGGCATGCACGCACCCTTTACCCTGTCCAACAAAACCTTTCTGTACTGCGCCGTGCAGGCCCCCAAGGACGCGGGATACCATATCCATGTGGCGGAGGGCATCGACGATGTGTACGACAGCCTGAAAAACCACGGCAAGCGGCCGGTGTTCCGCCTGCACGACCTGGGCATTTTGGGCCCCCGCACCATCTGCGGCCATTGCACCCACGTGGGGGAGGCGGAGATGGACCTGCTTTTGGAAACCGGCAGCATGGTGGCCCACAACCCGGAAAGCAACATGGGCAACGCCATCGGCTGCCCCCCGGTGCTGCAAATGTACCAAAAGGGCATTTTGATCGGCCTGGGCACCGACGGTTACACCAACGATATGTTTGAAAGCTATAAGGTGGGGAACCTTTTGCATAAGCATCACCTGTGCGACCCCACCGCCGCCTGGGGGGAGATTCCCGCCATGCTGTTTGAAAACAACCGTAAAATGGCCGAAACCTTCTTTGGAAAGCCCATGGGCATTGTAAGGCCCGGGGCCTGCGCGGATGTGATCGTGGCCGATTATATTCCGCTGACGCCCATGACGGCGGAGAACGTAAACTCCCATGTGCTGTTTGGCATGAACGGCCGCATGGTGACCACCACCATCATCGACGGCAAGGTGCGCATGAAAAACCGGGAGCTGGTCGGCATCGACAAGGAAGCCGTGCTGGCCCATTGCCGGGAGCGGGCGGCGGACCTTTCCCGGCGCATCAATGCGGGCCGGTGAGGCAAATGGGCAAAGCCCCGACAAAAAAGCAAAACAAGGAGGCATTCCCATGAGCGACAAAATGAGACCCATTCCCTTTGGCCAGCTGATGGACTGGGCGCTGGGGGAATATGAAAAATACCATACCATTTTTGGCGTGAACGTATCCTATTGCCACGAAAGCGGCAAAACCCTGCCCATTTTTGGGGAGAGCATCGAAACGCCTTTTGGCCCGGCGGCGGGCCCCCACAGCCAGCTGGCCCAGAACCTGATCGCCGCCTATGTGGGCGGAGCCCGGTTTTTTGAGGTAAAAACCGTTCAGATCATCGACGGCGAGGACCTGCCCGTTGAAAAGCCCTGCATCGCGGCCCCGGACGAGTGCTACAACGTGGAATGGAGCACCGAGCTGAGGGTGCCCGAAGCCCTGGAAGAATACGTGAAGGGCTGGTTTGCCCTGAAACTGCTAAGCCGGGAGCTGGGCCTGGGCAGTCCCACGGGCTTTGTGTTCAACATGAGC
>JAVBTE010000129.1:0-8135 GCA_031556335.1 Eubacteriales bacterium | reverse complement strand
CAGCAGCTGTATCTCCGTGGTGACCACGCCGTCCTGGGTGAGGCCGTTTCGCTTTTGAAAGGTCGTCACGGCGGTTTTCGTCTGTGCGCCAAACTTGCCGTCCACCTTGCCTTCCAGGTATTTCAGCTCGATCATGGCCTCCTGCAGCGCCTTGACAAACTCGCCGGTGCTGCCCACCATGAGGGTGGTATATTTCTCCGAGCCGGGCTTGGGCGTGGCCGTGGCCTTTGGGGAGGCCGCCGCTTTGGAAAAATCCGCCAGCACCAAAAACGCCGCCATGGCATAGCCGGTTTTGCCGTCGTATTTCACCTTGGCAAAGCCGCTGGAGGTGACGTCGTACACGGTGACCGCCGCGTCCTTGGGAATGGTCAGCATCACCGTGGCCGTGTCGCTGGCGGTTTTGCGCAGCTTTACGCTGTCCACGGTGTAGGTGTCGTAGGGATAGCTTTTGATGGCGCTGGGCGCGGTTTGCTGAACCAGCGTGTCCGGCACTTTTTCCTCGGGGGAGGTTCCGTCCACATACTGCCTCATGGCATACCCGGTGACCCCGTCAAACTTCACTTGATAATATGAACCGGAAACCCCCAGCACAGACACCGTATCCCCTTTGCTGATCCGCTTGAGGATGGTGCCCGACGCGCTGGCGGTTTTCCGCAGATTCACGTTTTCCATGCAGGTGGTTTCATAAGGATAGGTGGCGGCAATCGCTCCGGCCACTGTCAACACCAGCAAAACGGCGCTTACAAGCCCCGCGATGATACGGCTTCCCCTGGCATGCTGCCTCATGATGACCCCTCCATCAGCCGCCCCGCGGCCCATCCCTTTTGTAGCGTTCCATCCTTGAGGATGGCAAAAAGCATTAACATATGTATTTTATGGGAAATTGTTAAGCATGTCAAGGCATTTCCGTCACATTCACGTAACATTCAAAAAAGCATGTGGCGGCAGCCTCCGCCGCGTTCTGTTGCGGCGCGCCCTTATGGCCCCAGCGGCTTTGGCGGAAAGATAGGCGCTTTTTTCCCCAGCTTTTTGCGAACGAACGCTTCCGCCTGCGCATATTCCCCCGGCGGGCAGGAGATGACCAGCGCCTGCCAAAAGCTGGGCCTGAAAAATAGGATCTGCCCGTTTTCCCGCCAGCAGCGCACCCGGCGAACGCTTCCCCAGGCGATCTCCGCCTTGCGGATCAGGCACAGGCCGTCCCTGGCCTGCTCATCGTTTTGCAGCTTCTGCGCCGTTTCCCAGTTCAAAAACCGGGCGTACAGCTTCAGGGCGGTGGGGTTACGCAAATAGGTAAAGGCGTGAACGCCGTCCCTGTCCAGCACAAAGCGCACGTATTCGTTTCCCTGCAACAGATAAATCACAAGCATCACCAGCAGCATCAGCCCCAGCACGGCCATCAGCGTCCAAAAAAAACCTTGCAAAAAAAGCGACTGAATGCCTCTTCCCCCGCTGGCCAGCCCTTCCAGCAGCAGCGTGGTCGCGGCCGCCAGCCCCAGCGCGGGCAGCACCGCCCGAAGCACCCGGTTCCAGGCGAACCAGTCCCGCACCGGCTGCCTGAGCATCATAAAGGAAAGCTTCTCCCCCGTTTTGGCAAGCTTGCCATAGCACTGAGGGCAGGTTTCCCCCGCGGGCACTTCCTGCTTGCATTTTTTACACTCGTTCAACCAAGGCATTGTATGGTTCTCCTTTGTGCGCTTTTGCTTTTCTTTTTATGGAAACCCCGGGCAAAGGTAGTCACTTTCGCAGGTTTCGATCATAGGGTTAGGGGAGAACACATCCCGAAAGGAGCGTTATCCATGACGCAATCCAACGGTTCCAACGGCGCCGGCACCACCCCTCCCGCCGGCAAAATCTGCGCGGAGGAATACGTCGTTAAGCGCGGCGACAGTTTCTACCTCATCAGCCACAAGCTGGGGGTTCCCCTGCGGGACCTGCTGGCCGCCAACCGGGACATTCACCCCGCCCGGCTGATGGTGGGCGATGTGCTTTGCATTCCCCGGGAGGAGGACGACACGCCCACCGACAACGGAACCACGCCCGCCCCCACCAACAGCGCTACGGGCGGAACCGCCAGCGGCAACGAGGGCACAGGCAAAGGCTTCATCGTCACCCCGTTCCCCTCCACCACGCCGCCGTCTACGCCCGCGCCGGCCCCAACGCCCACGCCGACACCTGCACCAACGCCGACCCCCACACCGACACCAACCCCGACACCGACACCAACGCCAACGCCCACGCCAACACCCACGCCCACGCCCGGTCCAACCTGCCCTGTGGAGGACCAGATCACCGTGCGCACCGGGCAGACCGTGGCGGACATTCAGCTGCGCAACCTGGTCAGCCGCAACACCCTCACCACCGCCAACCCAGATGTGGACCTGGACCATCTCACCGCCGGACAGACCCTTTGCGTGCCCCAGGACAACATTCCCTGCCCCATTCCCTCCACCTATACCCTGGCCGACGGCGACTCCCTGGAAACGGTGGCCATCCAGTTCAACCTGCCCGTGGCCTCTTTGCTGCGCGCCAACCCCTGCCTGGCCCCCCAGGACTTTGAACCCGGCTGCACCGTGATCCTGCCCAAGTAAGCCTCAGCCAACGTCCGACAAAAGCCGCCGCACCAGCCGTTCGGTATACTGGCGTACATATTGCGCATTCATCAACGCGCTTTCCTGGGATTCGGGCGCGTCGCCCATCAGGGCTACAAACTGGCTCACTTTTAGGCCCAGGGCGTCCTGCATGTCCTGGTCGCTTCCGCCCTTGGACACCAAATAGTAGCATAGTATGGAATCCGTCTGACCCATGCGGTGGGCCCGGTCCTCAGCCTGGCTGTGAACAGCGGGAGACCAGTCCAGCTCTCCAAACACCACGCAGGTGGCGCGTTGCAGGTTGAGGCCCGCCGCCGACCGCAGCGAAATGCAGCACAGATTGGTGCGGCCCGTCATAAACCGCTCCAGGGAGCGGTCTTTTTGGGCGGTGGTTTCGCGCCCCGTGATAAAAACCGGCGAAAAGCTGTGCAATTCCTTTTTGTACAGATCCATCACCTGGTGGTGATGGGCAAACAGCAGCACCTTTTCCTCCGCTTCCAAAAGCGCCCGCACAAACTGGGCCACATAGGGGGCTTTGGCCACGCCAGTGGCCTGGCGTTCCCCTTGCTCCACTTCCATTTCCACAATCGCCCGCTGGGACGCGGTCAAGGCCGCGCCCTGTTTCAATTCCCGCAGCTTTTCCGCCACAGGCAGCATCAGCTTGCGGTACACCGCGTCGTCGCTGTCGATGGTCATCACCAGCCGGCGCTTGGGGGGCAGGTCGGAAAGCACATCCTGCTTCACCCGGCGCAGCATGATGCCCTCGCCCCGCAGATGCTCGCCCAGCAGTTCCGGCTTGGCCACGATCTGGTTGCCGTAGCCATAGCACCATTCCCGGGTAAAGCTCTCGTAATCGCCCAAAAAATGAAAATCCAAAATATTGATCACATTCCAGATCTCCGCGCCCCGGTTGTAGATGGGGGTGCCGCTGAGGCCCACAATGCGCTGGGCCCCTTCGGAAAGCAGGCTGGCGGCGGAGTATTTCTCCGTGCCGCTGTGGCGCAATTCCTGAATTTCGTCAAAAATGACCGTTGGAAAGGCGCACTCCCTCAGCGCTTCTTTCCATCCCCGTAAAAGCAGATAATGCATCAAATACAGGTCGGCGGGGGGCAGCTCGTAGGGCTTCAGCCCCTTCACCACATGCACCCGGACCGGGCTGCCGTCGGGCTTGCGCAAAAACCGGCCGATTTCGCTTTCCCAGTTGCGGATCAAATGGGCCGGGGCCACCACCATAGCGGGGTAAGCCCCTGTTTCCGCCAGCATGGAAAGGGTTTGCACGGTTTTTCCCAGGCCCATTTCATCCGCCAGCAAAGCCCGGTCGGTGCGCAGCAAAAAGGCCAACCCTTCCTCCTGGAAGGGGGTCAGCTTGCCCAAAAACACGTGAGGCATGGGCGCAATCCGCGTGGGGGCCCGAAGGGCGGTTTCCCGCCGGATGACATACTCCCGGGCCTCGTAGAGGGCCTCCCGCCAGCGTTCCATGTCCTGGGCCTTCACGGCCAGAGGGTAGCGTAGCATCAGCCAGTTCAGGTCCCCCACCACCCGCCGGTGGGCGGTAAAGCGGGCTTCTCCCCGGCGGTTGGCGTCGGTGCCGGGAAACAGGCGCTTGCAAAGCTCCGTTACGGTGGGTTCGGCTTTTACCACCCAGCACCGGCGCTTTTTGTTGAAAGACAAGGTGCCATAGGTGCGCCGCTCCGGTTCCAGCTCGTCCTGGGCGCCGCTGCTGTCCGCCAGATAGGGGGGCAGCAGAATCGGTTCAAAATCGCCGCTCATGGCAAGGCCACCCCCCACAGCCGGGAAAGCACGATCAGCCGCAAGGGCTTCTCCCCAATGGCTTTTGGCAGCCTGATGCTGCGCTGGGTGATGACGATGAGGGCCGCAACGGCCTCGCAGGCGGCATAGCGGCTTAATTGGGGCAGCAGGGCGTCCAGGGAGGGCTTGCCCTTTTTGATCTCAATGCCCACATCCCCGGCCAGGTAATCGATCCGGCATCCTTTGCCGATCATGGCCTCATGCCGGAAGGGGATGCCCGCCTCCGTCAGCCGCTTTTCCACCATCTGGTGAATGTCCGTTTCGTAGGACGCAAAAGGAGGCCGCATGGCCTGAAGGGCTTCGTATACCCGTTCCCTCATGGGCGCCGCGCCTCCTTTGCGTGGTTTCGGTCCGGACCGGCCCTTTCGCCGGAGGGATCAAAGAACGATCTTTTTGTGGGCGCGGCTTTCCCGGTAGATGACAAACCGCTTTCCAATGCACTGCACCGGATGGGCGTGGGTCTTTTCGCACAGCAGCGCGCAGGCTTCCCTGGCGCTGAGTTCGCAGCCGTTTTGCACCGCGCACTTGATCAATTCCCGCGCCTCCAGGGCGTCATAGGCTTCCTTCACAGTGTTTTCCGTAATGCCGTCCTTGCCGATGTACAAAATTGTTTCCAGGGGGTTGGCCATGCCGCGCAGGGCGGCCCGTTGCTTGCCAGTCAATTCCATAGGCTTCTCCTTGTTCCCGCCGGGGCTGCCCCCGGCTTTTGGCGCTTATTCAATAAAGTCGAACTCCATATCCCCAATGCGGATGGTGCTGCCTTCCCCCGCGCCCTTCGCCCGAAGCGCGTCGATGATGCCCCGGTCCCGCAGGGTGCGGTGGAACCAGCTTGCGCTTTCCTCGTCGTCAAAATTGACGCTGTCGATGAAATGCTGCATGGCCGGGCCCTCCACCACATAGACCTCGTTGTCCCGTTTGATTTGGAAGCCCTCGTCCGTCAGGGCGGTTTCCTCCTCCTCTTCCTCCATAAACTCCCGGGGGGGAGGAAGCTCCGGCAATAGTTGCACCACCCGACCCAGCAGCGCGTCAAAGCCCGCGTTGGTGGCCGCGCTCACCGGGTAGGCCTCATACCCCAGCTTTTCAAACTGCGCCTTGAGGGTGGCGACGGTTTCGGGGTCCGGAATCAAATCGCACTTGTTCAGCACCAACAGCTGTGGCCGGCCCATGGGCTCGCCGTATTTCTCCAGTTCCTCGTTGATGATGCCAAAATCCTCCATGGGGTCCCGGTCCTCGCTGCCCGCCGCGTCCACCACGTGCAAAAGCAGCCGGGTACGCTCCACATGGCGCAAAAAGGCGTGGCCCAGGCCGATGCCCTCGCTGGCCCCTTCTACCAGGCCCGGGATATCCGCCAGCACAAAGTCCTGCTCCCGCCATTTGACGATGCCCAGGTTGGGGGTCAGGGTGGTGAAGTGGTAGTTGGCAATCTTGGGCTTGGCGGCGGTGAGCACCGCTAGAATGGAGCTTTTCCCCACGTTGGGGAAGCCCACCAGGCCCACGTCCGCAATGGTTTTCAGCTCCAGGCGGAAGGTTTTCAGCTCCGTTTGAATGCCCGGCTTGGCAAAGTTGGGGGTCTGCCGGGTGGGGGTGGCGAAACGGGCGTTGCCGTGGCCCCCGCGGCCGCCCCGAAGCAACACTTTTTCCTTGCCGGGCTCGTTCATGTCCGCGACCACCGCGCCGTCCTCGTCCCGCAGAAACACCGTGCCCACCGGCACTTTGATCACCAACGCCTGGCCCCGCTTGCCATGGCAGCGGTTGGCGCTGCCGTCCACGCCGTTTTCCGCCAAATATTTGGTATGAAAACGAAAGTCCAGCAGCGTATGCATGTTGGGGTCCGCCAGGGCCACCACATGGCCGCCGTCTCCCCCGTCGCCGCCGTCCGGGCCGCCGTTTTGCACAAATTTCTCCCGATGGAACGACACGCAGCCGTTTCCACCGTTTCCCGCCTTGGCGGTGATTTTTACGCGATCCACAAAAGAAGCCACGCTGTTCCTCCTCGATTTGGGCCCCGGTTACTCCGCGGCCGCCATGCCGCCCTTTGCGGCGGTCTTGTTTTTCCCGGTTGCCTTGCTTTTTCCGGCAGATTCTTTTTTGGCGGCGGTTTTGGCCGCCTTGGGTTTCTCCTCCGCCCCGGCGGATTTGCACAGCGGCTTTAGGCTGCACACGGCGCATTCCGGCCCTCTCGCGTGGCACACTCTGCGCCCGTGATAGATCAGCCAATGGTGGGCCGCGATCCAATCCTCTTTGGGAATGGCCTTTTGCAGCTGCTTTTCCGTCAATTCCACGTTTTTGGCGCTGGCCAGGCCCAGCCGGTTGCTGACCCTAAACACATGGGTATCCACCGCGATGGTGGGCACGCCAAAGGCGTTGGCCAGCACCACATTGGCCGTCTTTTGGCCCACACCGGGCAGGGCCGTCAGCTCCGCCATGGTGCTTGGCACTTCGCCGCCGTGCCGGGCCATGATCAGCCTGCAGGCTTCCACAATGTTCCCCGCCTTGCTTTTGAAGCCGCAGCTTTTCACCAGCGGGTACACCGCCTCCACCCCGGCTTCGGCCATGGCCTTGGGGGTGGGGTACCGATGAAACAGCTCCGGGGTCACTTTGTTCACCTGCTTGTCCGTGCACTGGGCGGACAGCATGGTGGCCACCAGCGTCTCATAGGGGTTGGAGAAGTTCAGCTCCGGCCCCGCGCCGGGGTACAGGTCTTTCAGCCCTTTCAAAATGGCCTTTTGGTCTGTTTTCATGGCTGCGTCTCCGCCTTTTCTTGGATTGCCTTGTCCTCTTTATCCCTAAGCGCCGCGAATATCGGCAGTTTCAGCTTGCCAAGGGCCCGCAAGGTAAAATAGATGACCGCCGCGCACACAGGCAGCTCCGGCAGATAGGTCCACCAGCGCACGCCCACCCAGCCCCAGTAGGCCCTGGACGTATACAGCAGGCTGAGCCAGTAGGAATTGAGAAACAAATAGCACGCCGCCACCCCAAGGCTGGCCGCCCCAGCCCGCCAGATGCAGGGCTTTTGCCTGTACAGGGCCAGGGCATAAATGAGGCCCGCCAGGATGTTGGTGAGGGTGAAGCCGAAGAAATACGCCCCCGCCGGAAACAGATGCGCGCCGAAAAAATCGCCCAGTCCCCCCACGATCATGGCAGGAACAGGCCCCAGGGCCGCGCCGGCAATGGCGATGGGCAAAAACCCAAAATGAAATTGCTTAAACACCAGCGGAATTTGCAGCAAATTCCCCAGCACCACCTGCATGGCCACCAAAAGCGCCGTATAGGCGATCTTTTCCGTGGCGGACCCTCCCCGCTTCCACATCCCGGTCGTCCTCTCCTTTGGGTCTTGTCCCCCGTGGGGCTCCGCGCCCCGCACAACTGCTATTGTACAAGAAAAACCGCGCCGTTGCAAGCAACAGGCGGCGGTCACCACGGCGAAAAACCGCGCCGCTTTTCCTACCAATCGCAGGCGGAACCCAATATTTCCGCGATCTTAGCAAGGCCTTGCCGGTCCTCTTCGTCAAAGCGGGCGGGCAAGGGGCTGTCCACATCCAGCACCGCTTTCAGCGCGCCGCCTTTGAAAATGGGCAGCACGATTTCGGACCGGGAGGCTTCGTCGCAGGCAATGTGCCCGGGAAAGGCGTGCACATCCGGCACCACCTGGGGCTGACAGGTTTCCGCGGCCTTGCCGCACACGCCCCTGCCCACCGGAATGCGGATGCAGGCGGGCTTGCCCTGGAAGGGGCCCAG
>JAVBTE010000090.1:0-14301 GCA_031556335.1 Eubacteriales bacterium | reverse complement strand
GCAAATCGAACTCCGCCCGCTGCCGGGTCCCCAGCTGCTTCAGCAATACGACGGCCAGGCGCCCCGGGAGTGCAACCTGTTCTACCTGGGCACCAACTTCGCCAGCGTGTTCGACCCCAGCCGCAACTATTCCGCCGATGGCGAAGGGAGCCTTTTGAACACCTCGGGCCTGCAGGACAAACTGCTTTCCCAGCTGGCCTGGGACCTGCACAAAACCGAGCCGGGCGATACCCGGGGGTACCTTGAAAAATGGCTGGCCTTCCAAACCCGCTGGAACCGGATTCTGCCCGCCGTGCCGGTGTACTCCAACATCTACATGGATTTTTACACGCCCCGGCTGCAGGGGTACCAGATCACCCGGCACACCACATGGGCCGACGCGGTGGTCTACGCGGACCTGACCGAAGCCGGGCAAACGGACGAGGAACCGGTCAGCGCCGTGGAATAAAAAACCAGCAAAAGGACCGTCGCGAAGGAACGCGGCGGTCCTTTGCCATGGATGCGTTAGGTTGGCCTTGGCCAGGGTCGCGGATGTGGCATTGCGGCCACCGGCCCCATGGGCCCAGCCGGCGAGGATGGCCTTGAAGGCCCTGCCGGTCCCACCGGCCCCATGGGCCCAGCCGGCCCGGTGGCCACCACGAATTATTTGCGCGCGTATGGTTCCCTGGCCTTGGCGGGCCGGGTTTATAACGCCAATGAGCCCATCGTATACGACAACCTGGGGGATATGGGCGGCAACGCCATACAGTTTACGCCCACAGGTGCAGACATCACCCTGGAGGGGGGCCGGGTGTATTTGGCGATTTTTGAAGCCGCTATCGCCACCCAGGCCGACGCCCAGGGAACCTCCATCACCATGCAGCTGGACGGCGCGTCCGTGACGGGGTCGGGAATCGCCTTTTGGGCCCCGGTGGCCTCCACGGGCAGCAATTCCATCACCAGCGCCGCCATCTTTACCACCGGCGCCGGGGCGCCCAAGGTGTTCCGGGTGGTTCTGGGCGATTCCGATCCGGTGCGGGTGGTGGGCCCCATCATCAATATTGTAGCGCTGGCATAGCGCCGCATTGCCTTGCCATGGTTGCCAGGGGCAACTTCGTCTTCCAGGCGGCCCGCCTCCCGCGCCGGCGGGCCGCCCCAGGCGCAAAGCCACCTTGCCTTTTGGGGGAAAACAGAGTACAATACAATCCAGACATTCCCTCCGATAGAAAGGGTGGTTATTGATGTATCAAGAAGTGATCGACACCGCGAAAGAGAAGATGCAAAAGACGCTTTCCGTTTTCCAGGGCGAGCTTCGCAGCCTTCGGGCGGGCCGGGCCAATCCTCAGCTGTTGGAGCGTATCACCGTGGATTACTACGGCGTGCAAACCCCGCTGCCCCAAATGGGCAACATCGCCTCGCCAGAGCCCCGGATGCTGACCATCAGCCTGTGGGACCAGAAGGCGATTCCCATGGTGGAGAAGGCCATCCAAAAGAGCGACCTGGGCCTGAACCCCTCCAACGACGGCAAGATCATCCGCCTGGTGATTCCGGAGCTGAACGAGGAACGCCGCAAGGAGCTTTCCAAGCTGGTGCGCAAGGGCGCGGAGGAGGCCCGGGTGGCCGTCCGGGCCATTCGCCGGGACGCCATGGAGCACTTCAAGAAGCTGGAAAAGGACAGCAGCATCACCGAGGACGACCGCGCCAAGGCGGAAAAGAAGATGCAGGACGCCACCGACGCCGCCATCAAGAACGTGGATGAGCTGGCCGCCCAGAAGGAAAAGGAGATCATGGAGGTTTAGGCCTTCTGAAACACCGGATGCAGCAAACCTTTGAACATCTTTTGGGCCTGCCCACACCGGCGGCCCTGGGGATTTTGGCTTCGGCGGGCATCACAGGGGTGCAGGTGGTGCTCACTGCCGCGCCGCCCCGCAAAAACCCCGCCCCGGAGGACCTGCTTCGCAGCCCGGAAGGGGAAGCCCAAGGCTATGCCTCCACCCGGGTGGTGGCGGTGCATGACGACGGCCATACCCTGTATGTGGCCCGGTTTTTGACCGGCGGGCCGGACATACGGGGGGAAGGCTGCGGGCAATGAAGCCCGAACCGGCGACGCGCCCCAAGGCGCGACGCGGGCGAAAAAAGGAGGTCGGGGAGAAACCCCGACGAGGGCCGGAAATTTGCGAAGCAAATGAAGCCCGAACCGGCGGCGGGCCGCAAGGCGCGACGCGGGCGAAAAAAGGAGAGAACCCCTGCTTGAACAACCCTCCCCGCCATGGATCTGTGGACCTGAACCGTTTGCCCCGGCATGTGGCCATTATTATGGATGGCAACGGCCGCTGGGCCAAGCGCAACAAGCTGAAAATCGCCATGGGGCACCGGGTGGGTACCGAAGCCCTGCGGGACATTATTCGCAACAGCAGCGACCTGGGCATCAAGGCCCTGTCGCTGTATGCCTTTTCCACCGAAAACTGGGGTCGGCCCCAGGCCGAGGTGGACGCGCTGATGGCCCTGATGCTGGAGTTTTTCAAAAGCGAGATCGACGAGCTCCACGAGAAAAACGTGCGCATCACCATTTTGGGGGACAAGCAGCAAATGCCCGCCGCCCAGCGGGACGCGCTGGTGGACGCGGAGCGGCGCACGGAAGGGAACACGGGGCTTCGGCTGAACATCGCCATCAACTACGGCGCCCGGGCGGAACTGGCCCGGGCGGCCCGGCAGCTGGCAAGCGAAGTGGCGGAAGGCCGCCTGGCCCTGGAAAAAATTGATGAGGAGGCCATCGCGGCCCGCCTTTACACCGCGGGCCTGCCTGATGTGGACCTTTTGATCCGTACCAGCGGCGAGATGCGGCTGAGCAATTTTCTGCTTTACCAGTGCGCTTACGCGGAGTTTGTGTTTCCCGCAGTGCTTTGGCCGGACTTTACCCTGGAACACTATCATGCCGCCATTGCGGAGTACCAAAACCGCGACCGGCGCTATGGCAAACGGGAGGAATAAGCCATGGCACAACGCATTGTGACCGGAACCATCCTGACTGTGGGGCTTATCGGTTTGCTGGGCCTGGGCGGCTGGTATTGTGCCGTGGCCGCGTTTTTGGCCTTGTCCCTGGCCATTCAGGAGGAGCTGCGGGCCCTGGAAAAATGCGGACACCACCCCGTGTGGTGGGCCAGCTTTGTGGGCCTGGCGGCCAGCGTGCCCCTGGTGCTGACCTATTCCTACACCGTCATCATTCCCATCCTCACCCTGCTCAGCTTTTGCGTGCTGTTTCAGGTCATGCGCCGGGAAAACCCGGACCTGGTGGATATCCTGGTCAGCATACTTCCCATGCTCACCCTGGTGCTGCCCGGCATGTGCCTGTTCGGCATTCTGGAAACCGAACCCCGGGTGATGCAGCTTTTTTTCTTGGTGCTGGTGTTCATCATCGCTATTGGCGGCGATACCTTCGCCTATTTTGTGGGCAGCCGGGTGGGCGGCGCCAAGCTGTGCCCCAACATCAGCCCCAAAAAGACTGTGGCCGGGGCCATTGGCGGGCTGGTGGCCAGCATTCTTCTCACCATGCTGGTGGGCGGAATTTTCCGTTTGGCCGTGCCCAACCTTGCTTTCCCGCCCTGGTGGGGCAACCTGCTGGCGGGCTTCTTTGGCGGCATCGCCGGGCAGATGGGCGACCTGTTCGCCAGCATGGTCAAACGCCATTGCGGCGTGAAGGATTTCGGCAATCTCTTTCCCGGCCACGGCGGCATGCTGGACAGGCTGGACAGCATTGTGTTCTCCGCCATCATCGTATATTGCTACCGCGTCATTTTGCTTTCCATTGTGTAGGGAGGGGGACGGACGGGCAAGGGGCTCCGCCCCTTCCATCCCCGCCAGGGCTGTTGCCCTGGACCCTTCATGACCGCGCTGCGCGCGACCAAGGGGGAAGGCAGTCAAAGCAACTGTGTGGAGGCCGGGGAAAGCCCCGGCATCAGAGTGTCGCAAAACCCCAAGTTTTGCGAAAATGTTTTTTCACAATCGTTTTTTGACCGCGTGAAACGCGGTCAAAGGAAGGGTTCAGGGCAGAGCCCTGAGCGGGGTGTTAGGGGCGGCAGTCCCTAAAAGCGCTCTGTCAGCGGCTTGAGGCCGGGGAAAGCCCCGGCCTTTCTTCCATAAAAGGAGGTTTTTTGATGGCTGCATCAACTCGCCGCAGGCTGGCGGTGCTTGGCTCCACCGGCAGCATCGGCACCCAGGCGCTGCAGGTGGCGGCCTTGCATCCGGACCGGTTCGAGGTCGTGGCCCTCACCGCCCACCAAAGCCGGGAAAAGCTGTTTGAACAGGTGCGGGCGTTTCGGCCCAAGCTGGCGGGGCTTTCGACACCTGTGCCTCTTTCGGAGATCCCCCGGGATTTGCGCTTTTGTGAGTGGGTCTTTGGCGAGGAAGCCCTGCTGTTGGCAGCCCAGGCCAATTGCGACGATGTGCTGGTGTCCGTGGTGGGCATGGCGGGCCTGAAAAGCGTGCTGGCCGCCCTGGAAAAGGGCAGGCGGGTTTTGCTGGCCAACAAGGAGGCTCTGGTGGCCGGGGGCAAACTGGTGACCCAGGCCGCCGAAAAGGCGGGAGAAAATGCCCTGCTGCCTGTGGACAGCGAGCACAGCGCCATTTTTCAGTGCCTTCAGGGGGCGGCGGGAAACCCCATCGACACGCTGTACCTCACCTGCTCCGGGGGCCCTTTCCGCACCTTAAACAAAGAGGGCATCCGGGCCGCTACCCGGGACCAGGCCTTAAAGCACCCCAACTGGGTCATGGGCCAGAAAATTACCATCGACAGCGCCACGCTGTTCAACAAGGCCCTTGAAGTGATCGAGGCCAAATGGCTGTTTCACGTGGAACCGGAGCAGATTCAGGTGGTGGTGCACCCTCAAAGCGTGGTGCACAGCGCCGTGGGCTTCCGGGATGGCGGCCTGCTGGCCCAGCTGGGCACCCCGGACATGCGCCTGCCCATCCTTTACGCCATGAGCTATCCCCAGCGCCTGCCCACCGGCGGTGAAAAGCTGGACCTGTTCGCCCTGTCGTCCCTCACCTTTGAGCGGCCCGACCCCGAGCGTTTCCCTTCCCTTCGCATGGCCTACGAGGCCTTGCGGGCCGGCGGCGCGGCCGCCTGCGTGCTGAACGCCGCCAACGAGGTGGCGGTGGCGCATTTGTTACAAACTGCCAAAGGGAATTCCATGCCCGTGGGTCGAATCTTTGATACGGTGGAGGAAACCCTCTGCCGGGCGGGGCATTTGCCTGCCGAAACCCTGCCCCAGGTGCTGGAGGCCGACCGGAAGGCCCGGGAAATCGCGGAAGCCTTCCTTGCCAAGGGCTGATTTTTCCGTTTTTTCGCCTGCGGAATGTGCCCATGATTTTTCCCCGGTTTGCATATGCTATCCATGCCTCTGATGGGGGCGCGCCAAAATCGCTGGAAAGGAACCGATCGCATGACCATATTCTATGTTTTGCTCGCCATCGTGCTGCTGGGCATCCTGATTGCGGTGCACGAGTTTGGGCATTTCATCGCCGCCCGCCTCACCGGCATTCCCGTGAAGGAGTTCTCCATTGGCTTTGGCCCCAAGCTGGTGCAGTGGAAAAGCAGGAAGCACGAAACCCTTTTCACCCTTCGGCCCGTGCCCATGGGCGGGTATTGCATGTTTTACGGCGATACCGACGACGACCCCAAGGGCGAAAAGCGGGACGACCCCCGCAACTACAACAACGCCCCGGTGTGGAAGCGCATCCTCAGCGTGCTTTCCGGGCCCCTGATGAACTTCGTGCTGGCCTTTGTGGTGGCCGTGGTGCTGATGGCCGCCTATGGCATTCAGCTGACCCAGCCCTATGTGGACAGCGTGGAGGCGGGCATGCCCGCCGCGAAGGCCGGGCTTGAGGCGGGCGACGTGTTTGTTAAGATTGGCGATGTGGCGGCCCAACCCGGGGATTCCTACCTGCTGTCCAAAGCCATTGCCGATTCCAAAGGCCAGCCCGTTACCATCTTCGTGGAAAGAGGCGGCCAGGCGGAAATGCCAAAGACACAGATCGCCCTGGAGGTGACCCCGGTGAAGGACCCCGCCACGGGGAGCTTCCGCATCGGCGTGAACATCAGCGCCGGCAGGCCCCTGCCCCCGGGGCAGATCATCCCTGCGGCCTGGGACAGCTGCGTGCAGGCCAGCGGCGCTATTTTAAGCGCCCTGGGCAAGCTGGTCACCACCGGCGAAGGCTTTCAGGATACCACCGGCCCCGTGGGCGTGGTGCAGATTGTGGCCCAACAAACCCAGGAATACGGCATGCGCGTGTTTTTGAACCTGATGGTGATCATTTCCATCAACCTGGGCCTGGTGAACCTGTTCCCCATTCCCGGCCTGGACGGCAGCCGCGTGGTGTTCATGCTGATTGAGGCCGTCCGCCGCAAGCCCATCAGCCAGCGGGTGGAAAGCGCCATCCACATGGGCGGCTTCGTGCTTTTGTTTGGCCTGATGATCTTCTTTACCTTCCGGGACGTTGGACGTTTGTTCGGGGCGTAGGACGCGGGGGACGGGGGGAACGACGGGGGAGAGACGAAAGCGCAGGGGTTTCACCCCTGCACCCCACCAGGGGCATGCCCCTGGACCCTTTATGAGGACCGCGCTATGCGCGGTCCTAAAATATTATATTATCTAGTTTTCTTGGTGGGGGCTTGGGGGAGGGGTTCTTTTGCAAAAGAACCCCTCCCCCCAAAACGTCGTATTCGTTATCCGTCCCCGTCCCCTTACGGCTTCTCAGCCACCGCCCCGATGCGGCCCTGGCCGTGGGGATCGGCATAGTCGGCGCCGACCACGCCGCCCAGGTTCTGGGTGATGTAGTTGATCAGCACCTGGTTGTCCAGCATGATGCCGTCCAGCAGAAGGGCATTGTCCTTGAACATGGTGAACCCGTCGCCGCCGTCCTTGATCATGTAGTTGTGGGAAGCCATGGTGTAGGTTTTGGCAAGATCGATGTCCTCGCCGTTCACCTTCACGTTCTTGACGCGATATTCGCCTTCCACGGCTTCAAATTCGCCCTTGTCGTTGGTTTTGACGGAAGACTCCACATAGGTGTGGATTTCGTAGGTCAGGCCGGATACCTGCAGGAAGCCGCCGTTTTCGGAGGGCACCACCCGGGCGCCCATCTCCAGCGCGTCCAGACTTTCCTGGCCGGTGGCCTCCACCATGCACAGGGCGTTGCCGTAGGGGTGCACCTTGATGATGTCGTTGTAGGTGATGTCCCCGGCTTTGATGGTGGAACGGACGCCGCCGCCGTTCACAAGGGCGATGTCCGCCCCGGACATGGCGCGGTACGCATCGGCGCACAGGTCGCCCAGGTTGGTTTCCGCCACGCGTACGATGCGCACGGGGGGATCGGTGTCCGGCTCGTTGATGACCAGGTCCACGTCGGTCTTGGCAACCACCTGGGCCAGGGTCTCTTCAAACTGGGCCTTGATATCGGAAATGGACTTGGCGATGTCCTCGTTCCAGCTGAGCAGGCTGGTGGACAGGGCGCCGTCTTTGGTAAGGCGCAGCACGCCGATGTTGTGCAGCTTGGTGCCGGTGGAGGACAACAGCACTTCCTTGCCGTCCTTGTTTTTGACCTTTTCAGAGGGCAGCACGCTGTGGGAATGCCCGTCCAGCATGACGTCGATGCCGGTGGTGTTTGTGATGACGTCGGTGGACATCCAGGGGGCGGCTTCGGCGGCGATGCCCAGATGGGCCAGGGCCACCACATATTGGGCGCCCTCGGCCCGGGCGGCGTCCACCGCTTTTTGCACCGCGTCATACAGCTTTTGGCCGCTGTCGTCCTCCATGAAGCCGTAGATGAAGTTGCCCTTGTCGTCCTGGAAGTATTTGGGGGTGGAGGTGGTGAGGGTATCGGGGGTGGTGATGCCCACGTAGGCGATCTTCACGCCGCCGTACTCCATGATTTTGTAAGGGGCAAACACCAGCTCGTCGCCCTTTGCAAAGTTGCAGGAGACGTAGGGGAACTTGGCGGTCTTGGTCAGTTCCAGAAAGCGTTCCATGCCATAGTCGTACTCGTGGTTGCCGGGAATGGCAATGTCGTAGCCCACCTGGTTCATCAGGTCGATGAGGTAGGAGCCAGTGGACAGGGTGCCGATGGGTTCGCCCTGAATGGCGTCGCCGCAATCCACCAGGGTGACGTAGTTGCCTTCCTCTACCATCTTGTCGCGATAGGAGGCCAGGCCCGCGTAGCCAAAGGCTTCATCCACGCCGCAGTGCACGTCGTTGGTGTAGAGAACCACAATGTCCTTGTCCGGCACGGGGGCAGTGCCCAGCGCGGGGGCGGCCCCAAGCAGCATGGCAAGAACGAGGAGCAGAGTTACGAATTTTTTCATCGCAGAATTCCTCCTTCAATGTATCCAGTTGTATAGGGGAGATGCATACATTATACCATAGAAAGAACATAATTTGATGTAAGAAAAGGTAAAGAAATCATTACCAGAAGATGAAAACGCCCACGGCGCGCATCTGTCGCCGCGGGCGTTGGTCCGTTATTCCACAAAATCGTAATTGCCCCAGATATAATCCGCCAAAAACAGACTGGTTTTTTCCCGGCCGCCGGGGTTCATGTGGCCCTCATTGCGAAGGTCGGCATAGCCAAACTCGATTTCGGCCCAATGCTCGTTCATGTCCAGAACCTGCACGGCCGGGTCGCCTTCATAAAGCTGCCGCAAATAGTTGCTGATGCGGTGGTTTTCCACGCTGTTCATGCCCATTTGTTCCTTGTAGGGAACGGTGACGAACAACAGCTGGGCCCCGTGCTGCTTTGCAAGGGCCACCACCTGGTCCATGCTGGCCTTTTGGCCCTCGGAGAGGGGCAGAACTTCTTCGTCCAGGGACAGGTCCTGGTCGAAATAATCGTCCAGCTGGTCCAGGTAGCCATCGCGAATTTCGTGGGTGCCCACGCCCTGCACGGCATAGGCCGATGGGTTCAGCAGAAAATCAAAATCCGCCTGGGTCAGTTCCCGGTAGCGGGAATGGTACTTGACCAGGGGGACATAGTAGGGCAGCTTGTCCGCCGGGGCAAAGGCCTGGATGGTTTTGATCTTGGCAAGGTTCAGGGGCTGGGAATCCAAGGCCCAGCTGGCCACCTTGTCCTCCTCGTTCCAGTAGCTTTCAAACAGGTAGGTGTCCAGCACCACCAGCTTGGGCGACTGGGTGGTCAGGGCCGCCTCCAGACGGTAGGGGGCGTATTCCGCCCTCAGGCCGTTGATGCTCTGGTTGAAGCTGGTCAGGCCCAGGCTTTCGTTGAGGATGTCCGGGCTGATGCCGTCGCCGGAATGGGAGGAACCGAGGATTAAAAGATCCACAGAATTTTTGGGCAGGCGGGCATAGTTGTCCTGCCGCTGGAACATTTCGTCCTTCACCATCAGCACTTTGCTGAGGAAGGCCAAAAGGCTGATGACAATCGCCAGAAAACAGACGGTTTTGCATAGAGGAACCAGCGTGCGTTTGAGGGAGGGGCTCATGGTGTGGACCGCCCTTTCTGTGTGGGGTTGGCAGATTTAGGGATGCACAAAAGTATATCGGATCTTTGCGGAATGTCAATGAAGGGGAGGCGGTAGAAATGAGGACGAGCACGGGGAATTTTTTGCGTTCGACATTCGCTATTTCACGGCCATGGCTTGAACGATCCTCAACAGATGACGGATCTTGTCCTCGTCCAGCTTGATCAGTTCGGTCAAAAATTCATCAATCAGGGTTGGCGTTTGCTTGTTCTCATCAAAAAAATCCTTTGGCGTAACACCCAAATATTCGCATATATAGAAAAAGGCCTGCATAGAGGGAAAAGCCTTCTTGTTTTCAATGTGGTTGATGTAGTTCTCATTCTGCCCAATGGACAAGCTCATGTCCCGAGCAGAAACGCCCTTTTGAAGCCTCAGTTGTGAGAGGCGCAGCGAAAAAAATTCTTCATACACAATGCTCACTTCCATTCACAACATTCTATCTTGCAAGCATTCGATTTATAAAACTTTGTTGATTGTTTCCTGTTGACAACGCAATATCAAATATTGTATATTATTTCTAAGTACAATTCATAATCTTGTTTATGGATATTCGCGGCATCAGATGTGTTTATAGAAAAAAGTCTCCTCAGACCGCAAGAAAAACAGCATGTAAAAAATCAAAACAAAGGGGGAACAGAAAATGGGAAAAACTGTTTGGAACAGACCGAAAGCATGGTCGTTGGCTCTTATCCTGATGACAAGCATCATGACCGTGATGCTGCCAAAATCCGCCGAGGCCAGCAGCGCCGACATGCGCGTACCCGATGGCTGGTGCTTGAAAGCCGAGTCGCGAGGCGCGGGGTCAGGAGATGTGCCCAACCAATCTCATGGAACCAATCGAAACAAGGCCCCGAAAAAACCCAATGAAAAGCTGACGCAGACATTTGGTGAAAGTGAAATCAAATATTTCAGTGAGGAATACCTGCGTTATCTGATTAATGAGTTTGCCAACAACTATTCCAACTGGGATGATGGGATTGATGGCTTCAGGACAAGAAACCCCGAGGAAATGAAAATATTCGAGAACCAAGACAATCTTTTTTTGGAGCACGAGGATGGGTTTACGCTTGAAATAGTAGTGGATGGAGGAATCCTCAATCCTAAAAGCAAGATTATCAATGTCTATCTCGAATATATCGCATATACGTATCCACAGAGTGCGCCCACCTGCCAAATTGGTTTTGTCAAAACCACCCAAATAAGGAAGTCAAGCGGGCCGCTTTATATTATTTATGACACCAGAACGCTTTCCGGAGAGGTGAATAACGCGATCACAATCAGCCAAGAGGATTTTATCCGCGGCGTTCATGGGCTCATGGAGGCAACCAGAGTAGCGAAACTGGAAAGCACCACGGACGATAAAGGAGCGGAAATACGCGGAGGTTTTTTTGACGCGTATGCAAAAGAGATGGACAAAAAGTATCCGAATTTTTTCATCACCGCCGTAATAGAGAAACCAACCGTCACGCCAGACGACGTGATCTTCTCCGGCGAATTCGCCGGTGACGCGTATGTCGTATATGCCACCCCAAAAGGCAGTTTGGTTTTTTGGTATGGGTTACCAGGACAAGACAGTTATCAGGAAAAAAAGATCGGCAATTATAGCTCGGCTGTGCAATTTCAGGATACACTTTGCTTCCTTTCCACCAAAGAACTTTTGCTTTTCGATTTGAAGCGGTTCCAGGAAAAGAAGCTTCCCAAGCCGTATAAGCTGCAAAAGAACGCGGTGGTGGTTAATGGCGACAGTTATATTGGCTGGGTGGGAGCAAAAGGCGAACTGAATTACACCGTAGACGGAGCGACGGTATTGGTGGGCGATTTGCCCAAAGGTGCAACGTTTGAGTTTCGCAAGGGGCTGATCGCCGCAAGATACGTCGATCCCAAAAAACCTGCCGATGAAGGGCAGTTCTGGACGATCGACCCGGTTGGCGGAGCATCTTCTGTTGACCAAGCAAGGTACGATGAAATATGCGCGATGCCGCCAGCGACTCCTTTGTAGAATTAATACCTGCAAGTTTCCGTTGGTTTTCTTGGAGGGGGTTTGGGGGAGGGGTTCTTTTGCAAAAAGAACCCCTCCCCCATAAACGTCCCCAACAATGGCCGCCCCTACCTCACCGCCAGCTTCCCCTCCGCGTCCACGTCCACCACCACGGTTTGGCCGGGGAGGATTTCCCCGGCCACCAGGGCCCGGGCCATGAGGGTTTCCAGGTGGCTTTGAATGTAGCGTTTCAGGGGGCGGGCGCCGTAGGCCGGGTCAAAGCCGGCGTCCACGATGGCCTGGGCGGCGGCGTCGGTCAGCTGCATGCGGATGCCTTTTTGCTCCAGGCGTTTTTCCAGGTTGGCGGCCAAAAGGCGCACGATCTCAAGAATCTCGGCCTTTTGTAGGGGCTTGTAAAACACGATGTCGTCAATGCGGTTCAAAAACTCTGGCCTGAACTGGGTGGAGAGCAGCTTTAGGATGCTTTGCCGCACGGCTTCGGGAATGTGGCGGGCGGCGTTTTTTTCCGTGGCCTCGGGTTGCTGCATGGCGTCCAGCAGCAGCTGGCTGCCAAGGTTTGAGGTCATGATGATGATGGTGTTCTTAAAGTCCACGGTGCGGCCCTGGCTGTCGGTGATGCGGCCGTCGTCCAGCACCTGCAACAGGATGTTGAACACGTCCGGATGGGCCTTTTCTACCTCGTCCAAAAGCACCACGCAGTAGGGCTTGCGGCGCACGGCCTCGGTCAGCTGGCCGCCTTCCTCAAAGCCCACGTAGCCCGGAGGCGCGCCCACCAGGCGGCTGACGGAATGCTTTTCCATGTACTCGCTCATGTCCAGGCGCACCATGTTTTTCTCGTCGTCGAACAGGCTTTGGGCCAGGGCCTTGGCCAGCTCGGTTTTGCCCACGCCGGTGGGGCCTAGGAACAGAAAGCTGCCAATGGGCCGGTTTTCGTCGGCAATGCCCGCCCGGCTGCGCAAGATGGCCTCGGACACCTTCTCCACGGCCTCCTCCTGGCCAATAACCCGCTTGTGCAGCTCGCTTGGCAAAGACAAAAGCTTCTCCCGCTCGCTTTCCTTCAGCCTGGTGACGGGGATGCCCGTCCAGCGGCTGACGATGCGGCCAATTTCCTCCTCGGTCACCTTGTCCCGAAGCAGGCTGTTTTCGCCCCGCTCCTGGTCGGCCTTTTCCTCTTCCGAGGCAAGCTCCGCCTGGAGGCGGGGAAGCTCGCCGTATTTCAGCTCGGCGGCCTTGCCCAGGTCGTAGGTGGTTTCCGCTTTTTCGATTTGGGCGTTCACCCGCTCGATGTCCTCCCGCAGCTTTTGCACCTTCTGGATGGCGCTTTTCTCGTTTTCCCAGCGGGCGCGCATGGCGGCAAAGTCCTCCCGCAGGCGGGTCAGCTCCTCTTCCAGGGCCAAAAGGCGGCGCTTGCTGCCCTCGTCCTCTTCCTTTTTCAGGGCCGCCTGCTCAATTTCCAGCTGCATAATGCGGCGGCTGACCTCGTCCAGCTCTGTGGGCAGGCTGTCGATTTCGGTGCGAATCATGGCGCAGGCTTCGTCCACCAGGTCGATGGCCTTGTCGGGCAGAAAGCGGTCGGAAATGTAGCGGTCGGACAGGGTGGCGGCGGCGATCAGGGCGCTGTCCTGAATTTTGACGCCGTGGAACACCTCATAGCGTTCCTTCAAGCCCCGCAGGATGGAAATGGTGTCCTGCACGGTGGGCTCCCGCACCAGCACGGGCTGGAACCGGCGTTCCAGGGCGGCGTCTTTTTCGATGTATTTGCGGTATTCGTCCAGGGTGGTGGCGCCAATCAGGTGCAATTCCCCCCGGGCCAGCATGGGTTTCAGCAGATTGCCCGCGTCCATGCTGCCCTCAGCCTTGCCCGCGCCCACCAATGTGTGGAATTCGTCGATAAACAGGATGATATTGCCCTGCTTTTGAACATCCTTGATGGTTTCTTTCAGCCGCTCCTCAAACTCGCCCAGGTATTTGCTGCAGGCTACCATGCTGCACAAATCCAGCGACACCAGGCGCTTGCCTGTCAGAGTTTCCGGCACCTTGCCGGAGGCGATTAGCTGAGCCAGGCCTTCCACCACCGCGCTTTTGCCAACGCCGGGCTCGCCAATCAGCACCGGGTTGTTTTTCGTTTTCCGGGTGAGGATGCGGATGACGCTGCGGATTTCATTGTCCCGACCAATCACCGGATCCAGCTTTTGGTTCCGGGCCAGGGCCACCAGGTCTTGGCCATATTTGGCCAGCACATCATAGGTATCCTCCGGGGTTTCGGTGGTGACGCGGGTGTTCCCCCGCACCCCTTGCAGGGTGGCCAGGAAGGCCGCGTCCGTTAGTCCAAGGCCACTCCAGACTTCCCGCATGGTTCGGGTGGGTTTTTCCAAAAGGCCCAGGAAGAGATGCTCCACGCTGATGTACTCGTCCTTCATCCGCTCCGCCCGCTCACGGGCGGCCCCCAGGGCCCGCTCCACATCGCTGGAAATATAGATTTTATCCGGCTCTCGTCCCTGGCCCGTCACCTTGGGCAAGCGGGCCACCATGGTTTCCAGGCGGCCAAGAAGCTGATCCGGGTTCTTGCCCATCTTGGTCAAAAGCTGCGGAATCAGGCCCTGGGGATCATTCAAAAGGGCGTAGGCCAAATGCTCCTGCGCCACCTCCTGGTTTTGGTATTCCACTGTCAGCTGTTGGGCAAAGCTGAGGGCGGCCCGGCTTTTTTCGGTAAACTGTTGCATGGTCATAGGCGATCCCTCCGTTACAAGGGCGGCAATGCCGCCGAAATTGGATTCTCTAACAAGCAAGG
>JAVBTE010000100.1:0-16517 GCA_031556335.1 Eubacteriales bacterium | reverse complement strand
GGGAACCTTCTTTTTGCAAAAGAAGGTTCCCCCGTACCCCCTCCTAGAAAACCGGATGGGTGCATTTATTTTTCCTTTTCACCGCGTGAAACGCGGTGAAATAAAGGGTTCAGGGCGAAGCCCTGATGGGGTCCAGGGGTGAAACCCCTGGCGTGGGGCCCCCCGCCCCCCCCCCCCCCCCGTCCCCCCCCGTCCCCCCCGCCACCTTACCCCGCAATGTCCCACAGGCTTTGTTCAAAATCCTCCACAAAATACCGCTTGCCCCGCTGCACGATGCGAAAGCCCTCCGCCTGCAGGCGAAGGCGCTGGCCGTCGATACCGTCGGGGTATTTTTCGTTCAGCTCGCCGCCGGTTTTCAGGGTGCGCCAGTAGGGGATTTGGTTTTGCCCGCGTTCCACGCTGGCGTGGGCGCAGATGTTGATGAAGATGCCCGCCGTCAGGGGGCAGGTGGCGTCCGCGCCGTTTTCCCGGGCGAAATAGGAGCGAATCCGGTCGGAGGTGCACACCTTGCCCGGGGGCACCCTGGCCATGACGTCGTTGTACCAGCGGGGCGGCGCAACCAGCAACCGGGGGCCGCCGTACCGGGCCACAGCCTTGGGATCGGCGGACACGTCCTCAATTTTGGGCAGGTCGCCGGAAAAATTCATTTTTTCGTTAAAGGTCTTTCTGGCCATTGGGCAGGCCCTCCCTTTGTTTTCCCAAACCCTCTGCTGGCATTGCTTTTGACCGCGTGAATCGCGGTCAAATCAAGACCTGATTCCTTCCCTCGTCAGGGCTGCGCCCCGGCCTCTTTTGGCAGCTTTCGGAAAAAGGCTTTCAGGTCCGTCGTGATGTCTTCGGGCAGACGGGTGTCGGGCAGGCCCAAAATGGCGCCCTCCAGGGCGTAAAGCTGCCGGATGCAGGCTCCGGCGTCCACTGTGGCGCGAATGCGCAGGAATACCTCCTTGGCCCCCAGGTCCCGAAGCTGGGCGGAAGATTCCACCCCCACCGCCATCAGGTTGTGGGCCAGCACCTTGCCGATGTTTGGAAGCGCCAGCAATTCTTGCATGGGAAACGCCTTCTTTCATTTCATTTCGTTTGCCACCGCCCATCCGCCGCCCCATCGGAACGGAGAAAGGGAAAATACGAGAAAACCGATCCGGTGCGCGCACCGAACCGGCTTCCCGTTCAAAAGCACTTATTTTTCCGGATAGGCGGCCCCGTAAATAAACTGGTGGATGGCCTCAATGCTCAGCTTCATGTTCTTGTCGTTCAGATAGATGAGGCTGGCCCCGCCGAAATCCTTATACCCGAACTTTTTGTCCATGGGAATGCGCAGCTGTTCCAGCACAGCGCCGCCGCCTTGCAGGTTTTTCATGGCCTCGCCACTCAGCACGATGGTGCCCAGCCCAAGCAGGTCCTTCAGCTCCAGGTTGGTCTGTCCATAGGGCAGCGCCACCTCGATCAGGTTCATGAACTTGGCCAGGTCCATGTCCGCCATCACCTTTTCCAGCAGGGTTTCCAGCAGCTTGCGCTGGCGGGCGGTGCGCTCCAGGTCGCTGTCAATGCCGCGGATGCGGGCAAAGGTCACCGCCTGCATGCCGTCCAGGTGGTGCATGCCGTCGGTGGCCTGCACCTTGTCCCGCTTCACCTTGTCCATGGGCTCCTTGCGCAGCTCAAAGTTGATGCGGCCCGCCTCCCGGCTGGTCATTTCAATGTCCGCGCCGCCTAGGGCGTCGATGATGTCCGCCAGGCCGTGGATGTTGACCACCACATAGTGGGAGATGTTCATGTCAAAATTCCGGTTTACGGTTTTCATGCTCAGCTCGGGACCGCCGCGCTTGTAGGCCACGTTGATGCGGTTCTTGTCCTTAAAGCCGGGCACGATGACGGCGGTGTCCCGGGCGATGGAGGTCAGCTTCACGCTGCCGGTGTCCTTGTTGATGGAGCAGATGATGACCGCGTCGGACAGGCCGCGTTCCAGTTCCGTGGAACGGTTGTCCACACCCAGCAACAGGATGTTGATGACGTTGTCCGGCAGCAGCTCGTTGGGCTCCAGGTTGCTGAGGTCCACCTCGTCCATGGGCGCGTTGTCGTTCATGGCGGCTTCCAGGGCGGCCATGGCGGCTTCTTCCTCGGGGGTCATGGCTTCGGCGTGCTCGGCGTTGCCGCCGCCGTCAGAGGCCTCCTCGTTGGCCCAGGCGGCCCACTGGGCCTGCTCTTCGGGGGTCAGGTCCGAGGGGATGAAATCCTCCAGGTCCTCGTCCGCGTTGGCGTCCAAAGAGCTGGCGGCCAGAGAGGAAAGGGGCAGGCTCAGGGCAAACATCAGGCAAAGCAAGAGGCAAAGAAGCCGTTTTCCATAGCGTTCCATAGAGAGGTTCCTCCTCAACGTAAAGTATGGCAAAAATCAGGTGGCGGGCTCCAGCGGGGCCAGACCATAGAGGCCCCCTTTGGCCACAGGCGTCATCAGGTAGGGCCGGGTTTGCAGGATGGCGGTGTAAATGGCGACCTCCGCCTCGGAAGCAGTATAGGGCACAACCAGTTTGCTGTCAAGGGTCACGGCCCGGTCGGCGTAATACCGCAGCGAATAGCCCAATTGCTCCATTTGCCGCTGCACGACCTGGCGCGCCAGCTCCATCAGCTCCACGGTGGGCTCCTCCCGGCCTTCAATGCCGGCAAGGGCTTGGCTGGCCAGGGTTTGGTCGGGGTTCACAGCCGCCGGTTGGGGCTTTTTGCCGATCACCGTTTCGGAAATGTCATTCTTTTCCACCACGGGCTCGGTCTCCAGCAGGGCGCTTGCGTCAAACAGCACCCGGGCCGAGCGCTGGACAGGGGCGATGTCCCAGACATTTCCCTGGTTGGCAAGCTCCATCCGCACGTCGGTCACGGGGTGTTTCAGCTCCGCCGGTTCCAGGGCGGCGGAAGCCTCCGCCGGAACCGCGCCGGGCGACAGGATGGGGCTTACGGTGACGGTAAATTTGGTGCCCATGCGGGGAATGGCGTTTTTCACCATGATGCTTTCGATGGCTTCCCCCTGCAGCTCCTCCAAATTCAGGAAACAGAAGGTGCCTTCCAGGCCGAAGGCGATATGGGTGATGCGCTGGGCTTTGAAATGCTGCAAATGGGCGTAGGTCAGGGTCAGCCGCCGCCCGCGCACCAAGGGGTTGCCGTCCAGGTCGGTGGCATAGCCGCCGTCCTTGTTCAGCTCCGGTTCGGCCTGCAAAATGAGCAGCGCCGCGTTGTAGCCGGGCCGAAGGCGCAGGGAGGCCGTAAAGGGCCGCACGCCGCCGCTTTCGCTGTCCGTTACCATGGGGCCGTAGCCCACGCCGCTGATGTTCAGCTTTTCCACGGTGGCGCGGATCAGGTCCAGCTTCTTTCCGTCGCTGAAAACCACGGTGTCGTGCACGGGGTCGATGCGGGCCAGGGGATCAAAGGGCATGTAATGGTGGGGGCTGTAATCGATGAAGAACATGGGGCTTTGGGGGTCGATCCGAAGAAGGTAGCAATCCGGCGCCACCAGGTTTTCGGTCAGGTAGGCGTAGTTGCCGGGCTTCTCCCCGGGAATCCGGGTCAGCGAACCGGTCACCGCCCCCCCGAAGGGCATGTCGCTGTAAGAATACAGGAAGGGCCTGGGGTCGCCCTCGCCCTGCACTTTGTAGTAAAACTCGGGATAGATCCACACCACGTAGCCAAGGATGGTCACCTGCACATCCACCACGCCGGGCACATACTTGGCGCTGTTTTTGGGAATGGCCACCTTGGCCGTATATACCCCCACCTCCGTGGGCGGGCCGGACAGCGGCTTTGCGCCCTGGTACCAGGTAACGGTGGCCCCGGCGGGGATGAGGGCGTTTTCAAATTGGAAGGGATGCGCGTCGTAGGTTTTTTTCTGGGCGGCCAGGGTAAAAGGAACCCGCACGTTTTGGGCGGTGAAGGTGTACACCGGGCTGAACTGGAAGGCGTCCGCCGTGTTGGGGCCCAGCACCGCGCCGGGAAGGCGGGAGGCGAACACCCGCAGCACCACCCTGTCGCCGTTTTTCAGGCCCGGAATGTTGCATTCCCCACCCTGGGAAAGCACCCGGCCCGCCTTGGGCAGGTAGGTATCCGGCATGTTGTTGTCGGCGGGGTTCAGGTAGTATTGGACGCCATGGGTGCTGGCGTTGGTTACGGAATAGGTGACGGCGCTTTGGGCGGTGTGCCCGATGCCGGAAATTTCCGGCAGGGCGTCCGCGTCGCCGCTGCCCCCTACGATGATGGTGGCGTAGGTGTCCGCGTGGTCCAGCACCACCAGGTCCACCCCGGTTAAAAGGCTGCTTTGCCAAAGCCAGAGGTGGCCGCTTTCGTTGGTGGTGGTGGTGAAGGGCTTTTGGTTGCCCGGGGAAATTTTCAGCGTTACCTGCCGGCCCCGCAGACCGCTGCCGTCCGCGCCGGTCACGAAGACCACGTTGGGCTTTCGGTTATAAAAGGGAATGGTTTGCCCGGCGGACAGGGACAGGTTGGTGGTGGGCAGGATGGAGAAGCTCACCTTGCCGGAGCCGGATTTGCCCACAGAGGCGGCATGCAGCGCGCCAATGCCGCTTACGGAAAGGGCGGAATTGTCGCCGCACAGGATGCGGCCCGCCCGGTTTACGCCTTGCAGCTTCAAGGTCACCTGGGCCTTGTCCCGAAGGATGAGGTCGCCGCTGGTTGTTGCGCCGCTTAGCACAAGGGTCACCGCCGAGGGGGTGTCGATGACGATGCTGCCGCTGACGCCGCCGCTGGAGAAAACCTCATAGGAGCCTCCGGCGGTGAGGATCACCCCGGCGTCTTTCAGCTCCAGCACCCGACCCCCCTGGGGCACGGTGGTAATTTTCAGCTCGTTTCCCACCAGCACGGCTTCATAGGCATTGCCTCCGGCGGGGGCGGGAATCGCCACGATGGCGGTGGTTTTGGCGGCGGAGGAAAAGCAAAGCCCCACGGGCCTGCCGTCCAGGGTGGCCCGGGTGAGGGGGCTCAGTTCCCCGCCGGACACGGGCAGGCTTTGGCCTTGCACGGGCACGCTTCCGCTTTCCACGTAGAGGGTGACGCCACTGCCCAGCGAAAGATGGGCGTTTGCCAAGGTGGCCAGGGTCAGGCTGCCACGGCCGGAAAGGGACACGGCGCTTCCCCCCGCGATGCCACTAAGGGCGCTGTCCCCGCTCAGGTAGAGCGTGGTGGCGGCCTCCGCCTGCACGGCGGCCACCGAGGCGGCAAGGCCGTTTAGCAGCAGCTTCACCCCCGGCTGGTTCACCACCAGGGTCTGGGCCTGGGGATTGTTTCCGGCCTCCAGGGTATAGGCGGTGTCCGCCGTGGGGGCAAAATGGGCGGAATCGGTCAGGTTATAGGTGGCGGAGGTGGCCGGGGGAGGGTCCTCGGTGTAGACCTGAAGGACCCCCGCCTCCACCGAGGCGCGGTACAGGGCCCCGCCGGCCGGCGGGGAAAGCCAGAGGTAGGCGTTGCCGTCGGTATGGGGTTGGGTAAAGGGATAGGCAACGCCGTCCACCATGGCGGAGGCCGCGCCGGAGGCGGGGAATACGTAGCAGGCCCGCCCATTTTCGCTGCGAACGCCGGCGGGCAGGCATACGCTGCCGCCGCTGACGGAAATGCCGCCGCCGGACAGGGAACCCACGGCAATGCTGCCGCTGCCCAAAAAGCGGAGCACCGTGTCGCTGCCCCGGGATACGGTGGAGATCATAGAAGCGCCTTCAAAGGTGATTTCCGCCACGGCCTGGGCCCCCAGGGACAGGGCGTTGAGCACCGTGCCGTTTGCCAGTTTCAGGGACACCAAAATGTTTTTGCTTACGATCAGCTGGCAGTTGGGGCCGCCGCCGGAAAGCTCATAGGTTCCGCTGCGGTAGAGGGTGTAGGCCCGGTCGGGCAGGACGATGGCGGTGGGGGCGGTGGCGGCCATCAGGGCCATGCCCTTGCTTTCCGAAGGGGCGGGCAGTTCCTGGGGGTGCTGCAACAGCCATTCGCCCAAAGGGCACAGGGCGGCAGGGTTTCCATGCTCGTCCACGGCCACATGCGCGCAGCCCGGAACCTCGCAGGCAGGGGGCGGGGCGGTGTCCGAAGGTCCGGGGGTGGCGGCGGGTTCCGAAGGCAGGCTGCCGGAGGACGCCGTGCCGGTGGCCCCGGGTGTTTGGGCGGGTTCCTGGGGTGCGGAAGCCTGAGGCACGGGCGTTTGCGTGGGCGCGGGGGTCTGCGGCAAAACGCTGTCCGTGGGCTGGACGGACTCCGCCAGCCCCAGACTGCCGCACAGCAAAGCCATGCACAAAAACACGCTCACGCACGCGGGGAAAAGGCGGCTTATGAGTGGTTTGAACATTTCATCATTCCTTCCTTGGTCGGGGGAAACAGGTCCATTCCCCAGATATAGAACGATCGATCTGGAAAAAATGTTTAGAAGTTCATAAAAATGTTAGAAATGGCAGGGCAAATGTCAGCCAAGCCAGCCGGGAAGCTTCACCTTTTCCAGCACCTTGGTAAGGGGCACCCCCAGCACGCAGACCACCGCCAGCTCGCCCAGGCCCACGCTGAGCATGGTGGCAAGCAGGGGAAACCCGAAGACGAAATGCAGCACCAGCCCCACAATGACGGCGTTGCACGCCACGGGGGGCAGGGCGGCCAGCCATATGTTGCCCCTCAAACGGCGGGTGAGGAGGGCGGCGATGAGGGTGGCCAGCGTGCCGAAAACAATGTCCCACACGGTGGCGCTGCCCACAACGTTGGCAATCAGGCACCCCAGGGTAAGGCCGGGGATGGCGGGGGGAAACAGCACGGGCAACAGGGTGAGGGCTTCGGAAATGCGAAACTGCACCGCCCCAAAGCTGATGGGCTGAAAAAGAAGCGTCAGCGCCGCGTACAGGGCGGCGATCAGGGCGGACAGGGTGAGGCTTTTCAAGGAAAAGATGCGTTTGTTCACGGGCATACCTCCGGCGTTTTTTGAAGGGAAGGGCGATGATGGCGAAATCAAAAGCGGTTCAGCAGCTAGTATACCACCGCAGGGGCTTCCCGTCCACTTGCGCGGCGCGGGGCTCGGTCGGCCGCCTGCCCCGGCATGTGCTTGGTTTCCAAAAGATGTATGCAATTTTATCTTGCATTTTTACATATATTCATTGCGCAAAAACATCAAGTATGATGGGGTCAGAGGTGAAGTGCATTGTTCGTGGTAAAAAAGGACGAATCGTCCAACAAAACGATTCGCATGCCCAACGAACTGATTCGGCGGTTGGAACAGGTGGCGGAGCAGCAGGACGTGTCCTTCAGCAAGCTGGTCATCCAGTGCTGCGCCTATGCCCTCAGCCGGATGGAGTGCAAGGAAGAAGAGGAAAACAAATGAAGAAAACCGCGCGGGGGTTTTTGTTTGGTATGATGCTCCTGCTTCTTTTGGTGGGCCCGGAGGGTTGCGTGGGGCAGCCGGAAGCGAAGCCGAAGGATTCGGAGATCATTGTGGGGTTTGCCCAGCTGGGCTCGGAAAGCGGCTGGCGGGTGGGCAACTCCAGGGATATTGAAGATGCGGCCAAGCGGGCCAATGTGCAGCTGATGTACAAAAACGCGGACCAGAAGCAGGAAAACCAAATCAAGGCCATCCGGTCTTTCATTGCCTCCCAGGTGGATGTGATCGCCTTCGCCCCCATCGTGGAGGAAGGCTGGGAAAACGTGCTGCGGGAGGCCAGGGAGGCCGGCATTCCGGTGCTGTTAACCGACCGGCTGATCAAAACCCAGGACGAAAGCCTGTACGTGGGCTTTGTGGGCTCCGATTTTCTCAAGGAAGGCCAGGCCGCCGGGCAGTTTTTGCTGAAAAAGACGGCGGGCATGAACCCGGTGCGAATTGTGCAAATCACGGGCACCGAGGACTCCACCCCCATGCGGCAGCGCAAAAAGGGTTTTGAGGAAACCATCGAGGGGGACCCCCGGTACCAGATCATTCAAACCGTGTCCGGCGATTTTTTGCGCAGCAAGGGCAAGGAGTGCATGCGCAATATTCTCAAAGACACCCACGACATCGACGTGCTGTATTCCCACAACGACGCCATGACCCTGGGGGCCATTGAGGCCATTGAGGAAGCGGGCCTTGTCCCCGGCCGGGACATCGTCATCATCACGGTGGACGGCGAGCAGGGGGCCATTGACCTTTTGAAAGAGGGCAAGATCAACTGCGTGGTGGAGTGCACCCCCCTCATTGGAGACGTGATCATGGAACTGGCCAAGAAGCTGGCCGCCGGGGAACCCATTCAGCGGGTGACCTATTCCGTGGAGCGCACCTTTTCGGAATACGACAGCGATCTGGATGCGCTGCCGCCCCGGGGGTATTGACGATGCTGGAAGCGCTCCTTCGCAAATTCGGGTCCAGCCTGCACCGCCGCCTGCGGGTGGCGCAGACCGTGCTGCTGGTGTTGATGCTGATCCCCGCGGTGGTGTCCATCACGCTGATGATCGTTTTTTCGAGCCAATACCACGAAGTGAGTTTGCCCATGGAAAAGGTTTCCTCCCTGCGCCCCCTGGTGCAGGACAAGCTGCTGGTGACCGTGCGGGACATTGTGGTGGGCCGCACCAAGTTTGAAAAGGGCGACCAGTACGGGCTGCTGGGCGAGGCGGAAGACCAGCTGGCCCTGCTGGTGCGGGGCAATTCCGGAAGCCGGTTCGAGCTGACCGTGGCGATGAACACCCTGGGTACCCTGCGGGATAAGATCGACATGCTGGGCCAGCAGATGCAGGAAGGCTCCACCGTGGACCAGGACCTGAAACAGGCCGAGGAGATCGACAATGTCAGCGCCCTGTTTTTGGAAATGCTGCAGGATTCCATCTACGCCGACATCCGCACGGCGGGCACCGCCAGCCACCAGATGCAGACGGTGGTGCGCACCACGCTGGTGATGGAGCTTGCGCTGCTTTTGATCTCCCTTACCTTTGCCATCATTTCCCAGCGGTCCTTGTCCCAGGCCATTCGGGCCCCCATCGACCGGCTGAAGCTGTTCGCCGGGCGCATCGCCTCGGGCGAGCTAAAGGAGCGGGCGGAGCCGCCGGATGTGGAAGAGCTGAAAGAGCTGACCCAAAGCCTGAACGCCATGGCGGAGAAGCTGGAGCGGCTTATCATCGAGAACACCCAGGAGCAGGAGAACCTGAAAAAAAGCGAGCTTCGGGCCCTGCAAGCCCAGATCACGCCCCATTTTTTGTATAACACCCTGGACGCCATCATCTGGCTGGCGGAGTCCAAGCGCACCACCGAGGTGGTGCAAATTACCAGCGCCCTTTCCAACTTTTTCCGCACGTCGCTAAGCGGTGGCAAGGACTGGATTACCTTGCAGCAGGAAAAGGAGCATTTGCTGGGCTACCTCACCATTTTGCAGGTGCGCTACCGGGACATTCTCAAATACGAAATCCAGATGGACCCGCGCCTCAGCGACGGGCAGATTTTGAAGCTGCTCATTCAGCCCCTGGTGGAAAACGCCGTGTACCATGGCATCAAGAACAAGCGGGGCGGCGGGCTGGTGCGGGTGTCCATCCAAATGGACGGGCTGGCCATGCGGGTGGAGGTGTCCGATACCGGCGCGGGCATTTCAAAGGAGCGGCTTTTGGAAATCCGCCAGGCCCTGCGGGCTTCCCGGCCCATCTCCGGGGAATCGGCCAGCTATGGGCTTTGCAGCGTGGACCAGCGCATCAAACTGTACTACAATCTGCCCGACGGGCTTGTCATCGACAGCGTACCGGGAGAAGGCACAACGGTGCGGTTTTCCGTTCCGATCAGGGGGCGAAACAGTGTTTAAGGTCTTTTTGGTGGATGACGAGATCGTGGTGCGGGAAGGAATCCGCAACAATGTCCAGTGGGAAGCCCACGACCTTTTGCTGTGCGGGGAGGCCCCGGACAGCGAAATTGCCCTGTCCATGATTCAGGAGGTAAAGCCGGACATTCTGGTAACGGACATCCGCATGCCCTTTATGGACGGGCTGGAGCTGTGCCGCCGGGTCACCTCCACCATGCCCTGGATTCACATCGTGATCCTGTCCGGCTATGATGATTTTTCCGACGCCAAGGAGGCCATCACCCTGGGGGTGAAGGAATACCTTTTGAAGCCTGTCAGTGCCCATGAGCTGGAACTGGTTTTGACGCGCATCGCCGCCAACATCCAACGGGAGCGTACCCAGCAGGCGGACCTGAACGCCCTGAAAAAGCAGCTGAACTCCTCGGCCCGGCTGCTTCAGGAAAGCTGCCTCACCAGCCTTCTGGACGGCGCGGACGAGCAGGAGGTGCTGGCCCAGGCCCGGGCCTTGCGGATGAACCTGCTGGCCAATTATTACCTGGTCATGTTCATTGCCCTGGGGGAAGCGGACCAGTTTTTGCGGGGCCGGGCGGTGGTGCAGCGGTTCGCCGACGGCTACGGCGGCGCGGTGCACCTGTGCGTCAGGAACGGGCAAATGAACGTGCTGGTGATGGGGGATACGGTGCAGGACCTGGAGGAGAGGGCCTATGCCTTCGCCCAGGCCGTGAAGCACGAAATGGAGCGGGACGGGGATGTGGGCCTGCGGGTGGCCATCGGCGAATCGGTGGAGGCGCTCAGCGCGCTGCCGGTGTCCCTGACCAGCGCGGCCCGGCTGCTGAATTCCGCCGTGGGCCGAAAGCAGATCGTGGGCATGGGGGACGAAGCCCCGGCCATGCCGCCGGAGCTGATGGAACTGAACATGCTGCCCCTGTATGACCAGCTGCAATACGTCACCGCGGGCGGAGCCATGCAGGCCGTCGAAAGCTACCTGGCCCCCCTGGGAGACGCGCTGACCAAGTCGCCCCTGATTACGAATTATGTAATCGTGGACATGATGCTGACCGCTTCCCGCATTGTGAAGCAATGCGACCTGGACCCGGCCCAGGTGCTGCCGGAAACTTTGCAGGTGGGGGCTGTTCTCAGCGAGATCCACTCGGTTCAGGACATTTCCCGCATCGCCGGGGGCATCATTACCCGGGCCCTGGAGTGCCGGGACCGCAACTCTCCCCTCCGGCACAGCGCCACGGTTCGCAAAGCCTGCCAGTATATTGAGGCTAACTACCACAAGCCAGAGATGATGCTGCGGGACGTGGCGGAGCATGTGGCCCTGAGCAATAACCATTTCTGCACGGTGTTCAGCCAGGAAATGGGCATCACCTTCATCGAGTACCTCACCCAGCTGCGCATGGAAAAGGCCACGGAGTTTCTTAAATCCAGCGAGCTGACCTCCAGCGAGATCGCGGAGAAGATCGGCTATAACGACACCCACTATTTCCGCTATCTGTTCAAAAAGCACACGGGCATGAACCCCAGGGATTACCGCACCGCCAACCGCAGATAGTTTTCGGATATTTTAAATTGTTAACGATAACGAGAACGTTCATATTTGAACAAAATATGCACCAAAAGACACTTTTTTTGGACAAAATCGGAAAATCACCCACGGGATTTCAGAAAAACACACCCTTTTGAGCTGCTTTTTTTCCAAAGCAAAAAGCGACCGGAAAATTATGAATGTAATTCCCGAAGGCTGTCTGTTTGCTTCTTTTGGCCAAAATGCTATAAAAAGGCCACACAGGAGTGGCAAACTCCACAAATTAAGAACGGAGGGAACCTATTCATGAAAAAACTTGTAGCTGTTTTGCTGGCTTGCATGCTGATCGTCTCCGCCTCCAGCGCCATGGCCCTCACCGTGGCCTTCTCCCAAATCGGTCAGGAGTCTGACTGGCGCACCGCCAACACCGACGACATGAAGGCCGCCATTGAGAACGCCGGCTGGAACCTTGTGTACGCCGATGGCCAGAACAAGCAGGAGAACCAGGTGAAGGACCTGCGGAACTTCATCTCCCAGGGCGTGGACTACATCCTTTTCACCGGCGTTGTGAACACCGGCTGGGATGAAGTGCTCAAGGAAGTCAACGAAGCCGAAATCCCCCTGATCCTTCTGGACCGTATGCCCGACTGCATGGACAAGATCGACTACGCCGCCGCTTTCGGCGGGGACTTCATTGAAGAAGGCCGCCGCATGGCGTACTGGACCGGCAACTATATGGCAAGCGTTGGCCGTGGCGACGAGGACGTGAACGTGGTCATGCTGGAAGGCACCACCGGCTCTTCCGCCGCTTTGGACCGCACCGCCGGCATCCTGGAAGTGCTGCCCCAGTTCCCCCACCTGAAGCTGATCGCCCAGCAGTCCGGCAACTTCACCCCCGCCGAGGGCCAGGCTGTTATGGAAAGCTTCCTGAAGGCCTATGACGACATCGACGTGCTGCTTGCGCAAAACGACGGCATGGCCATGGGCGCCATCGAAGCCATCAAGGCCGCCGGCAAAGTGCCCGGCAAGGACATCATCATCGTGGGCTGCGACGCTGTGAAAACCGCTTTTGACGCCATCGTGGCCGGCGACATGAACGCCACCATCGAGTGCACCCCCCTCTACTCTCCCGCCGTGCTGGAAGTCATCAACGGTCTGGAAGCCGGCAAGACCTATGGCCGCGAAGTGATGCACCCCGCCGAGTTCTGCTATGACACCAATGGCGGCATCGTGTACAACGCTGCTGGCGATGTGTCTACCAAGGCGGCCGACGTGATCGCGGACCGGAAATACTAAGAACCCAAAACGGTCTGACGGACGGACCCATACAAAGCGGATGGGGGAAACTCCCCCATCCGCTGCTTCCAATGTTGAAGGGAATATCAAAGACAGGGGGATGATTTCGCTTGGAACATGACATCATTTTAACCATGCGGGGGATGGAAATCCAGTTTCCAGGCGTGAAAGCGCTGGATAAGGTGGATTTTACCCTGCGGCGTGGCGAAGTGCACGCGCTTTTGGGCGAAAACGGAGCAGGCAAATCCACCCTCATCAAATGCCTGACCGGTGTGAATCACATGGATGCGGGCAAAATTGAGCTGGACGGTGTGGAGATCAAGCCCACCTCGCCGCAGCACGCCATGGACATGGGCATCTCCACAGTGTTTCAGGAGATCAACCTCTGTTCCAATCTTTCGGTTGCCGAAAATATTTTTGTTGGCCGCCAGCCCATGCGCCGGGGCCAAATCAATTGGAAAGAAATCAACCGGCGGGCCGCCGAGCTCCTGGATCGCTTCAATATCCACATTGACGTGACGCGGCCGCTTTCAAATTTTTCCACAGCCATCCAGCAGATGGTTTCCATCGCCCGGGCGGTGGATGTTCAGGCCAAGGTTCTGATTTTGGACGAACCCACCTCTTCTTTGGACGACAAGGAGGTGCAGCGCCTTTTTGCCGTGGTTCGGGACCTGCGGGAAAAGGGCCTGGGCGTAATCTTCATTACCCACTTTTTGGACCAGGTGTTTGAGATTTCCGACCATGTGACGGTACTTCGCAACGGTCGCCTGGTGGGCGAGTTCGGGGCCAAGGACATCACCAAGCTGGACCTGGTCACCTGCATGATCGGCAAGGACATCAACGAAATCTTCAATTTGAAGCGGGCCGAAGAAAAGCCCGACGCCAAGACCATGCTGGAGGCCGACGCCATCGGCATTCCCGGCAAGGTGGAAAACGTGTCCTTTGACGTGCACCGGGGCGAGCTGGTGGGCTTTGCGGGGCTTTTGGGCTCCGGCCGCACAGAAACGGCGGAGATGCTCTTTGGCGTGACCAAGCCCACCCACGGCACGGTGAAGCTGGAAGAACAGCCCGTCAAGTTCAAAACGCCTCTGGACGCCATCAACCACAAAATGGCCTTCTGCCCGGAGGACCGCAAGCGGGACGGCATCATCGGAGACCTGTCCATCCGGGAAAACATTTACCTGGCCGTGCAGGCCAAGCGCGGCTTTATGAAGCCCATGAGCCGCAAGGAGCAAAACGCCCTGGCGGACAAATACATCAAGCTGCTTTCCATTGCCACGCCGGACGCGGAAAAGCGGATTGGCGAGCTTTCCGGCGGGAACCAGCAGAAGGTGATTTTGGCCCGGTGGATGGCCACCCAGCCGGACCTTCTGATTCTGGACGAACCCACCCGGGGCATTGACGTGGGCGCGAAGGCGGAAATTCAGCGGCTGATGCTGGAAATGTGCGAGGATGGCATGTCCGTCATCTTCATCAGCTCGGAACTGGACGAGATCATTCGCTGCTGCAGCCGCATCGTGGTGATGCGGGATGGGGAAAAGGCCGCCGAGCTGGCCGGGGAAGGCTGCACCCAGGCGGATGTTATGAAAATCATTGCAGGGGAAGTGGGTGAGCCCGCATGAAAACCCGAGAATCGCTGCTCAAATCCAAACTGACCTGGGCGGTCATCGCGGAAGCGCTGATCTTGCTGGTGTGTCTCATCATCAAGCCGGAGTTTTTCAAAATTGAGTACCAGCCGGAAACCGGCATGTGGTTCGGGTCGATGATCGATATCCTGAACCGCTCGGCGGAAATTACCATCATCGCCATGGGCATGACCCTGGTCATCGCCCTGGGCGGCACCGACCTTTCCGTGGGCGCCCTGGTGGCCGTGGCGGGGGCCTTCGCCCTGAAATTCCTCCGCTGGGACGTGCTCCAGTACACCACCCCCGGGGATTACACCGTCAAGCCCTTTGTGCTGGTAATTTTCGTGCCTCTGGTGTCCTGTCTGCTGATGGGTACCTTCAACGGGGTATTGATCGCCAAATTCAAAATGCAGCCCATCATCGCCACCCTGGTGCTGATGGTGGCGGGGCGGGGCATTGCCCAGATTACCACGGACGGCAAGCAATTCACCACCCTCTTTGCGCCCTTCCGCTTCATTGGCCAGGGCAGCCTTTTCCACCTTCCCACCCCCATCATCATCAGCGCGGTGGTGGTGGCGGGCGTGGCGCTGTTTACCAGGCTTACCTCCTTTGGCATGTTTGTGGAGTCCGTCGGCATCAACCGCAGCGCCAGCCGCGTATCGGGCCTGCGATCCGACCGCATCATCATGATTGTTTACACCCTGACGGGCTTCCTGTCCGGCATCGCGGGGCTGATTTATTCCAGCCGCATTTCCTCCTGCGATTCCAACAACGCCGGGCTCAACTACGAGCTGGACGCCATTTTGGCCGTGGTCATCGGCGGCACCAACATGTCCGGCGGCAAGTTTAACCTGGCGGGCACGGTGGTGGGCTCCATCATCATTCGCACCATCACCACGCTGGTGTATTACTTCGGCGTGGTGTCCGAAGCGACGATGGCGTTCAAAGCCATGATCATCATCGTGGTCATCATTCTCCAGTCCGAGCCGGTTCGCAAATGGATGTCCACCAGAAGGGTCCGGAAAGTGGTAGCGGGAGGTGAGGTTCATGCTTAAAACAGGCGATCTGCGCCCGCGCACGTCGGGCCTTGGGAAGTTTTTTGGCAATCCCAAGTATCTGATGGTGTTCGCCACCATCGGCATCTTCATCCTGACCTATGGGGCCGGGGCCCTGATGTATGGCGAGAAAGGCTTTACCACCCTGCGCACCTTCATGCTGATGTTTATTGACAACGCCTACATTGGCATTTCTGCGGTGGGCATGACCATGGTGCTCATTACCGGCGGCATTGACCTATCCGTGGGCGCGGTGGCGTCCCTTACGGGCATGTTCATCGCCTACGGAAACGGCGTGCTGGGCGTCGATCCCCTGGTGTGCATTCTGGTCGCCATCGTCATGGGCGTTACCATGGGCCTTCTGATGGGCGCCATGATCCAGTACCTGAACGTGCCTCCCTTCATCGCCACCCTGGCGGGCATGTTCCTGGCCCGGGGCGCCTGCTCCCTCATCAGCCGGGAATCCATTTCCATCAACAGCGACATGATCGACGCGTGGGCGGGCTGGAAAACCAATTTCATGCACCTGGTAGACGGCGAGTGGGTGAAAATCAAGCCCATTGCCTATATCAACGTGAACGTGATCCTGTTCCTGGTCATGATTTTGATTGGCGTGGTGATCCTGCAAAAAACCCGCTTTGGCCGCAATGTGTACGCCATTGGCGGCAATGAGCAGTCCGCCAAGCTGATGGGCCTGCCCGTGGCCCGCACCAAGGTACTGGTATACGGCTTCAACGGCCTGTGCTCCGTGCTGGCCGGCGTGGCCTATGTGCTGTATGTAAAGTCCGGCTGGAACCTGGCCCTGATGGGTGCGGAGCTGGACGTGATCTCCTCTGCGGTCATCGGCGGCGTGCTGCTGACCGGCGGCGTGGGCTACATGATCGGCACCCTCTTCGGGGTCATGCTCAAGTCCATCATCCCCGCCCTCATCACCTTTGACGGCACCCTGTCCTCCTGGTGGGCCAAAATCGCCATTGGCGCGCTGCTGCTGATTTTCGTGGGCTTGCAGCAGATTGTGGTCACCAGCGCCGGGCGCAAGAAAAAGGTGGAGTAGGGGGAGGGAGACGGGGACGGCAGGGGTTTCACCCCTGCACCCCGCCTGGGGGCTTGCCCCCAGACCCCATTTTTCACCGCGTTTCACGCGGTGAAAGGTGTGTTTTGGCAGAAGTGGAATAAAATGGCCGGGCGGTGTGATAGCCGCCTGGTTCCTATTTTTGAAAGATGTTTTAGACCGCGCGCAGCGCGGTCA
>JAVBTE010000028.1:0-16033 GCA_031556335.1 Eubacteriales bacterium | reverse complement strand
AGCAGGTCACCAGATACCCGCCGTCCTTTACCAGCTTCATGCCCCGCAGGTTGATCTCCTTGTAGCCCCGCAGGGCTCCCGCCACCGCGGCGCGGGTCTTGGTGAAGGCGGGCGGGTCCAGGATGACCACGTCGAACTGCTCGTGGCGATCCTGGGCCCCGCGCAAATAATCGAAGGCGTTGGCGCACTCAAACCGCACCCGGTCCTCAAAGCCGTTGAGCCGGGCGTTCTCCGTGGCAAAGGCGCAGGCGTGCTCGCTGATGTCCACGCCGATCACCTCCGCCGCGCCATAGCGGGCCGCGTGCAGGGCAAAGCTTCCCGTGTGGGTAAAGCAGTCCAGCACCCGGGCGTCCTTCACAAAGGGCGCGATGGCGGCCCGGTTTTCCTTTTGATCCAGAAAGAAGCCGGTTTTTTGGCCTTCTTTTACATCCACCCAAAAATGAACGCCGTTTTCCACCATTTCCACCCGGTCGGGCACTTCGCCGTACAAAAGGCCGGCCTGCTCCGCCATGCCCTCCAGGGCGCGCACCGGCACGTCGTTGCGCTCATAAACCCCCTGGGGATGGAGCTCCGCGACCAGCGCATCCACAATGTCCTGCTTGAACTGCTCCATGCCCAGGCACAGGCTTTGCAGCACGATCACATCGCCGAATGCGTCGGCGATCACGGCGGGCAGGCCGTCGCTTTCGGCAAACAAAAGCCGGCAAGACCGCAGGTCCGCAAAACGGCGGCGGTAGTCCAGCGCCCGCTTCACCCGGGCAAAGATGAACCCCCGGTCGATGGCCTCCTCCCGGCGGCTTACAACCCGCAGCGCGATTTGCGACTTGGGGTTGTACACGGCCATGGCCAAAAACTGGCCCCGGTCCCCCGCGACCCGAACCACGGCCCCCGGCCTTACGTCCCCTTCCACCCGGGCGATGTCGCTGCGAAAAACCCAGGGATGGCCGCTAAACACCCGCTGCTCCTTGCCTTTGAACAAAAATACCGTCGCCATGGGGCCTCCTTGATGTTGAGATTCTTCGATATTATATCATAGCCTGCGCCTTTTCGTCCGTATGAATGAACTGTAAACAAGAAAAAATGGCGTTGACAATTGCTGGCGAATGAGCTACAATTCGTCTGCTAAAAAGTTAGCCGGCTAAGTTTTTATGTAGATCAAAGGTTGGGGCGGCCGAAAAAAAGGTCAGGGCGAAGCCCGGACGAGCCACCGAAGTTGCCGAAGGCAACGAATGGCGAAGCCGCGACATGCCAAAGGCATGGGGCGGCCGAAAAACGAAAGGGATGGAGAATGCAAAAGGAAGCGGGCAAATTTTTCCCCAGGCTGTTTGGCTTGCAGCACCAATTCTTTGGCTGCGTGCATGCCCTGATGGGCAGCGACCATGTGCACCCCAGGCAAGGGCCTATTTTGTGCCTGATCCTTCACAGCGAGGGCATGAGCCAGGCGGATATCGTGCGGAAGATGAACGTAAGCGCGGCCACGGTGGCGGTGTCACTGGCAAGGCTTGAGAAGCTGGGCCTCATCCTGCGGGAAAAAAACCAGCAAAACCAGCGGGCCAATGTGCTCCGGTTGACGGAAAAAGGCAGGGAGATGGCCCGGCACTTGGAATGGGTGATGAGCGAAATCGCAAGGATCGCGCTGACGGACTTCACCCCGGAAGAGGTGGAGACCCTATCCGGATATTGCGAACGGATGACCCTGAACCTGCAAAACAAGTATGGATTGAAGGAGTGTGTTCACAAACATGCACCACATGTTTAAGCACTTGAAAAAATATGGCTGGACGATGCTGGCCATCGTGGTGATGCTGTGCGTGCAGGCCGTTTGCGACCTGACGCTGCCCACCTATACGGCTTCCATCGTCAACGTGGGCATTCAGCAGCAGGGCGTGGAGCATACGGCCCCCACCATCGTGCGCCAAAGCACGCTGGAAGGCGCCAGGCTGTGGATGACTAGCGCGGATGTCAAAACCCTGATTGAGCCAAACTATCATCCGCTGACGGCGGAGGAAGCCAACGCCCAGGGCGTGACCACGGCGGGGGAGACCATCCTGGCCCTGGGCAAGGTGGAAAAGGAGACCCAGGAAAAGCTGGACGCGGTTTTCAACCGGGCGCTGATGCTGATGAGCATGGCCAGCGGCAAAGGCGACATCGACGTGGGGGCCATGATGGGCATGGCCGGCGTTCAGGGGGAACGGCCCCAGGTGCAGCCGGAGCAGATTCCCGGCATGCTGCAAAGCATGGGCGAGGCCCAGCGGGACCAGCTGCTTGAAACCATCGACGAAAAGCTGTTTGCGGTGCTTCCGCAAAGCATGCTGGAGCAGGCGGCCAACCAGGCGGTGCGGGCGGAGTACATGGCCATGGGCATTGACCTTGCCGCCAGGCAAAGAAGCTTCATCTGGGCGGACGGCGGCATGATGCTGTTGATTGCCCTTTTGGGTACGGCGGTGTCCATCGCGGTCAGCTATTTCGGCTCCCGCACGGCGGCCAGCCTGGGACGGGATCTGCGGAGCAAGGTGTTCCACAAGGTGGTGCATTTTGGCCAGCAGGAAATGGAGAAGTTCTCCACCGCGTCGCTGATTACCCGCTCCACCAACGACATCCAGCAGGTGCAGCAGGTGATGGTGTTCCTGCTGAGAATTGTGATTTACGCGCCCATCATTGGCCTGGGCGGCATTGTGCGGGCCGTTCGCACCGGCCCGTCTCTCAGCTGGGTCATTGCGGTGGCGGTGGCGGCGGTGGTTTGCATCGTGCTGACGCTTATGTCCCTGGCCATGCCCCGGTTCAAGCGCATGCAGGGCCTGATCGACAAGGTGAACCAGGTGATGCGGGAAACCCTTACGGGCCTGCCGGTGATTCGCGCTTTCTGCACCCAAAAGCGGGAGGAGGAGCGCTTTGACGAGGCCAGCATGCGGCTGCAAAAAACCCAGCTGTTTGTGAACCGGCTGATGAGCGGCATGATGCCCCTGATGATGCTGGTGATGAACGGCGTCGCCATCCTCATTATGTGGGTGGGCGCCCACGGCATGGAAGAGGGTGCGCTGCAAATTGGCGATATCATGGCCTTTATTCAATACGCCATGCAGATCATCATGGCGTTCCTGATGATTTCCATGGTCAGCGTGATGTTGCCCCGGGCGTCCGTGGCGGCCAAGCGTGTGCAGGAAATTTTGGATACCGACATCTCCGTGACCGATCCGGCCCAGCCCAAGGCTTTCGCGCCAGGCATGCGGGGCGTGGTGGAGTTCCGGGACGTCAGCTTCCGCTATCCCGGCGCCGAGGCCGATATGCTCAGCCACATCTCCTTCACCGCGCTGCCGGGCCAGACCACCGCCGTTTTGGGCGGCACGGGCAGCGGCAAGTCCACCCTGATCAACCTGATTCCCCGGTTCTTTGATGTGACCGAGGGGCAAATTCTGGTGGACGGCGTGGATGTGCGGGATGTGTCCCTCACGGACCTGCGGGACCGGATCGGCTACGTGCCCCAAAAGGGCGTGCTGTTTACCGGCACCGTGGCGGAAAACCTCACCTTTGGCTCCACCGATATTCCCGAGGAACAGATGCGGGAGGCCGCGCAAATCGCCCAGGCCGAAGGCTTTGTGCTGGAGCGGGAAGGCGGCTATGAAAACGAGATCGCCCAAGGCGGCGCTAACGTTTCCGGCGGGCAGAAGCAACGGCTTTCCATTGCCCGGGCCATTGCCAAAGACCCGGAAATCTACATCTTTGACGACAGCTTCTCCGCCCTGGACTTCAAAACGGATGTGGCTGTGCGTTCCGCCCTTGGCAAGGTGACCCGGGAGGCCGCCATGCTCATCGTGGCCCAGCGCATTTCCACGGTGATGAACGCCGAGCAGATCCTGGTGCTGGACGAGGGCAAGCTGGTGGGCAAGGGTACCCATGCCCAGCTGATGCAAACCTGCGAGGTGTACCAGCAAATTGCCACCAGCCAGCTGTCAAAGGAGGAACTGGACCATGCAAAATAAACAGAGCAAACCCGTTCGTCGCGCTCCCATGGGCGGCCCGGGCCACGGCCCCATGGGCCCGGGGGAGAAACCCAAGGATTTTAAGCGTTCCTTTGGCAAGCTGCTGAAATATCTGGCCGGGTACCGCTGGAGCCTGCTGCTGGTGGTGCTTCTGTCCACTGGGGGCGCGGTGTTCGGCGTGGTGGGCCCCAAAAGAATGGGCGCCATCACCACAGAGATGTTCAAGGGCATCATGGGCAAAATCAGCGGCGGCCCCGGCATCGATTTCGGGGTGATCGGCTCTTTGCTTTGGTGGCTGTTCGGGCTGTACCTGGTCAGCGCCCTGCTTAATTTTTTGCAAGGGTTTGTGATGAGCGGCATCTCCCAAAAGGTGAGCTACGAATTGCGCAAGCAGCTGGCCGCCAAGGTACACCGCCTGCCCATGAGCTATTTTGACCACACCACCCACGGCGAGGTACTAAGCCGGGTCACCAACGACGTGGACACCCTGGGGCAGAACATGAACCAGAGCCTGTCCCAGATCGTGTCCTCCGTGGCCAGCGCCATCGGCGTTTTGATCATGATGCTGTCCATCAGCTGGCAAATGACCTTGGTGGCCCTGGCCATCCTGCCCATTTCCATGTTTCTGATGAGCTTCACCATGAAGCGCAGCCAGAAGTATTTTGTGGGCCAGCAGACGTACCTTGGGAACGTGAACGGCCAGGTGGAGGAAGTGTTTGCCGGCCACGTGGTGGTGAAGGCCTTCAACGCCCAGGACGACGTGACAAAGACCTTTGATGAAACCAACAAGCAGCTGTTCCATTCCGCCTGGAAGTCGCAGTTCTTTTCCGGGCTGATGCACCCCATCATGAACTTTATCGGCAACCTGGGCTATGTGGCCGCCGTGGTGCTGGGCGCGGCCTACGCGGCGGTGGGCACCATCACCGTGGGCGATATCTCGGCGTTCATCCAGTATGTGCGCTCCTTCAACCAGCCCATTGCCCAGGTGGCGCAAATCGCCAGCGTGCTGCAAAGCACCGTGGCCGCCAGCGAGCGGGTGTTCGAGTTTCTGGAAGAGCCGGAGGAGGAGCAATCGGCGCCAAACCCCGTGTCCATCCAGGGCATTTCGGGGCAGGTCACCTTCGACCATGTGCGCTTTGGCTACAACCCTGACCATACCATCATCAACGATTTCAGCTGCGTCATTCAGCCCGGCCAGAAGGTGGCCATTGTGGGCCCCACGGGCGCGGGCAAAACCACCATGGTCAAGCTGCTGATGCGCTTTTACGACGTGACCGGCGGCGCCATCCGGGTGGATGGCCACGACATCCGCGACTTTGACCGGGGCGAGCTGCGCCAGCTGTTTGGCATGGTGCTGCAGGATACCTGGCTGTTTGGCGGCACCATTCAGGAGAACATCCGCTACGGCCGCCTGTCCGCCACCGACGAGGAAGTGGTGGAGGCCGCCAAAACCGCCCACGCCAACCACTTCATCAAAACCCTGCCGGGCAGCTACCAAATGGAGCTGAACGAGGAATCAAGCAACATTTCCCAGGGTCAGAAACAGCTTTTGACCATCGCTCGGGCCGTGCTGGCCGATCCCAAGATCATGATCCTGGACGAGGCCACCAGCTCTGTGGATACCCGCACGGAGATCCGCATTCAAAAGGGCATGGATGAACTGATGAAGGGCCGCACCAGCTTTGTGATCGCCCACCGGCTTTCCACCATTCGCGACGCGGACCTCATCCTGGTGATGCGGGATGGCGACATCGTGGAACAGGGCAAGCACGACGAACTGCTGGCCAAAGGCGGCTTCTACGCCGAATTGTACAGCGCCCAGTTTGAAAAGACGGCGTGACGGGGACGGGGGAACGACGCAGGGGCGCCGCCCCTGCACCCCGCCAGGGCTTTGCCCTGGACCCAATATTGGCCGCGCTGCGCGCGACCAAGACAATTCATATCATATATAAACAACAGCCTCTGACGTTGGCCGGAGGCTCAGACCGCCGACAGCGGTAACGTCGGCGGTCATTTCAATATAAGAAAACAGAAGAAAAAAGCAAGAGAAAAGGGTCCAAATGTCGAATGTATAAGGAAAAGAATCATGTGTAGGTGATCATGATGCTACAAAAGAATCATGAGAAGCAGCAGTCCGCCGAATTGGTGATCATCGAGCAGATGATCCCGCAAGAACATTTGCTGCGGCGCATCGACCAACGCGCAGACTTTTCCTTGATCCGGAAGGTTTGCGCGCCCTTGTACATCGAAAACAATGGGCGCCCGGACATTGAACCGGAAATTCTGTTCCGCATGCTGCTTGTGGGATATCTCTAGGGTATCCGCTCGGAGAGCCGGCTGGAAGAAGAGATCAACTACAACATTGCCTACAAATGGTTTTGTGGTCTGAATGTGACAGAAAGAGCACCGGACGCGACCACCCTGAGCGTGAATCGGAAACGCCGGTTCCGGGACAACCATTTCCAGAGCAGATATTCAACGAGATCCTGCGGCAAGCCATGGCAAAGAGCTTGGTTGGAGGCGCTATTTTGTATACGGACTCCACCCATGTGAAAGCCAAAGGCAACAAGTACAAGAAACAAACCGTTACTGTGGAACGAACGCCCAAGGCCTATCCGGAGGATCTGGACGCCGCTGTTGCAAAGGAGCGGGAGCAGGTGGGGAAGAAGTCTTTTGACCGAGACAGTGACAGCTATCCAAAACAACTCACCACGAGGCAAAAAAGAAAAAGCGACCCGGACAGCGGCCAGCTCAATCGGGATGGGAAGCCGGATGGGTTCCATTACAGCGAGCACCGAACCGTGGACAGCCAAACAAACATTGTGGTGAATGTACGCATTACCCCGGCCAACATCAATGATGCAGACCCAATCAATGATATTTTGAATGATATGGAAAACAGGCTTGGGTTCTTGCCCAAATACATGGGAGTGGACGCTGGATACCACACCGCTCCCGCTTGTCACCAAATCAAAACCCAAGGAATCCAGCCTGTTGTGGGGTACTGCCGCCATACCCACAAGGGAGAACCCCTGGGGAAATATCGCTTCCGGTACGATCCGGAGCGAAACGTTTATGTCTGTCCCGAACATCATGACCTGACCTGGCGAACCTCCAACCGGGAAGGGTTCCGAGAGTACCCTAAATAACCATCGGTACAATATTTTGAGGCGGGCGGTGCATTGTCAACCATGTTTTGAATTTGGATAGGCGATTTGTCCAACGCGACGTCAAACCCGACTATTTGCCGCGGTTCACGGCTTACCATCGTCAGAAAGCAGACATTTTCACGTGTTTTGTGCGTGGCTTGCGCTTTATGAACCAGTACAACTCATCCGGTTCGAAAATTTCAGAAAAGTTTCCCACAGTCACTTCGTTTTTTTATCCAGTTATACACATTCGCCTTGTTCATTCCCAAAATCTTCCCAACACCACGACCGCACACTCCCGAATAGAACATCTTTATTGCCAGCGACTGTGTTTCTTCGGAAGACTCTCTGTTTTTTTCGCTGATGGTATAGGCAACACCGCATTCCTTACACATGCAGCGTTGTGTACCTGATCGATTGTATCCCTTATTGATTTGATTTTCCATCCGTCCGCATCTTGGGCACCGTTTGGCTTCGTCTATTGTTTCTTTTCTCATTTCCATATTAATCATAAAGCGCGCTATTTGGGCACTCCATTTTGCAAGAAAACACTTGCAATCGCCGTACCGGTATGATAAAATACATTTTGCGGTTTTATCGCCCATACAGCATGCGCAAAAGAGGTGAAAATGCATGAAAGAAAAGATCCATCCGAAATATGGCAAGTCTACCGTTCGTTGCGTGTGCGGTGAGACGTTCGAAACCGGCTCCGTCAAACCGGAGTTGAAGGTCGAAATTTGCTCCAAGTGTCATCCGTTCTTTACCGGTAAGCAAAAGCTGGTGGACAGCGGCGGGCGCGTGGATCGCTTCAAAAAGCGTTTCAACATGGAGTAAGCCGTGTATGAAAAGGGCGGGTGGCAAAGATGCCGCCGCCCTTTTTCATTGCCGTTTCCGGCAAACCCTTCCATCGCGTCTCCGGCAGGAAAATCCGTGCCGATGTAGAAGTTAAAAGGTTGACCGCCTTTTTGGCGGCGGAAAGGAACCTCGCTATATGATCAAAGGAAAAGAAGATTCCGTCAAGCGGGTTGATATCGGCGGGCAAGCGGTGATGGAAGGCGTGATGATGAAAGCGCCGGATGCCATCGCGGTTTCCGTTCGCCGCCCGGACCAAACCATCGTGGTGAAACGCAGCGCCTACCATTCCCCGGCGGAAAAGAACCCCTGGATGGGCTGGCCCTTTGTGCGGGGCATTGTCAACATGGTCACCATGCTTTCCATGGGCATGCGCACCCTGCAGCAAAGCACGGAAATGCTGGGCATGCTGGACGAGGAGCCGACAAAGTTTGAGCTTTGGCTCAGCAAAAAGCTGGGCAAAGGCATTGATAAAATTGTGATGGGCGTGGCCATCGTGCTGGCGGTGGTGCTGTCCATCGGGCTGTTTTTTGTGGTGCCCGAGCTGTTCGCCCGGCTTTTGAAAAGCTTTTGGACTGATCCCCAAATGAATTGGCTCATCAATTTGCTCAGCGGCGTTTTGCGCATTCTCATTTTGATCGGCTATATTCTGTTTTGCGCCAAGGTGCCCGATGTGCGCCGCACCTTCCAGTACCACGGCGCGGAGCACAAAACCGTGTACTGCAACGAAAACGGCCTGCCTCTCACCCCGGAAAACGCCCAGGGGTTCAGCACGCTGCATCCCCGGTGCGGCACCAGCTTTCTGCTGATCGTATTTGTCATTTCCATCGCCCTCTTCACGGTTTTCGGCTACCAGGGCAATGTCTACCTCTGGCGGCTGTTAAGCCGGCTGGCCCTGCTGCCCATTGTGGCGGGCATCAGCTACGAGGCCCTCAAAAGCCTGGCCCACCACAACAGCCCCTTGGTCCGCGCCCTGCGCTGGCCCGGCATGCAAATGCAGCGCCTTACCACCAAACCCCCTACGGACGACATGGTGGAGGTGGCCATCGTATCCATGAACGTGGCGCTTCACGGCATGCCGGAGGAAGGCCATGGGGTTACCTACACGCCGGAGGGCTACGCGGTGCTGACCGACTACCGGTGCAGCGACCCGACGTATCAGCGCCCGGAAGGCGGCGAAGCCGCTGCCGGTGAACCCGCCGACGCCGCCGAGACCGTTGACCCGGGCGATCCTTCGCCCCTTACCTGAGCCTTCATGACCATTCACCATGCCCTTGCCGGGGCCGTCCAGGCCCTTGCCTCCGCCGGCGTGCCGGACGCCCCACTGGACGCGGCGCTGCTACTTTCCCACGTGTGCGGCATTCCCCGGCTTTCCCTGCCGCTATGCAGCGCCCAGGAACTGACTTTACAGCAGGAGCAGCATTTTGCGTCGCTCCTGCTTTCGCGCGCTTCCAGGGAACCTTTGCAGTACCTGCTTGGGGAGCAGGGCTTTTATGGCCTGACCCTTGCCGTGGACGACCGGGCCCTGATTCCCCGCCCGGAAACGGAAACCCTGTGCGAGCTGGCCCTTTCTTTTCTGTCCCGCCTGGCCGCCCCAAGGGCGCTGGACCTGTGCACCGGCAGCGGAGCCATTGCCATGGCCCTGAAACACGAATGCCCGGCGGCCCAGGTCACCGCGACGGACGTCAGCCCGGACGCATTGGCCCTGGCCCGGGAAAACGCCGAACGCCTGGGCCTCCCCATCCGGTTTTTGCAGGGCGACCTGTGGTCGCCCGTCCCAAAGGAGCGCTTTGATCTGATCGTGTCCAACCCGCCCTACATTGAAAGCGAAGCCTGCAAAACCCTCCAGGCGGAAGTCTTGCGCGAACCCCTGCTGGCCCTGGACGGCGGCGCGGACGGCCTTCGGTTTTACCGTGCCATCGCCGCCGGGGCCGCCTCTCGGCTTCAGCCCGGGGGCCTTTTGTGCGTGGAGATCGGCGACACCCAGGCATCCCAGGTTTGCGAGCTCTTTGCGGCCCAGGAGGGCTTTGCGGCCCCCACGGTGCATGCCGACCTTTCCGGCAAAGACCGGGTGGTGTGCGTTCACAGGGCCTCGTTTCCCACGTAGCGACCGCGCCTTTTCTTGAAAAAAAGCAAGCAAAGGAGCGGGCTATATGTTTGAAAAATTCGATTGGATCATCGGCCGGTACCAGGAGCTTTCCGAGGCGGTAAGCCAGCCGGACGTAATTGCCGACCAGGCCCTTTGGCAGCGGCTTTTGAAGGAGCACGCCGCCCTGGAACCCTCCGTACACGCCTACCAAGGCTATCAGGAAACCCTGGCGCAAATTCGCGAGGCGAAAGAGCTGCTGGCCCAGCCCGACATGGCCGCCATGGCCCAGGATGAGCTGGAAGCCCTTGCCGAAACCCAGGAACGCCAGGAGCAGGAACTGAAGCTGCTGCTATTGCCCAAAGACCCGGACGATGAGCGCAACGTGGTGATGGAGATTCGCCAGGGCGCGGGGGGCGACGAAGCCGCCTTGTTTGGCGCGCTTCTTTTGCGCATGTACACCCGCTATGCCGAGCGCCATCACTTCCGGGTGGAACCTGTCAACTACAACATGACGGAGCTTGGCGGCGTGAAGGAAGCGGTGTTCAGCATCTGCGGGAACGGCGCTTTCAGCCGCCTGAAATACGAAAGCGGCGTGCACCGGGTGCAACGGGTGCCCTCCACGGAGTCCGGCGGGCGTATCCACACCAGCACCTGCACCGTGGCCGTACTGCCCGAGGCCGAGGATGTGGAAATCACCATCAACCCAAACGACCTGCGCATCGACGTGTACCGCTCCACAGGCCACGGAGGCCAGTGCGTCAACACCACGGACAGCGCGGTGCGCATCACCCACCTGCCCACGGGCCTGGTGGTGACCTGCCAGGATGAGAAAAGCCAGATCAAAAACCGTGACAAGGCCATGCGGGTGCTGAAAAGCCGCCTGTACGACAAACTGCGGGAGGAAAAGGACGCGGCCTATGCCGCCCACCGCAAGGGCCAGATCGGCACCGGCGACCGCAGCGAGCGCATCCGCACCTATAATTTCCCCCAGGGTCGGGTGACGGACCACCGCATCGGCCTGACGCTGTATTGCATTGAGGACATTCTGGACGGCGATCTGGACGAGGTGATCGACGCGCTGCTCCTGGCGGAGCAAGCGGAAAAGCTGAAAGAACTGGGGGATGCGCAGGAATGAAAACCCAGGTGCTATCCCCCACCCCCGAGGCCCTTCATCAGGCGGCGAAGCTGCTGCTGGAAGGCCGGCTGGTGGCCCTGCCCACGGAAACGGTCTACGGCCTGGGGGCCAACGGGCTGGATGAAAGCGCGGTTCGCGCCATCTTCACCGCCAAGGGCCGCCCGGCGGACAACCCGCTCATTTTGCATGTGCCGGACATGGCCGCCGCCGAGCCTCTCTGCCATCTAACAGAAGCCGCCAGGGCCCTTTTTCGCGCCTTTTCCCCCGGACCGCTGACCCTGCTTTTGCAAAAGAAGGATTGCATTCCCCCCGTGGTGAACGCGGGGCTTTTAAGTGTGGCCATCCGCATTCCCGCCCATCCGGTCATGCGGGACGTGCTGCGCCTTGCCGGCGTGCCCATCGCCGCCCCCAGCGCCAACCTCAGCGGCAGGCCCAGCCCCACCGCCGCCGCCCATGTGCTGCACGATTTTGAAGGCCGAATCCCCCTGATTCTGGACGGGGGCCCCTGCCAGGTGGGCCTGGAAAGCACTGTGGTGGACATGACCGCCCCGGTACCAACAGTGCTGCGCCCCGGCGGCGTCACCCCGGACATGCTTTTGACCGTTCTGCCGGAATTGAGCGTGTCGGACACCGTGCTGCGGCCTTTGCGGGAAGGCGAAAAGGCCCTGTCCCCGGGCATGATGTACCGCCATTACGCGCCGGGGGGGCAGCTTTTGCTGGTGCGGGGCAGGCCGGAAAATGTGCGCGACTGCTGCCTGAAAAACTACCGCGCCGCCCTTTCCCAGGGCAAGCGGGTTCGCATTTTGGCTTTTCAGGAACACCTGCCCTTCTATGAGGATGCCCAGGCGATCTCCATCGGCAGCCTGAACGCCCCGGAAACCGTGGCCCGGTCGCTTTTCAGCGTTCTTCGGCAAATGGACGAGGAGCAAATCGACCTGGCCCTTTGCGAAGTGCTTCCCCCCACGGGCGTGGGGCTTGCCATTATGAACCGGCTCAGCCGCGCCGCTTCTTTTCAGGTGCTGGACGCGAACCAGGAGGAAACGCCATGAAGAAGGTTCTCTTTCTTTGCACGGGAAACACCTGCCGCAGCCCCATGGCCGAATGCCTTTTCAACCACCAGGCCCGGCAGCGGGGCCTGGCTGTGGCGGCCACCTCCGCGGGGCTGTTCGCCGAGGAAGGCGCAACCGCGTCCCAGGGGGCGAAGGCCGCTATGGCCGCCCGGGGGCTTTCTTTGGCTTCCCACCGAGCCCGGGGCCTGACGGCCGAACGGCTCAGCGGCGTTTCCCTGGTGGTGGCCATGACGCCAAATCACGCGGAGGCCCTTCGGGCCCGGTTCCCAAACCTGCCCGTTCGTTCCTTCCCAAGCCCCGTTCCCGATCCTTTTGGCGGCCCCGTGGAAACCTACCTGCGCTGCGCCGAAGCCCTCGGCGCGCAAATCGAAACGCTGCTGGACGAGCTTGCCTCCTGCTGACCGCCTTTGTTTTCCCCTCGCCCAACCTTGCAAATTCCCCGGGGGAAGGCTATAATGGATGGGCGCGCGAAAACCAAAAGGAGGGACTCCATGAACCTGTTTCAGGAGGGAAAACCTTTTTACAAGGGCAATTTGCACTGCCACACCACCCTTAGCGACGGAGAACTCCCTCCCGAGGACGTCATCTCCCTGTACCGCGTATTGGGCTATGATTTCCTGGCCATTACCGACCACCGCAGGCTGTCCCCGCCCACCCATATGGAAGGGAACATGCTGGTTCTCTCCGGCATGGAGATGGACTATATGCTGCCCTCGGAGGCTTTGCACATCATCGGCATTGGCATGGACGCGGCCTACGCCGACAGTCGCGTCTACCGCCAGGGGCCCCAGGCCGCCATCCAGGACATGCGCGCCCACGGGGGCCGGGCCATTTTGGCCCATCCCGCATGGTCCCTGAACACCCTTGGCACCCTGTCCGCCCTCAGAGATGTGACCGCGGCGGAGATCTACAATTCCGTGTCCACCATTCCCTGGAATGGGGACCGGGCGGATTCCAGCTCCCTTTTGGATGTGGCCGCCGCCCATGGCTGCCCGTTCCGCTTTGTGGCCTCCGACGATTCCCACGGCTATAACGGCGAGGCGGGCCGAAGCTTTACCATGGTGCAGGCGGACGAGCTCACCCAGGAAGGGCTTCTCCGCGCCCTGGACGAGGGCCGCTTTTATGCCAGCCAGGGGCCCCGCTTTGAGCAGCTCACCCTGGAAAACGGCTATCTTACCCTGCGCTGCTCCCCGGCGGATACCGTCATCTTTTACAGCAACCTGGTGTGGGCCGAAGGGCGCTGCATCGTAAAGCAAGGCCAAACCGAGGCTGTGTACGATCTGCGGGCCAATTCCGGCGAAACCTTTGTGCGCTGCCAGCTGATCGACAGCAAGGGCAAAAGCGCCTGGTCCAACCCCATTCTTTTACCCTGACCACGAAAGGGGCGACGCAACTGATGAGATTCCTCCGCGCAAAAAGGCTGGCCTCCCTGCTGACGGCCCTGACCGCCGCGTTTTTGGCCTTCAGCGGCGCACTGGCCGCACGCGGGCCCATCCAGGTGAACGCGGCCGACTACCCCGTCACCGAGGACGGCTTCTATTCCTCCATGGAGGAGGTGGCCGTGTATCTCAGCGCCTTTGGCAAGCTGCCCGGAAACTTTCTCACCAAGCGGCAGGCCGAAGCCCTGGGCTGGAACAACCGCGAAGGCAACCTCCATGAGGTGGCCCCCGGCTGTTCCATCGGCGGCGACCGGTTTGGCAACTATGAGGGCAACGTAAAGGCCCCCGACGGCAAAACCCACCAGTGGACGGAATGCGACATTGATTTTGAAGGCGGCTACCGGGGCGGCAAGCGCATCGTGTTCTCCCCGGACGGCCTCATCTTCTACTCCGGCGACCATTACAACACCTTCACCCAGGTGCTTGTCACGGACGCCCCGCCGGCGACAGGCGCAAGCGCCAGCCTCCAGCCTCAGGGCGAGTATACCGGGGCCGAGGACGTGGCCGCCTACCTGCACTTGTACGGAACCCTGCCCAAAAACTACCTCACCAAAAGCCAGGCAGGGCAGCTGGGCTGGTCCAACAAGAAGGACAACCTGGGCCATGTGGCCCCCGGGTGCGCCATCGGCGGCGACGCCTTCGGCAACCGGGAAGGTTTGCTGCCGGACGCAAAAGGCCGCACATGGAAAGAGTGCGACGTGAACACCCAAAACGGCAAGCGCGGAAAAGAACGCATCGTTTTTTCCAGCGACGGGCTCATCTATTACTCTCCGGATAACCACAAATCCTTTGAGCAACTGTATTGATCAGGAGGCGCACCATGCGGGAAATCACATTGGACATCACGCCCTTTGAGGAAAAGAAGGCTCTGCACGTCTACTTGAAAGAGCAACTTGATCTCCCCTTCTATTACGGCGCAAACCTGGACGCCCTCTATGACGAACTGACCGCCGCCACCGACGCCCTTTCCCTTACCCTTCGCTACCCCGCCAGCCCGCAGGGCAAAATGATCGAATACCTTCCCCGGCTGATGACCGTGTTTGAGGACGCCGCCCGGGAGAACTACAACCTCACCGTGCGCTTTGAAAAGGCCGAGTAGGCGGGACGGACGGGGACAGGGGGACGTTAGGGGCTGCGCCCCTAAAACCCTGCCCAGGGCTATCGCCCTGGACCCATCATCAGTTGAAGTGTGATATCGTAGAATCTTGCAATTAGAGCGGCATAGTGGCTCTCACAGGCATTATGCCGTTTCTTCATGTTCACAAGTTGGGTTCTCGGTTGGAGGGCACTTGTCCAATTCCAGCATACCCACACCGAAGTTGTAATAGATATCCACCTGTTGGGTTCGCTTAGCTCGATCAACAAGCTGGGCGGGCTGTGCGTGCCGGACGAGGCGATTGAAGCGTACAAGGCTGCCGCGAATTGGTCTGCCGCCGCCGTTGTGAAGTTCATCAAGCCAAAGTCGGAGATGCCGGCATGATCACGGGCTTGGCGAAGAGCAAAGGAACCGAAGAACAAAAGGAGGATTTATCATGGACTGGGAACAAAAACTGACTTCTCGGAAGTTGTGGCTGGCGGTATCGTATCCGCAGATCAATTGGTTCAAACCATGCAATATACTCCCTACTATTACCCATTTCCCCTTCTCACCACAAAGACATTTTGAAACAAGAAAGTAAAAAGGCTTACAGAAGCATCTCGAAAACAGCCCAAGACCCAACGACCTCAATGCCTTTCCTCTCCTTAGCATCAAATCGTGGATAGGGTTATTGCATTCTAATAGACGTATTTTGCGCCACATCGTTAGTTTTTTGCCAATCCCAATTTCCCATTTTCAAATCGTGGCCATACCGTAGACTGGGTGCACCCACCCTTTCCCTAAAAAGCCCTGGTTCAGTTCCGGGTGGTGCCAAAAAAGGCTCTTTTACGGGATATAGGCCGTAAAACCAAAATTACATTTTGACGGATGTGTATCGCAATTATCCAAAAACTACCTTGAAAGGCCCAAGTAGACACAAATAGCACCCGTTTTTGACGCCCCAAACAACAAAACCCCCGCCTTTCAGCGAGGGCTCCATTGTGTTGACCATAGGGGAGGCAAGATGGAGGTGCCACCCGGATTTGAACCGGGGAATAAAGGTTTTGCAGACCTTCGCCTTACCGCTTGGCTATGGCACCGTGTGGAGCGGTAGACGAGATTCGAACTCGCGACATCCACCTTGGCAAGGTGGCACTCTACCACTGAGCTACTACCGCACACATGGTGCCTTGGGGCGGAATCGAACCACCGACACGTAGATTTTCAGTCTACTGCTCTAC
>JAVBTE010000210.1:0-25708 GCA_031556335.1 Eubacteriales bacterium | reverse complement strand
GTTTTGTCATTTTCGGCACCACTTTCCTGTGGGTCGCCTGTTTCCCGCCGCTGGTGTCCCCACTGGGGGGGATGGCGGGGTTGGGGCGGGGGGCAGGGGGCCGAGGGCCGGGTACGCGGGACGGGGACGAGGGACGGGGACGTTAGGGGCTGCCGCCCCTAAAACCCCGCTTGGGGTCATGCCCCCAAACCCCTTTCTTTGACCGCGCTTCACGCGGTCAAAGGGGGAAGAAACGGATCACAAAACCCAAAAAAGGGGCTGCCGCTTTTCAAAAGCGGCAGCCCCGTGGTTCAGAGAGGTTTGGAGGGGCCGAAGTCCCTCCAAGTGAAATCGTATCCACCGGCTTTGCCGGTGGGGCGGGCGTTTGCGCGTCAGCGCCAACAGTTGCCGTAAACTCGCAAAAGTGGCGTATGCCACTTTTGCGACACGCGTTATTCGGCAGCGGCGCCCATCACGTCTTTGTAGGTTTCGGGGGTCACAACGATGGCGTCCACAGCGGTTTCCATGGGCACTTCTTCGCCGCCCACGATCTTCAGCAGGGTTTCCACAGAACCACGGCCAACCAGCTCGGCGGAGAAGTAGGCGGAAGCCTTCATGGCGTTGGGGCCTTCCTTCTTCCACTCGTCCTTGGCCATGTAGGCGCCCAGGCCCACCACGCAGGCATTGGCGTCCAAACCGGCGGATTCCAGAGCGCGCAGAGCGCCGACGCAGCCTTCTTCGTTGGCGCCGGTCACCAGCCACTTTTTGATTTCCGGATGAGCGGTGATCACAGCGGCGGCCGCGTTGTTGCCCTTTTCGGTGGTGCCGTCATAGTCGGCGCGCCAGATCTTGTTTACGTCAAACTCGGGGCACAGCTCGGTGAACTTGGCATACTCGCCCTCCGCCCGCGGCACGCAGGAGGAAACGGTATCCATGGTCATCAGCAGCAGGCCGCACTCGGCGTCGGTCACCAGGTTGTTGGTCTTGGCATAGTCCGCAATCCAGGCGCCATTGGCTTCGCCGATGACATAGGCGTTGATGCCAACCCAGGGGGCCAGCTTGGTGCCGTCAGCGGTTTGCAGCGCGTCGTCAGCGGCCACAACGGGGATCTTGGCTTCGGCCAGCTTGTCCACCACAGCCTGAGACAGGGTCTGGTCGGGGATGCAGGTCACGATGCCCACGGCCTTGTCGGCAATGGCGGTGTCGATGATCTTCAGGTATTCTTCGGGGCTCATCTTCGCATCGGCATACACGAAGGTGTAACCGGCGGCTTCGGCGGCGGCTTTGGCGGCGGCGCCTTCATCGATGAACCAGGTCTGATCACCGGCCTTATAGATGCCGTAGATCACGCCTTCGGCCAGAGCCGAGGTGGCAGCCAGAACCAGAGCCAGAGCCAGGATCAAAGCAAGAACCTTTTTCATGTACATGTCCTCCTAAATTTTATTGTTACGCCGATTTCTCGGCATAAGCACTGGGAAAGGGACAACCATTCAACGAAAGGGGAAGGCTTACCCGTTGCGCTTGCTGGCTTCCAAAAGCTGGCGGGCGTGGTTTTCCTTGCGCAGATAGTCGGTGGCAAGGGCGAAGAAGAGCAGCGCGCCCCGGGCCACAAACTGCCAGAACGAGTCGATCTGCACCATGGTCAGGCCGGTGTTGAACGCCTGAATCAACAGCACGCCCAGGATGGTGCCGCCCATGGTGCCCACGCCGCCGGAGAAGGACACGCCGCCCAAAATAACCGCGGTGATGGCGTCAAACTCCAGGTTCACGTTGGCGGCGGGCTGGCCGGAGTTCATCCGGGCCGCGAACACGATGCCGCCCACGGCGCACATCATGCCCATCATCATGAAGCAAATGGTAACGATCCTTTGGGGATGCAGGCCCGCCAGCCGGGCCGCGTCCTGGTTGCCGCCAATGACGTACACGCTGCGGCCGAACTTGGTTTTGCTCAGAATAAAGCCAAAGATGATAAAGGCCACCAGCATGATCCACACCGCAAGAGGTAGGCCCAAAAAATCCGAACCCATGGGGCTAAGGTCGGGGAAGCGGATTTTGCCCAGGGCGATGAAGTCCTTGTTGCCGATGGCAATGGGCTTGCCGCCGCACAGGATGTAGGCAAAGCCCCGAACGATGGACTGGGTGACCAGCGTGGCGATGAAGGCTTGCAGCTTGATGCGGTTCACCATAAAGGCGTTGAACAGGCCGATGACCGCGCCCGCCACAATGGTGATGAGGAAGGACACCACAAGGCTGGTGCCGCTGGAAACCAGCATGGCCGCCAGCACCCCGGAGAAAGCCGCCACCGAACCGGGGGACAGGTCGTTTTGCCCGGCGATGATCAGATAGGTATGGGCGATGGCCACCAGGCCCACCAACGAGGACGCCACCAGGATATTCACCAGGTTGGCGACGCTGAAATAGTTATGGTTCAGTACGGTAAAAAGTGCTGTCACCACCACAATGGCCGCGATGAGGATCAGCTTGTCGCCGCCGATGATGCGTTTGGTCTTTTTCATGCTTCATTTCCTCCAACGTGTTCGGCGTTTTTCATCGCCGCTTCGTTATCCATCATGCCAAGCTCCAGCAGCCGGTCCTCCGTGGCCTCCTGCCGGGGCACCTCGCCCGCCACCTTGCGGGCCCGCATCACCATCACCCGGTCCGAAAGGCCGATTACCTCGGGCAGTTCGGAGGAGATGAGGATCACGCCCAGGCCCTGCTTGGCAAATTCGCAGATCATGCGATAAAATTCCGATTTCGCGCCCACGTCGATGCCCTTGGTGGGTTCGTCCAGAATCAGCACCTTGGGCTGGGTGCACATCCAGCGGGCCACGATGCATTTTTGCTGGTTGCCGCCGGAAAGCTCCACGATCCGCTTTTCCGAGGAGGGCGTGCGGATGTTGAAATCCTTGATGCTTTTGTCCGCCACTTCCTGCTCGGCCCGGGTATCCAAAACGCCCAGGCGGTTGGAATGCTGGTCCAGCAAGGAGATGTTGATGTTGGCCCCCACGTCCAGGTTGGAAAGGATGCCCTGGGTTTTCCGGTCCTCCGGCACCAGCACGATGCCGTGGCGCATGGCGTCCCGGGGGCTTTTGCAGTGGATGGGCTTGCCTTCCAAAAGAACCTCGCCGGAGAGCATTTTGTCCGCGCCGATGATGGCCCGCATGGCCTCGGTGCGGCCCGCGCCCACCAGCCCGGAAAAGCCCAGCACTTCGCCCGCGTGCAGGGTGAAGGACACATCCTCCACATAGTAGGAGGAAAGGTGCTTCACCTCCAAAAGCGGCGCGCCCACGGTCTTGTCCCGGTCCAGGGAGGAATAGATATCGCCCAGGTCCCGGCCCACCATCAGGCGGATCATTTCCTGGTCGCTGACGTCCGCGATGCTCACCGTGGCCACATACCGACCGTCCTTAAAAATGGCGGCCTTGTCGGCGATTTCCCGGATCTCGCTCATCCGGTGGGATACGTAAATGACGATTTTGCCTTCCCGCTTCAGCTTGCGGATGACCGCAAACAGGCTTTCGATTTCGGAATCGCTCAGGCTGGCGGTGGGCTCGTCAAAGCAGATGACTTTCAAATTTTCGCGGCTGTACGCCTTCATGATCTCCACCATTTGCTGGTAGGCGATGCTCAAATCCTTCACCTTGGTGGCCGGGTGAATGGGCAGGCCAAAGTCCGCGATGATCTCCGCGGCCATTTCGTTGGCCTTGCGGGTGTTGATCACGTTCAGGCGGTTGGCGGGCATCCGTCCCAGAAAGATGTTTTCCGCTACGGAAAGCTCCATCAGAATTTGGCGCTCCTGATAGATGACGCTGACCCCCGCCTCGATGGCCTCGTGGGGATTGCGGAAGTGGGTGGGTTCGCCGCCCAGGCGGTACTCCCCGGAGGTGGGCTGGTAATCGCCGTTGAGGGTTTTCAGCAGGGTGGATTTGCCCGCGCCGTTTTCCCCCAGAAAAGCCAGTACTTCGCCGCTGTTTGCCACAAAGCTGACGTCGTCCAAGGCTTTCACGCCGGGAAAGTATTTGATGATATGGCAGAATTCCAAGGTGTTATTCAATTGCCATGCCGCTCCCTTCGTTGCGCGGGTGTTCGCAGGGTGTTGTCAAATGTTGCCGCTTCCGTGTAGCAGGCTTATTTGAACCCAGTATAGCACACGCGAGGTCGACTGTCTTACCTGAATTTGCGCATTCGTTTTGAAAAATTGCGTTTTTGGATGGGGTTTGTATACAGGATCAAAGCGGGCCGGGTATAATGGCGGAAACACAGGGCAAGTGGCGGACGACGGAAAGCCTTTGCGAGAAAAGAGATGGAAGCTTTGATGGATAACGGGCTGATCCGTTTGGGGAACCCCGGCGGCCTTTGGGTGACCCTGGACCCTGTGGGCGCCAGCCTGCGGGAGGTAGTAACGCCGGACGGGCAAGGGCGTTTTTCAAATATTGCCTTTTTTGTGGAGCCCGCCCCACGGCCTTTGGCCGCGTCGCGGGTACGCACTTCATTCCGCTGCGCGGAATTTCGGGTGCTAGGCAGGGCCTTGCCCTGCCCTCCGGGGTCGCCCGCGCCACGGCCTTTGGCCGCGTCCCAACCAACCGCTGCCCCGCCCCCCAGGGACGAGACCTTTGCGGGCGCTACCCTGGCCCCCTGCGCGGGAAGGATTCCAGGGGGCATGCTTACCATTGAAGGAAGCCGCATACAGCTGACCCAAAACGATGGGAAAAACCATCTGCATGGGGGCGGCGGTCTTTCCTTTGCCCCCTGGGAAACGGAAGGCCCCTGGGAGGATGAAGCCGGAACCCATTGCGTCTTTCGCCGAGTTGCCCCCCATGGGATGGACGGCTATCCGGGGAACCGGCAGTTCACGGTTGCCTATACCCTGGCCAAGGAGAACAGCTTGCTCATTCGCTTCCGGGCCACCACCGATCGCGTTACCTGGGTGAACCTTTCAAACCACGCCTATTGGAACCTGAGCGGGGACTTTGCCCGTTCCGCCAACGGGCAGCTGGTGCAGATCGCCTCGGATGCCGTATATGAAAACGATGCCGAGCACCTGCCCCTGGGAACCCGCCCGGTGGAGGGCACGGCCTTTGACTTTCGCGCCCCCCAAACCCCGGCGGAGGCCATGGCGGCCCATCCTAAGGACGAGCAATTGCGCGTCGCCCGGGGATACAACCACACCTTTGTGCTGCGCCCCGCCGCGCAACAGGGGGCAATTCCCGCCGTGACCCTGGCGGAGGAAACCTCCGGACGGCGGCTTCGCCTGTATACAGACTACCCGGCGGTGGTTTTGTACACCGGCGGCTTTCTGCACGAGGGCATTGCCCTGAAGGGCGGGGGAACCGCGTCCCCTTCCTGCGCGCTGGCCCTGGAGCCCCAGGAGCTACCCGGCAGCCCTGCGTGCCTGCTGCGCCCGGGGGAAACCCGGGAGCGGTTCATCCGCTTCACGTTTGACGCCCTCGCCTAGGGCATGCATGCCTCCCGCGCGTTTCTACATGATGCCGTGCTTTTCAAAGGAAGCCTTCGCGCCCATCCCTGCCCGAATGGCCTCCGCCACCGTCTTTTCGCCGGTGGCTTTTTCGTAGGCCCGCTGAATCACTTCCGTTTCAATGTCCCGGGGAATGACCAGCGCGCCGTCCAGGTCCCCAAACACGATGTCGCCGGGGTTCACCCGCACGCCCTCGATTTCGATGGGCACCCGGAAGTCGATCACCTTGCCCCTGGGGGCCTGGTCCTGGGCGTAGCGGCCATAGGAAAAGCAGGGAAAGCCCAGCTCCAAAATGCCCTTGGTGTCCCGGTGAAAGCCGTTCACCACCGCGCCGGCGGCCCCCAAAATCTGCATGCGGGTACACATCAGTTCCCCCACCAGGGCATAGCTGGGGGAGGAGCCGGTGCAGATGTACACCTCGTTTTCCTTCAGGTCGTCCAGCGCTTCCAGCATCAGGCCGAAAGGCTTTTGCATGATGGGATTCTGCCCTTTGGAAAGCTCCTCGAAGGCGTCGGCCTCCAGCACAGTCATGGCCCGGCCCGCCACCACCATGTTTTGCTCAATGGGCTGGATGCGCCAGGGCAAAAACTGGTGCAGGCGGCCCATCTTGTCCAGGATATCGCCCAGCACGGCGGAATAGAGCTCCTTTTTCATCATGGCGAACAGCTCGCTGTCATTGTTCCAGGCAAACATATACGTCCTCCTTTACTCCACCACCGCGCCCTCGGCGGCGGATTTGCTGATTTTTTGGTATGTACGCAGGTATCCCGCCGGAATGTTTTTTTCCGGCCGGGTCCATCCGGCCCGGCGGCGGGCCAGGGTTTCCTCGTCCACGTCCAGGTGTACCAGGCGTTTTTCAATGTCCACCTGGATGGCGTCCCCATCTTCCACCAACGCCAGGATGCCGCCTTCGTAAGCCTCCGGGGAAATATGCCCCACAAACAGCCCCCGGTTGGAGCCGGAGAACCGCCCGTCGGTCAAAATGGCGCAGGTATCGGACAGCTCCATGCCCTCCAGGCATTTCATGGGGCGGTACATCTCCGGCATGCCCGGGCCGCCCTTGGGGCCCTCGTAGCGCAACACCACGGCGGTGTGGGGGGCCACCTCGCCCGCCAGAATGGCCTGGCAGGCCTCCTGCTCGCTGTGGAACACCCGGGCCTTGCCGGTATACCGCCACAGCGGGGCGGGCACGGCGGCCGGCTTGATGACGGCCCCCAAAGGCGCCAGGTTGCCGGACAGCACCGCCACGCCTCCGGTTTGCGAAAAGGGCTCCTGCCGGGTGCGGATTACGTCCCGGCGAGGGCTTGGCTCCACGGTTTTCAGCACGTCGCCCAGGGCCTGCCCGTTGGCGGCGGGCACGTCCAGGTGCAGCAGGTCCTCCAGCTCCTTCATCACGGCGGGCACGCCCCCCGCGTCGTCAAAGTCCACCATGTCGTGGGGGGAAGCGGGGTAGACGGAAGCCACCTGGGGCACCCGGCGGCTGAATTGGTCAAAGGCGCTGAGGGGCAGGTCGGAAAGCCCGGCCTCCCGGTGAATGGCCTGCAAATGCATGATGGCGTTGGTGGAGCCGCCGATGCCCATCAAAACGCTGATGGCGTTTTCCAGGCTCTCCCGGGTGATGAGCTTGCGGGCCGTAACGCCCTGTTCCAGAAGGCGAACCACCGCCCGGCCCGTGGCGTAGCCCGCGGCCATCCGCTTGGCGGCCACCGCCGGAATGGTGGCGCAGCCCGGCAGCATCATGCCCATGGCCTCGGCCATGCAGCCCATGGTGTTGGCGGTGCCCAGCATGGCGCAGGAACCGGGGCCCGGTTCCGCCAGGTTTTCAATGCGGCGGAACTCCTCTTCGGTAATTTCTCCCCGCTGCTTCCAGCCAATGGCCTCGGTCACGATGTTGCCGTCGTAATGCTTGCCCTTGTAACAGGCGGGCTGCATGGGCCCGGCGTTTAAAAGCAGCGCGGGAAGGTCCAGGCGGGCGGCGGCCATCAGCATGCCGGGCACGATTTTGTCGCAGGAACCCAGCAGCACCATGCCGTCAAACCGGTGGGCACGCACCATGCACTCGATGGAGGACGCGATCAGGTCCCGGGCGGGCAGAATGTAGCGCATGCCGTCGTGGCCCTCGGCGATGCCGTCGCAGGGCGCGATGACGCCAAAGGTCATGGCGGTGCCCCCCGCCGCCTGAATGCCGCGCTCTACCTCCTGACAAAGCTGGTTCAGCGTCACATGCCCGGGGGTGGCGTTGGTGTAGGAATTGACGATGGCGATGATGGGCTTTCGCAAAGCGTCGTCGTCAAAGCCCATGGATTTATACAGCGCCCGCTTCAGCGCGCCCTGGTCCCCCTGCAAAAGAGGGCTGTTTGATGTTTCCAAAACGATGCCTCCTTATGGCTTGTACTCGTGGGGCAATGTGCCGCGTACCGGGGCCTCCCAGGCGAAGAGCCTGCCGGGGTTTGGGCCTTGGGCGGCGGAGGTGATGAACAGGGTGTTGAGGTCCTCGCCGCCAAAGGCGCAGCAGGACACGTGCCAGTCGGGCAAGGGAAGGCGCAGAAGCACCCGGCCTGTGGCGGGGTCGCAGCGCAGCACCTGGTAACCGCCCCACATGGCGACCCACAGCATGCCCTCCGCGTCAATGCAAAAGCCGTCCGGCGAACCCTGTTCCTGCGTCAGGTCCACGGCGGCCCGGCGGCCTGAGACCAGCCCGTCCGGGCCGACGGCATAAGCGTCGATGGTTTCCGTTACGGTGTCCGTATGGTAAAAGGTGCGGCCATCCGGCGCCCAGGCCATGCCGTTGGGAATGGTCATGCCGGGAAGCCGCTGCGCCACTTCCCCCTGCTCCACGCAGAAAAGCGCGCCGCTGCCCGGGGTGCGGTCCTCGCCCGCGTTCACCATCACATCCGCCCACAGTCGGCCTTCGGCGTCGCATTTGCCGTCGTTCAGCCGGAACCCCGCCGGCAGCCCGAGGGAACCCAGCTGCCGGGACGCGCCCGAAACCAGGTCGATCCACACCAGGGCGTCCCGTACCCCCGCCACCACGGCGGTGGGGCCACAGGGAACCACAAAGCCCACGGTGTCCGAAACAGGCGCCACCGTAAAGCCGTTTCCCCCCGGGAGGCCATGGTAAATGAAATGCTGGAAGATATCCACAAACACCAGCCGCCGGAGGCCCGGATGCCATAGGGGGCCTTCCCCCAATTGCAGGGGGGGCGTGGCCAGAACTTGAACTTCTTTCATCGCTGCGGCCTCACTTTCCAGATTGCGCGGGGCATAATTGTGTGGTAGCCTAGGGGGGAGGGGGGAAGCGCGTGGCGTTCGATTTTTGCATAGACCGAAAGCCGGACCTGGGGGCGGGCATGGGGCTGAATACCATTTTCCGCATTTGGGGCGACGAAAGCTACCAAATCCCCCGCAAAGAAATTACCGAAGGAAAAACGTATTTCGTCTATACCACCGAGGGCATGGGGGAAATCCATTACGACGGGCGCTGCTTTCAGGTGGAAAAGGGACAGTACCTGTTTATGCGGCCTCAAAGGGAGTTTCGGTACGGATGCCCGCGGGAACGGTGGGATTTTTGGTGGTTTGAGTTTTTGCGGCCCCAGTGCCACTTTGTGCCGGACCGGGTGGAAACCGCGCCGGTAAACGACTTTCAGCTCTCCCTGTGGGAACAGGGCCTGATTTACGCCAAGCAAAACCGCTGGGATGTGACGGAGGCGCTGTTTATGGCCAGCTGCCGCATGCTGGACCAGGCGCAAAAGCAGCGCCGGGCGCCGGCGAAAAAAAGCCAGTTGGCAAACGCGGAGGACTACATCCGAGGCAACCTGGAAAGCGTGACGGTGACCAGCCTTTGCGAGCACATGGGGCTGCACGAGCGCACCCTTCGCAACCTGTTTTACGGCGCCTACGGCTGTTCGCCCAAGCAACGGATTACCAAGCTTCGCCTGGAAATGGCGGGGGAGCTTTTGTCCAGCACCACGCTGCGGATTCACGAAATCGCCAGCGGCCTGGGGTTTTCCAGCCAGTTCCATTTCAGCCGCAGCTTTCGGGAGCATTACGGCATGCCGCCCCTGGAGTACCGCCGCCTTTCCATTGGGGAATGATCACTTCACAAAGTCGTTGCAGGCCACCACGGGAAGGGTGGCCCCGCCGTCCAGGGTCAACACGCTGCCGGTCATATAGGCGGCGTCGTCCGAGGCCAGATACACGATGCCTTTGGCGATTTCAGCGGGCTGAGCGAACCGCCCCAGGGGCAGCAGCTTTTCCGCTTCCCGGATGTGGCTGTCCGCCGCCCAGCCGATGTCCGTATAGCCCGGGGCGATGGCCACCATGCGCACCCCGTAGGGGGCCAGCTCCATGGCGGCGTTTTTGGTGAACTTGCTCACCGCCGCCTTGGTGGGGCCGTAGATGGAGGCCCGGGGCCAGCACCCCTCCGCCTGGTTGGAGGTCACGTTGATGATGACGCCGGGAATGTGGTTTTCCACCATGTGCCGGGCGGCGTACTGGGCGCAAAAGAACAGGCCCTTCCAGTCCACGGCGGTCACCTTGTCAAAATTGGCCTCGGTGGCGTCCAAAAAATAGACTTCGTCGCTGACGCCGGCGTTGTTCACCAGCACGTGGACCCGGGGAAAAACGTCAAAAATTTTCTGAAACATGGTCTTTAGCTCGTCCATTTTGGAAAGGTCGGCATACAGGGGCAACGCCTTCGCGCCCGCCGCCTCCGCCGCCTTGCAGACCGCCAGGGCCGCTTCCTGATCGCTGCGATAATTGACGATGAGATCATACCCGGCTTCCGCCATCGCAAGTGCCGTGGCTTTTCCAATGCCCTTGGCCGCGCCCGTAATGAGGGCAACTTTTCGCGCCATATGGATTTCCTCCTAGTGCTGTGCTTTGCCATTTGGTTTTGTCGTACGTCCGTTCTTTACACCCGCATTATACCCAATGCCAAAAGGCCGGGCTATGTTGAAACCGGAAAAACATACACAAATCGGAAAACAAGGAAGACGAGGGAGGCGTAAGGGGCTCCCGTCCTTTAGACCCCGGTCAGGGCTTTGCTCCGCGCCCTTATTTCGCCGCCCTGTGTAGGGTAAAATAGCTGAAACAATATGGAAAGGGCAAAAGCAAAAAAAGGGCTTGACAGGCTGGTCGACCAATGATAAACTACAAACAGATCAAAAGTAGCCCAGAGCGCAAACCGGTTTGGGAACGTTTAACAGTCCAAAAACGCAGCATAGCCTCATCCAAAGGGCGGCGATGTTCGTTTGATTCTTGAACGGGTGTCGGGGAGACCCCGGCCTCTTCTTTCCATACCTATGAAAGAGGCCTGGGAGAAATCAATGGAGAACCAAATTGAAGGGGGTATTTTTTATGATCCGGAATGTTGCCAATCCCGTGGAGGAAATCGTCGATGTGAACCGTGCACAAATCGAGCACCGGGCAACCTGGATGGGCCTGATTTACGATGAAATGGTGAAGGCGGGCATCGACGCGGAACCCATCATTCGCCGGGCCATCAAGCGTTGCGGCGTGATGCACGGGGAAAGATTCAAAAGCCAGTGCCAGGACCCCAAGAATTGCGCGGATTTCAAGGACACGTTCCTTGGAAGCGAACAGAGCGTGGGGCCGCAAAGCTTTCATATGAGCGATATCAAGGCGGATCACGACAACGTGACCGTGGATTTTCACTATTGCGCGCTGGTCAGCGCCTGGAAAAAGCTTGGGTTTAGCGATGACACCTGCAACCTTCTGTGCGACATGGCCATGGACGGCGACCGGGGCATTGCCCAGGCCATGGGCCTCACCCTGGATTTGAACGACACCATCGCCAAGGGCTGCGAAACCTGCAAGCTGCATTTCCACAAGTAACACAGGGGAACATTCACGGCGTCCGTCCGTGTGAATGCGAATCAAAACGGGTTCAACTGAAAGGAGAGGCTATCATGAAAAAAGGTATCGCGCTGTTCCTGTCCATCGTCCTCCTCCTCACGCTGTTCGTGCTGCCCGCCGCCGCGGAAAGCAAGGGAACAATCAAACTGGGCGGCCTCGCGCCTCTGACCGGCAACTATGCCGAGTATGGCAAGGGCTTCCAAATCGGTTGGCAAATGGCCATCGATGAAATCAACGCCAATGGCGGCGCCAACGGCTATCAGCTGGAGATCGACGTGAAAGATACCCAGGGCGACCCTGTGGTAAGCTCCACCATGGCCACCGCCTTTGCCGAGGACGACCAGGTGTTGGCGATCCTGGGCGACTTTTCCTCCGGCTGCTGCAAAGCCAACGCCCCCATCGTGGACCGCTACGGCATCGTGCAGCTGTCTCCCACCGCTTCCGCCCCCGACTACGCGGCCATGAGCCCGTATTGCTTCTCCATCATGGGCCGTCAGGACATGGAAGCCCCCTTCCTGGCCAAGATCGTGCTGAAAAAGTACCTGGCCGTGACCAATGTGGCTGTGATCCATGTGGACAGCGACTGGGGCGCCGCCGCCTTCAGCAACTTCCAAAAGGCCGCCGAGGAAGAAGGCCTTGTGGTAACCGTAGAAAAATACAAGTCCGACGAAACGGACTTCAGCTCCATCATCACCAAGGTGAAGGCCACCAACCCCGACGTGCTCGTCGTGATGGACCAGGGCTTGCCGGTATCCGCCATCTTTAACGCTGCGGATTCGGCCGGCTGGAACATCAAGCACGTTTCCTTGGGACCTGGCACCTCCGAGCAGCTTGCGGAACAGCTGATCGACCCCAACAACCTCATCGTGACCTCTCCTTTCTTCTTTGACGCCGCCAACGCGGAATTGACCGCCTGGAAAGAGAAGTTCGTCTCTCTGGCGGGCTTCCAGCCCACCGTCCACCCCGCCTGCGCTTTTGACACCGTTTACCTGATCAAGAACGCCATCGAAGCCATCGGCGACGGCGAACTGACCCGGGCAGCCATCAAAGACGCGCTGCAAAACGTGGAAATGGACGGCGTGACCGGCCACATCAAGTTCCAGCCGGAAGGCGACATCGCCCGCGACTATATGATCTGCGGCGTGGAAAACGGCGCCTGGAAGGTTCTGGAAGGATTCGGCTACGGCAAATAACCGCCGCGAACCAGCCCTAACGAAGAGGGCGGGCGCTCATCTCGCCCGCCCTCTGGTTTTACACAAAAAGATTGCTTTCTTGTATTTGTATCGGGGGATGGCGTATGGAATATTTACTCAACCAGCTGGTCAACGGGATTTGCCAGGGTTCCATCTACGCGCTGATGGCCATCGGGTATTCCGTCATCGTCGGCGTGGTGGGCATGGTCACCTTCACCTATGGCGAGATCATGATGATCGGAGCCTTTGGCGCCTTTTACAGCTTCCAGTTTTTTGGAAACAACCTTCCCCTGGCGATTTTTGTGGCCTTTGCCAGCTCTTTCGTGCTGGGCATCGCCGTGTACAAAATCTGCTACGAGCGGTTTTTCAACGCCCCGCGCCACATTTCCCTGCTTTGCACCGTAGGGTTCAGCATGCTGATGAAGAACCTGGTGCAAATCATCTTTGGGCCGGAAACCAAGCCGGTCATCAACATCATTCAGAACACAACCTACACCTTGCATCTGGGTGGCGTATCCGTGGATTTCAAGTTTCTGCAGATCGTCGTGATGCTGCTGGTGATTTTCTTCGCCGTCAGCCTGACCCTGTTTTTTAACAAAACCAGGTGGGGCGTGGCCTTGCGGGCTGTTTGCCAAAACAAGCAGGCGGCGTATTTGATGGGCATCAACGTCAAGCGGACGGCCATGCTGGGCAACTGCATCGGCTGCGGCTTTGGCGGCATTGCCGGCATCCTTTTATCGATTTACTACTATGCGGTTTCTTCCACCATTTGGGGCAACTTCAGCATGAAGGCGTTTTCCGCGTCGGTGCTGGGCGGCCTGGTGGACCTTCGGTTTTCGGCCCTGGGCGGCCTGTGCATGGGCATCATCGAAAACCTGGGCATCACCATCTCATCGGCCACCTTCCGGGACGTGTTTGCCTTTGGCTTCTTAATTCTGATGCTGATCATCCGTCCGCAAGGATTTGCATCAAAGCGGGGGAGTAGGGTATGAGCAAAATTGCCGAAACCATTCGGAAATACAAGCTTCTTTTTCTGCTGCTGCTGATTGCGGCGCTCAGCGCCCTGCCCTTTGTGGTGAAAAACGCGCTGTATGTGCGGTACGCCTGCAACATACTGATGTTCGCCACCCTGGCGGGTTCCCTGAACGCCATCAACGGGTACAGCGGCCAAACCTGCCTGGGCCAGGCCGGGTTTTTCGCCATCGGCGCCTATACCTGCGCCATCATCTCCACCCACTTTGGGGTCAGCTTCTGGCTGCTGCTGCCCATTTCCGGCATCGCCGCCGCGCTGGTGGGGCTTTTGGTGTCGCTGCCCACGCTGAAATTGCAGGGCATCTACCTGTCCATCGTTACCCTGGGCGCGTCGGAGATCATCCGCATCATTGCCCAAACCTGGACCCCGGTCACCGGGGGCGCCCTGGGAATCAAAAACATTCCCTATCCCTGGCTGTTCGGGCTGGATACCTTCCGCCCCAAGCACTATTACTTCATTTTCCTGATCATTGCCATCCTGTTTTTGATCATTACCAGCCGGGTGCTGAAATCCCGCATCGGCCGGGCCTGGATCTCCATCCGGGAGGACCAGATCGCCGCCAAGTCTTTGGGGGTGCAAACCAGCTACTACAAGTCTCTCAGCTTTATGTACGGGGCCTTCTGGGCCGGCGTGGTAGGCTGCGCCTACGCCCCCTTCGTCAATTACATTGAGGCCTCCCAGTTCAGCACGGATACCGGCTTCAACGTGCTGGCCATGATCGTCATCGGCGGCCAGGGCACGCTGATGGGGCCCATCATCGGCAGCGTCATCGTGACCGTGCTGACCGAATCCCTGCGGTTTTTGGAAAACTGGCGTTATGTGATCTACGCCGCCATTATCATCCTGATGATGTGGCTGCGGCCCCAGGGCATTGCCGGCGCGTCGAACTCGGTGCTGGCCGGCGGCAAAATCAAGCGCAAGCCGGCTCGGAAAGGAGGCGCGGCCCATGTTTGAGCAGACCGTGACCGAAAAGGCCCCGCTTTTGGAAGCGAAGGGCGTATGCAAATACTTCGGCGGGCTCAAGGCCGTGGAAAACGTGGACATGAAGGTGACCGCCGGGGACATCTTCGGCATCATCGGCCCCAACGGCGCGGGAAAGACCACGTTTTTCAACATTTGCACCGGCATTTACCCGCCCACCAAGGGCAAGATTTTCTTTGGCGGGGAGGACATCACCGGCATCAGCCCGGAGAAGGCCGCGCAAAAGCGCATCGCCCGCACCTTCCAGAACCTGCAGCTGTTCAAGTTCATGACCGTGCTGGACAATGTGAAGATCGGCTGCCACATCAAAACCAAAACCAATATGGCGGACGCGGTTTTCCATACCCGCGCCTACCGGGAAACCGAGGAATACACCCGGGAAAAAAGCCTGGAGATTTTGCGGAGAATTGGTCTGTACGACAGCCGAGACGTGCTGGCGGGAAACCTTTCCTACGGCATGCAGCGCAAGGTGGAAATTGCCCGGGCCCTGGCCCTGGACCCCAGGATTTTGCTTTTGGATGAGCCCGCCGCCGGAATGAACCCCCTGGAGACCCAGGGGCTGAAAGACTTTATCAAACAGCTGAACGCGGACGGGTACACCATCGCGGTGATCGAGCACGACATGAAGTTTGTGATGGGCGCCTGCAACAGGATTTTGGTGCTGAACTTTGGCCAGAAAATACTGGAGGGCACGCCCGACGAGGTCAAGACCAACCCACAGGTGCAAAGCGCCTATTTTGGCAAGGGCATGGCGGCCGGGGAGGCGATCCGATGAAAAAGCTGATGCTGAAAGTGGAAAACCTGACCGTGTACTACGGGTACATCAACGCGCTTGAAAATGTGAGCATGGAGGTCAACGAGGGCGAGATCATCACCCTGATCGGCGGCAATGGCGCGGGGAAAACCACCACCCTCATGTCCATCTCCGGCCTGGTGGAAAAAGCGGGCGGAACTGTGATCTTCCGGGAGGAGGACATCACCAAAAAAGCCCCGGACAAGATCGTCAAAATGGGCATCAGCCACGTGCCGGAGGGCCGGATGGTGTTCCCCCAGCTGACGGTGTACGAAAACCTGGTGGCCGGCACCTTTGGCAAACCGGGCATGACCAAGCAGCGCACCGCGGAGCTGGTGGAGGAGAACTATGCCCTGTTCCCCCGTTTGAAGGAGAGAACCAAGCAGCCCGGGGGCAGCCTTTCCGGCGGCGAGCAGCAAATGCTGGCCATTGCCCGGGGTCTGATGATGGACCCGTCCCTGGTGATGCTGGACGAGCCTTCTTTGGGCCTTGCGCCCATTGTGGTGGAAGAGATTTTTGAGCTGATCGTGAAGATCCGGGACAAAGGAAAGACGGTTTTGCTGATTGAGCAAAACGCCTCCATGGCGCTGACGGTGGCCGACAGGGGTTATGTGTTGGAAACGGGCCGGGTGACGCTGACCGGCACCGGCAAGGAACTGCTGGTGAACCCGGAGGTGAAGAAGGCCTACCTGGGCGTGTAGCAATGCCTTGGAGGAAGACGCGTTTTGAAAATTTGAAGAAAAAAGGCGGTCGCATGGAACAGACAATCTATGACGCTTATTGCAACATTATCAGCGCGGAACTGGTGCCCGCCATGGGCTGCACCGAGCCCATCGCCATCGCGTACGCCAGCGCGAAAGCCGCCCGGACGCTGGGATGCCTGCCGGAGAAGATTCGGGTCCAGTGCAGCGGCAACATCATCAAAAACGTAAAAGGCGTGGTGGTGCCCAACAGCAACGGCAAAAAGGGCATCGACGCCGCGGCGGTGCTGGGCGCTGTGGGCGGGGACCCGGAGCAGGGGCTGAAGGTAATTGCCGGGGTGACCCAGGGGGACCGGGACCGGATGGAGGAACTGCTGAAAAACAAGGACTATTGCCGGTGCAGCGTGCTGGAAGGCGGGGACAACCTGCACATTCTGGTGACGGCGGAGGCGGGCGGCCACAGCGCGCTGGTGGAAATTGTGGGGGAGCATACCCACATCGTGCGCATGGAAAAGGACGGGCAGCTGCTTTTGAAGCAGGACGCCCCAGCCAAAAGCCAAAAGGAAGGCGCGAAGGAACTGTCCCGGCTGAAAGAAATGCTGAGCGTGGAGGACATTTTGACCTTTGCGGACACGGTGGACCTGGAACGGGTGCGCAAACCCCTGGAACAACAGATTGAAAGCAATACCCGCATTTCCACCGAGGGCCTGAAAAACGACTATGGCGTGCGGGTGGGCAAGGCGCTGATGAAAAAGCGCAACGCCGGCGACCTGGACATTCGCGCCCGGGCGGCGGCGGCGGCGGCCTCCGACGCCCGCATGAGCGGCTGCCCCCTGCCCGTGGTGATCAACTCGGGCAGCGGCAACCAGGGCATTACCGTTTCCGTGCCGGTGATAGAATACGCCAAGGACATGGGCGCCAGCCAGGAAAAGCTGCTGCGGGCCCTGATCGTTTCCAACCTGATTTCCATTCACCAAAAGCGGTTTTTGGGTAACCTGTCCGCTTACTGCGGGGCCACCAGCGCCGCCTGCGGCGCGGTATGCGGCATCGCCTACCTTTGCGGCCACGGGTACCAGGCCATTGCCGACACCATCACCAACACCATCGCCACCATCGGCGGCATGGTGTGCGACGGCGCGAAACCCTCCTGCGCGGCCAAAATCTCCTCCGCCCTGGATGCGGCCTTTATGGCGCTGGAGCTGGGGCAAAACGGGGACGTGTTCGCCCCCGGGGAAGGGCTGGTTCGGGGGGACGTGGAAGAAACCATCCGGGCCATTGGCCAGATGGGCCGGGAAGGCATGCGTACCACGGATTCGGAAATTTTGGAGATCATGCTGAGCGAGTAAAAAAGCGCCCGCACCGGACAAAGGCGGCGACGAAACCGGAAGGGGGAATTGCACTGGAACTGTATTTGAGCGGAAAAACCGCCGTGATTACGGGCGCCAGCAAGGGCATTGGCCTTGCCACGGCCCGGGCTTTTCTCGCCGAAGGGGCCGGCGTGGCCATTTGCGCCCGGAGTGGGCAAAGCCTGAAAGAAGCAAAGGCGGAATTGGGCTGCCTGGGCCCTGTGTTTGCCATGGAGGCCGACGCCACAGACCCGGCCTCCCTTGCCGATTTTGCCGCCGAGGCCGCAACGCGCCTGGGCCCCATCCATTGCTGGGTGAACAATGTGGGGGCGGCCTTGCCCCGGGCGGGGGAGGGTTACGCGCCCAAAGAAATTGAGGACACCGTCGCCGTTTGCTTTCAGTCCGCCATTTACGGCTGCCAAGCGGCGTTTTCCCACATGAAGCATACCGGCGGCGCGATCGTGAACGTCAGCTCCCTGGCGGCCCGTTGCGGCACGGCGGGGCGCAGCACCCTGTCCGGGCCGCTGAAAGCGGCGGTGGAACACCTGTCCGTGATGCTGGCGGCGGAATACGCGGCCTATGGCGTCCGGGTCAATGCCGTCGCCCCGGGCTTTACCCTGACCCCCGCCGTGGAAAAGACCATTTCCCCTGCCGAGCTTGCGGACCGGGTGGCCGGAACGCTGTTGCGGCGGCCTGCCACGCCGGAGGAGATTGCCGCCCCCATCGTGTTTCTGTGTTCCGGAAAGGCGTCATACATCACGGCGGCGACCCTGGAGATTTCCGGGGGAACCAATGTGGTGCTGAATCCCGCGTATTCCTATGAGCTGCGGGAGAAAGGAACGTGAACGGATATGGAACGGGCCACGAAGAAAGAGATCCATAACGACATCGTTCAGGACATCATCAAGGGCGAGTACCGCCACGAAGGGCTGCTGAGTGAGCGCCGCCTGATGGAAAAGTACGGCACCAGCAAGTCGGTGGTGCGGGAAGCCCTGGTGGAATTGTGCAACGAAAATGTGCTGCGGAGCATTCCCCGCTACGGATATGAAATTGTGACGCTGACGGAGACCGATGTGCGGAACATTTTGCAGTTCCGCGTGATGGTGGAATGCCAGTGCCTGTACGCGGCCGTAAAAAAAATCAGCCCCGAGGAGCTGACGGGCATGGTGGAGTATTTGCAAAGCCTGACCCCTCAGGGCGACCAGGAGGTTTGGGAGTCCTGGGACGATAATTCCAAGTTTCATCTGAAGCTGATTGAGCTGAGCGGGAACCGGTATTGCTACACCCAGGTGAAGCGCAGCCTTTCCATCCTCAAGCGCGCCTACGCCCAGTTCTACTGGGACCGCTGGCGCAGAATCCGCTTTCAGTTTGACAACAACATTCACCTGAGCATCATCCGGGCGTTGCAGGCGGGGGAGGTGGACGAGGCCGTCCGCATGCTGGAGGAGGACATCTATTCCTTTGGATACTCTCTGTAAGGGGATAGAAGAGGGTTCCTGGGGGGCGCTGCTGCCCGGGACGACCTAAGCGTCTTTTCCCGCAATGAGCCGCGCCAGGTATTTGGACTTCATTTGCTTGGAGGCCAACGCCTGTTTCATGGGCGGCAGGCGCAAAATGGCCCCGAACAGGTTGCCCATCACCCGGTGGACCATCAGGTCCGGGGCGTCGAAGGCCAGGTTTTGCAGCGTGCCCGTTTCGATGGCGTTCAAAACGATGCGGTGCGTGGAATTGACAGGCGTCAGCACCCGTTGCTGTCGCCTTTCCAATTTCAGCGCCTCTTTGGGGCAGTTTTTGACGCATACGCCGCAGCCCAGGCACCGGTTTTCATCCAGGATGGGCTTTTTTTGCGCGTCCAGGGCCAGCGCGTCCACAGGGCAAACCTTTACGCACTTGCCGCAACCAACGCAGCGGGCGGGCTTTGGCGCGGGCTGGTAGTTGGTGGTCATGATGGGCTGGCGCAGCCCGTATTTTTTGGCGGCCAGCATGGCCTCGCAGCAACAGCCGCAACAATTGCACAGAAAGCTGACGCCCTGCCGCACGTTTTCGCCGCACTGCACCAGGTTGTGGGCGTAGCTCAGCTGCAGGATGTCCAGCGCCTCCGTTTTTTCAATGCCGCGGGCGTGCCCGTGGCGCGACAGCGCGTCGGCGACGTTGCCAAAGGTGAGGCAGACCTCCTGAGGGGCCTGACAGGCCATGCCCAGGTGCGCCTGCTTATGCCTGCAATAGCACAGGCCCACGGAAATATGGGCGGCGGTTTCAATCACCTCCGTCGCCCTTTCGTAGTCCAGGATATGCACCAGCTGGTCCTCGTCCACCGCGTCCTCCCGGACAAAGGTGCGGCCCAGGTTGGTTTCTTTGCCGTAGAACAGGTCGTATACAAAGTCGCCTTCCACCGACAGGTATTGATGGTACAGCTCGCTGAGCAATTTCTGGTCGATGTCTGTGCGCACCCGCATCAGCGCAAACTCCAAAAACCCCGCCATGGGAGGGGGCATCATGTAGCGGGTTTCGGCCCCGTCCTTCACCACGTCCAGCAGCATGGCCTTGTCGCAGAGGCGGTTCAGCGCCTTTTCCGCTTCCGCCGGGGTCATGCACAGGAGCTTGGCGGCCCGGGCGGCGGTAAAGGGCCGAATGGGCAAGGCGGCAAGCTGCGCCGCCTCCTGATCGGAAACCAGCACGCGCAAAATTTTGTACAGCGTTTTCGAGGGCGCCACGCCCTGAGGGAAGCGGTTCAGCCTGTCCACATAAGCGCCGTAGGCTTCCCGTTGCGTGTGGTGAGACATGGGGCGGTCGCTCCTTTCCGGGCCTGACATTGCAGGCAGTATAGCACAACGGAAGGTTGTTGTACACAAAAGCTGGCTCTTGACTTTTTTTGGCCCGGGGATGTATGCTTAAAACCTAAAGATTAGGAAGTTATTGATGCGAAAAAAGGAGAGGCCTATGGAGATACGTGCCTTTGACACCCCTGGGGCGCTGGCGGAAGCCAGCGCGGCATGGATGCTGGATGTAATCGCGAAAAAGCCCAACGCGCTGTGCTGCTTCGCCGCCGGATTTACCCAAAACGAAACCTACGCGCGGCTTGCGGCCATGGCAAAGGAACGGGGCGTGCCCATGGACCGCTTGCGGGTGATTGGCCTGGACGAGTGGGTATCGCTGAACGGGCAAGACCCGGGCAGCTGCCGCGCCTACATGGACGAGCATATTGTGGGCCCCCTGGGCCTGCGGCAGGACCAGCTGCTGATGTTTTTTGACGGGAAGGGCGACCCGGGGGCGCAATGCGCCCGGGCAGACGAGATTTTGGATGCGGAAGGCCCCATCGACCTGTTGGTACTGGGGGTGGGCATGAACGGCCACCTGGCCTTTAATGAACCGGGCACCAGCCCGGAGGCCCGCTCTCACGCGCCCGTGCTGACCGAAACATCGGTAACGGTGGGGCAGAAGTATTTTGCGGAGGAACACGCCCTGCGCCAGGGGCTGACACTGGGCCTTCGGGATTTGTTCCGGGCCCGGGCCATTCTGGCCCAGATGGTGGGGGCCCACAAGGCCCCGGTGTTGCGCAGGGTGCTGGAGGGAGAGCCGGACCCGGCATGCCCGGCCTCGCTGCTGCGAAATACCCACGCGGTGCTGTGTGTGGACGCCGCCGCCCGGGGGTAAGAGAAAAGGAAAGTCCGTTTAGGGGCTGCCGCCCCTAAACCCCGCCCAGGGCTTCGCCCTGGACCCTTGATTGGACCGCGTTTCACGCGGACAAAAATAGCAGCAAAAAAGAGTATCATAAAATCGGGGCCTTTTTCAGCAGGCTGAACGCCGCCTCCTTGACAGGAGGCGGCGTTTTCACAAAAAAGCATATTGACACTTATCGATTCAATTGCTATACTATAAATAGATTTTTTTCGATGCGAGGTATTCAAATGATGAACAAACACCAGCAGCATGCCCAAATCTTCAAAGCTTTCTGCGACGAAAACCGCCTGGAGATCCTATCCCTGCTGCAAAGCGGAGAAAAGTGCGCCGGGGTTTTGCTGGAGCGGTTGAACATCAGCCAGCCCACCCTGTCCCATCATATGAAGATTCTTGTGGACAGCGGCGTGGTTACGCCCCGCAAGGAAGGCAAATGGACCCATTATTCCATTGACGCGGGTGGAAGTCGGCGCGCCGCCGGGCTGATCCAAGCGCTGACGGCGGTTTCGGCAATGGCGGAGCCGGAGAGGAGCCCGGTGCCCGAAAGGAAGGCGCCGGTTAAACCGCCCCATCCGGGCGAACCGGGCAGCCTGGGCGAACCGGGCCAAAAAATCCCGGCGGCCCATAGGGCCCCCGGGATCGAACGAAAGCTGTTGTAAAAGCTGTTGTAAAAAACAAAGCACCTGGCGAAGATATCCTTGCCTCACACGCTTTCCATCAGCCGAATCTGCAATTCCCGTTCTTTTCTGACTTCTTCCATGTTGCCGGGATGCAGCAAATTGACCACCTTCACCGCGTAGTCGGACGCGATCAAGGCATGGCGTTTCACATGGGGCGTGGCGGCAAGCTGGCCCAGGGTGCGGAGGGCGGCCGCCCGAACCGGGTCAGTTTCCGGGCGGGCCAGTTCGTGCATCAAAAACGCCACGTCCCGGGCCTCCTGGAACTTGGCGTCTCCCTCCCGCCACCGCTCGTTGACGGTGAAGCACAGGGCCACCTCGCCCTCTTTGGGCATGGAGGCCAACGCCAAAACATGATCCCCCAAAAGCATGCTGTACTTGGAAACGTTCCGGTGGGTTTTCGTATCAAACACGGCAATGAGCCTTGCTTTCAGCTCCGCAAGGTCGTCCAGCTTTTTCAGGATGCTCACGTCGCGTAAATCGCTGCCTTTTTTGCTTTTTTCCCGACGGGCGGTAACAATTTCATAGCTTTGGGCGTCGATGGTAATGACAAAGCCGTCGCCCCGCACATTCCAGTGCTGTTCCGTTCTGGTGAGGGATTCGGGGTTTTCGATCTGCTGCTTGCACCAGCGCACCACATCCTCGGCATCCAGCCCCAGGTTTTTCCGGATTCTTTCCTGGCAGGGCCCGGTGGCGTGGACCTGATCCAAATGGGTAAACAAAGCGTTGGCCATGTGCTTTCCTCCTGCCGTCCGGATGGATTCTTGGCCCATTATACCGCAATCGGCAGGGAAAAGCCACGGCAGGGCGCATTCAAGCCGGAGGCCATTCGAAAAAGACGAAGCCCTTGCAGAAAACGCCGCCCTCCAAGCCTGTGGATTTTCCAAGGAGAATGTGCTAAAATTGAATCGCCGCGCGGCATGGGGAATGGAACGGTTTCCCTGTGAAGCGAAGGCTTTGTGAGCGGCGAAGGAGTGGCACGGGATGATTTGCGCATACTGTAAATGCCGGGTGTTTCCTGAGGACCGCAAATGCCCCAGCTGCGGCAGCCGGGTGTTTGTGGAAGAGGAAATTCGCAAAGCGCCGCAGGAGGAAGAAAAAAGCCAGGAGACCGCCCACGCCGCCCAGCCGGAGCGGGAGGTACACTACCAAACCATTTACCGTACCATTTACGTAAAGCCGGAAACCTCTGCAAAAAGCCGCTGGGTGGCGCTTGTGTTGTGCCTTTTCTTTGGGTGGGTGGGGGTGCATCGGTTTTATGTGGGCAAGAACGCTACGGGGGTTTTGTACCTGCTGACCGGCGGACTGTTGGGCATGGGGTTGGCGGTTGATTTTTTGATGATTTTATTTGGCTATTTCAGGGATCGGGACGGGCTCAGGCTTTCCAATTAACCAAAGGAACGGGGGAACCAGCGTGCCCAGGGTGGTTGGCGATACGGTCATGCTTCGGGAATACCGGCAGGAGGATTTGCCGGAAATTCGCAAATGGGTCAACGAAGAGGAGACCACGCGGTTTTTGAGCAGCCGCTTTTGGCCGCCCCAATCGTTGCTGGATACCCAGCAGTTTTTGGAAAACATGATGCAAAGCAGCCATAGTGGCAGCAACTTTGTGATTGCCGATCAAAAAGACGAGCGCTATTTGGGGCAGCTGGATTTGTTCCGGCTGGACTGGAAGCTGCGCTGCGGGGAACTGGGCATGGTGATCGGCGCCAAGGAGGACCGGGGCCGAGGCGTTGGCACCGAGGCCCTGGGCCTTTTGTTCCGCCACGCGTTTTGGACCCTGGGCCTGGAGAGGGTGGAGCTGGAGGTGGACATGGGAAACCATGGCGCCATCCGCTGCTATGAAAAGGCCGGCTTTGTGCTGGAAGGCGTGAAGCGGCACGCCTATTTCCGGGACGGCGGGTTTGTCGACCTGGGCGTTTTCAGCGTGCTGGCGGGGGAATGGCGGCAGCGCCAGGGCCTTGTGTGACACGGGAAAGGTGACCCCGGCATAGCATATACCATCCCCTTTTCATTCCCCAGGGAATCCGGAGGATGGTTTTCTTGTGTCCTTTTCGCGGGGAAACGTTCGTGGGGATTGACTTTGTGGGATACATTGGGATAAAATAATCTTTTGTGAGGACCTAGAGCCTCCGCTCCATCAGGAGGGATCGATATTGGGAAAGATCGTGGCGAAATTTGGCGGCAGTTCGCTGTCGGAAGCAGGCCAGTTTCAAAAGGTGCGCGATATTTTGCGCATGGACGCGCGCCGCTGCTATGTGGTGCCCAGCGCGCCGGGGCGGCGCTTTGACGCGGACGAGAAGATCACGGACCTTTTATATCGCACTCATCAGCTGAAAAAAGAAGGCAAAGACTTTCGGTCCACCTTTGAAGTGATTGAGAAGCGCTTTTTGGAGATTTCTGAGCAGCTTGGGCTGCGCCTTGATATTCAGCCCCATTTGACCGCGATTTTGCGGGACATTGAGGAGGGGGCCTCCGAGGATTACTGCGCCAGCCGGGGCGAGTATTTAAACGGCCTGCTGCTGTCCGATTATTTGGGCTACGCGTTTTTGGACCCCAAGGATTTCATCTTTTTTGAAACCGACGGCTCTTTTGACAGCGAACGCACCCAGGCCGTGCTGTCGGAGATTTTGAAGGATACGGACCGGGCGGTCATTCCCGGCTTTTACGGAAGCTATCCCAGCGGGGAGATCCACACCTTCTCCCGGGGCGGAAGCGACATTACCGGGGCCATTGTGGCCCGGGCCGCCTATGCCGATATGTATGAGAACTGGACGGACGTGAACGGCTTTTTGATGGCCGATCCACGGGTGGTGGAAGGGGCGCGGCCCATTCGCAACATCACCTACCGGGAGCTTCGGGAGCTTTCTTACATGGGGGCCACGGTGCTGCACGAGGACAGCGTTTTTCCCGTGCACCGGGCGGGCATTCCCACCAACATCCGCAATACCAACCATCCCGACCATCGGGGCACCATGATCACCCACGGCGCGGTCAGCGAGGAAAACCCTTTCGTCATTACCGGCATCGCGGGGAAGATCGGGTTTTCCGTCATCTCTGTGGAAAAGGCCATGATGAACGCGGAGCGGGGGTTTGGGCGCAAGGTGCTGCAAGCCATTGAAGAGGCGGGGCTTTCCTTTGAGCACCTGCCCACCGGCATCGACACCCTGTGCGTGGTGCTGTCCACCGCGGAATTGCAGCCGCTGAAGGAGAAGGTCATCGCCCGGATCATGGCCCTCACCGCCCCGGACACCCTGACGATTTACGATGATATGGGCCTTATCGCCACCGTGGGCCGGGGCATGGTGCACAACCCCGGCACCGCCGCCCGGCTGTTTGGCGCCCTGAGCCGGGAGCACGTCAATGTGCGCATGATCGACCAGGGCTCCAGCGAGCTGAGCATTCTGGTGGGGGTGGACAGCGGCGATTTTGAAGCCTCCATTCGGGCCATTTACAAGGAGTTTGTCAAGGAATAAGCCCGCGCTGGGTTCCGTTGGTCCTGTACAAAAGGAAAGGGAGCGATGGCATGAGCCGTGCCTGGCAATCGCCGTTTTTGCGTGAAACGCCCTGGCAGAGCAAGCCCCATAAGGCGCTTTTCATGGGCTGCGCGGCGCTTTTGTCCCTGTATTTGGCCTATGTGCTGTTTCTCTCCCAAAGCGATTTTTTTTCCGGCGCGCTGGAAACGGCGGTTGCCTTGCTTTGGTTTTTCGTCATCGCCGGGCTGATCTTTTTGTTTCTTCTGTGGGCCTGCCAAAGGCTGGCCCGGACCCCGGGCATGGTTTTTTCTGAAAAAAGCAAGCGAAGCCCCCTGTTTTTCGGCGTGTGCGCGGGGCTGAGCTTGTTTTTGCTTGGGGTTTCTTTTCTGGCCAGCTATCCCGGCGGGGTCTCCTACGATGTGTACAACCAGTGGACCCAGGCCCAGACGGGGCTTTACAACAGCTGGCATCCCGTGTTCCATACTCTGCTGATGGGAC
>JAVBTE010000066.1:0-4838 GCA_031556335.1 Eubacteriales bacterium | reverse complement strand
CGTGCATCACCCGCTCCGCGCTTTTCCCGCCCAGCTCCCCGGGGACGCCGGTGTTGGGCAGGGCGCAGCCCTTCAAAATCAGCCGCCCCAAATCGTGCCCGCGCATGGTTTCGACCACGGCATGCACATCTTTCCCCGCCGTGAAGCCCGGCCCAATGCCGATCACCACCGGGGCCATGCCAGGGTGGGTGCCCAAATTGGCCTTTGCCAAAATGGCGTCCACCACGCAGGCGGGATGAAGCTTGCGAATCCACTCGCCTTCCGGGTCCACCGCCAGGGGAACCTCCCCGGCCCGAAAGCAGGTTTCCATCGCCTCTGTGGTTTCCGCCCTCCTGGCGGTTACGTCCTCCACCGTGGCCCCTCCCTGGCGCACAGCCTCGCACAGGGACACCGTGCGGCGAATGGCCATGGGGTGTTCCGTTTCCAGCGCCAGCACAGAAAAGCCGGCCCGGTGAAATTTTTGAATCACCCCTGTGGCAATGTCCCCCGCGCCCCGCACCACGATCAGGCTTCTGTCCATGTTCCGCCCTCCTTGAGCGATCCCAGCAAAATTTTGCCGCCAAAGGGCGCCGCGCCTTTATTTCCGCCCGGCTGCCGAAGCGCCCTGGCAATGCGGCGGGCATTTTCCAGTTCCTTGGGCCCGTCCGCCTGGTTCACCACAATGGCCTGCCGCCCCACCCCGTGCCGGTCCAGGCAGTAGAGAATCATTTTGGCGACTGCTTCCCCGGTCACGGGTTCCCCCTCTTTCATGCCGGTTTGCCGAAGAAAGCAGGAAAGCCGGTGCACATGCCGGGCATCGGCCAAAAGCCCCACCGCTTTCGCCGACGCCACCCCCACGGTCAGCGTCGCAAAATCGGGCACCACTGGCTCGTGGGCTTCCCAGCCCTTGAGGGGCAAGCCCTTGCTGCCGTCCGCCTCCATCAGCGTGAGGGAAAACCGCTCCGCTTGGGCCCGGATGTCCCCAATCGGCGCGGCCGTCAGCTTTTCCCCTTCCTCCCGGCCTAGGCAAAAAGCTCCCATCTGTTTCAGGGGCTCGGTTTCCCAAAGCCCCATGCGGGTGGTGGGGGCCACCAGCACACCAAGGGGCAGTGCCCCGTTTTCCTCTGCGAGCCGCCGCACCAGGGCAGTTTTTCCGCCGCAGCCCACCACCGCCACCCGGTCGCCCGCCTGAAGGCCCAGCAAACAGGACAGGGTCATAGGGTGACCACCCGGCCCGCTTTTTGCAGCATCGTCGCGATGTGCATCATGTCCGTCAATTGCCCCACGGCCAGGGCGTCCTTGATGCCGTAAAAATTGGCGCAGGTGCCGCAGGTATAGATCTCCGTGCCCTTTTCCGCCAGGGCCAAAAGGTCGGGCACCGTATTGGCCCCCTGGGTGGTCAGCTTTGCCCCGCCGTTGAGAAAAACAACCCGTTCCGGGGGCGTGGCAAGCTCGGTGAGGGCAAACAAAAACCCTTTCATCAGCAGCATGCCCAACTCCTGAGCGCCTTCGCCCATCCATTCCTTGGTCACCAGCACCGTCATGCCGGCTTGGGGCGACGGAAAGCCGGCAGCATCAACCTGCGCGGGTCGCGCAGGCTTTTCCGGCTGCTTTTGGGGCATCCCCCCCGGGTTCCCCTGCCCGGTCAAAACCACCCGGAAACTGCTTTCCGAAAGCGTTTCCGTTTGAATGGCATACCCTTCCCCGGCGGCCATCTTCTCCAGGTTTTGCACCGCGATGGCGTTGTCCACCAGCACTTCCACAGCCCCGGCCCCGGCGGCCATGGCCTTGCGGGCCTGTACCACCGGAATGGGGCAGGGTACCCCCGTCATGTCCAACCGTTTCATCCGCATATCCCTCCAAAACAGATGGGGCTTTCTCCCCTTGTCAGCACCTGCCCGATGATCGCCGCCTTGGGATCGTTTGTTTGAATGGCGTGGAGCAGCGCCTCCGCCTCGCCGCTGTCCACGGCCAGCAGCAGTCCCCCCGAGGTTTGGGGATCGAACAGAACCTCCTGCAGGGGGGTGGAAAGGCCGCCCACGTCCACCTTGCCCGCCAGGTGGTTGCGGTTGCGCTGGCCCGCGGCGGTGGTCAAATATTCCGCCGCATAGGAAAGCGCGTGCTTTTGCAGGGGCAGCGCATCCGGGTCCAGGCGCAGGGTTGCATGGCCCGCCGCCATCTCCGCCCCATGGGCCAGCAGCCCAAAGCCCGTCACATCGGTGCAGGCGGAAACGGCAAAGCCCTTCATGGCCCTGGCCGCGTCCCGGTTCAACCGCTGCATGGCGGAAAGGGCTTCCTCGTAGGCCTCCGGCTGTGCCATGTCCGCCTTTTGGGCGGCCAGCACGATGCCCGTGCCCAAAGGCTTTGTCAAAATCAGCAGATGGCCGGGGGTTGGTGTATCGTTGCGCAGCAGGCATCCGGGCTCCGCCATGCCCGTGACGGACAGGCCGTATTTGGGCTCATGGTCGTAAATGGAATGCCCTCCCGCGATGACCGCGCCCGCTTCCCGGGCTTTTTCCGCGCCCCCCCGCAAAATCGCCTTCAGGTCGGCCAGTTCCCCCTGCCTTGGGAAGCAGACCAAATTCAGGGCCAGCAGCGGTTCCCCGCCCATGGCGTACACATCGCTGAAAGCGTTGGCCGCCGCGATGCGGCCAAACACCAGCGGATCGTCCACCATGGGGGGGAAAAAATCCACTGTGGAAATCAGCAGCCGCCCATCCTCCAGCTGATAGACCGCCGCGTCGTCGCTGCCGTCAAAGCCCACCAACAGGCGCGGGTCCTGAAAAGCTGGAATGCCCGCCAGTGCTTTTTTCAGTTCCCCGGGGCCGATTTTCGCCCCGCAGCCGCCGCTTGGGCACCGATCCGTCAGCTTCATGGCTTCGCCTCCCTGATCGCCTCAATGGCTTCATACCGGCTTTCTCCGCCTTCCATCCGGCGCAGGTACAGCCCCGCAAAGGACACGTCCCGGCTTTTCAGGGCCTGCTTGGCCTCTTCCGTCCACTCCGGCCGTACCCGCAGGCAAATGCCGCACCCGGCCCGGATGCGGGAAGGCAGGGGCATCACCAGCGGGCTCAGCCCGGCCTCCGCCAACGCTTTTTCCCCTCGGATGGCGGCGGACGCGCCGTGAAACACGATGATCACCTCATCCATGAAAGCGCCTCCCCAGGGCTGTCAGCGCCTTGATGGCCTCCACCCCCGCGTCGATCTCCTCCGGGGTGTTGAAGCTGCTGAGCGAGCAGCGCACAAGCCCGGTTTTGTCGGTGCCCATGCGCCTGTGCAGAAGCGGCGCGCAATGGCTGCCCGCCCGGGTGGCGACGCCATGGTTTTCCCACAGCCACAGGGCCGCCTCCGCGCTGTCCATGCCCTCCACGGCAAAGGAAACGATGGGCAGCCTGGGCCAACGCTCAAAATCGCCCACAACCGTAAGGCCGGGCAGGTGAACAATGCCCTCATAAAGCCGCCGTGTCAGGGCCTCCTGTTTGCCCATCAGGGTGTTCAGCCCCATCCTTTGGATGTAGGCAATGCCATGGCGCAGCCCGCAAAGGCCGTGGGCGTTGGGGGTGCCCGCCTCAGCCAGATCGGGCATTTCCCTTGGCTGCAAGGGTTGGAAGCTGTCGCTGCCTGTGCCTCCGGTTTTCAGCACCGGCAGTTCCAGGCTGCCGTCCACCACCAGGCCGCCGGTTCCCTGGGGGCCGTACAGCCCTTTGTGCCCGGTAAAGCACAAAATGTCGGCCATTTTATGGGACACGGGAACAACGCCCAGGGTTTGGGCCACGTCCATCACCAGCGGCACGCCCCCCGCCCGGCAAACCTCCCAGATGGGCTCCGCCTCCGTAAGGTTGCCCGTCAGGTTCGACCCATGGGAGAGGAACACAAAGCGGGTATCGGGCCGAAGCAGCCGCTTTAATTCTTCGGGCCAGGAAGGCCGCTGCCATCCCCGGTCGTCGCAGCGCAGCAGGTCGACTTTGCAGCCGGACAGGCCCAGGGGCCGCAGCACGGCGTTGTGCTCCAGCTCCGTGGTGACGACGTGATCTGCGGGGGTCAATGTTTGGGCCAGCAGGGACACCGCCTCGGTGCAGCCCGAGGTGAAGGCCACCCCCATGGGGTTTTCAAGGCCCACCAGGCCGGCCACGGCTTCCCGGGCGGCGTAGATCTCCCGGGCCGCCAGCATGGCGGGCTCCGAAGCGGACCTACCCGCATTGCCCATGTGGCCGATGGCAAAGGCCACCGCCTCCGCCACCTCCGGGGGCTTTAAAAGGGTGGTGGCGGCATTGTCAAAATAGATCATCTCAGCCGTCTCCTTCCCCAGAAAGCACCTCAAGCCCGTGACGAAGCTTGGGCAGCACAAAATCGAGGCATTCCTGAACGGCCCTGGGGCTTCCGGGCAGGTTCACGACCAGTGCGCCGCCCCGAAGCCCGGCCACCCCACGGGACAGCATGGCCCGGGGCGTTTTTTCCATGGAATGGGCCCGAATGGCCTCCGCGATGCCCGGCGCGTTCCGCCGGATGACCGCCTGGGTGGCTTCCGGCGTTACGTCCCTTGGGGAAAAGCCCGTGCCGCCGGTGGTGATCACCAGCCGCATTTGCCTGCGGTCGCACAGGTCGATCAGCGCGGCCTCGATCTGCTCCTGCTCATCGGGCAACACCAGGGCTTCCTCCACCGCATAGCCCGCCTCCCGAAGCAGTTGTACCACCAGGGGGCCGCTTTCGTCGGCCCGCTGGCCCCGGCTGCTTCGGTCGCTGACGGTGATCACCGCCGCCCTGTGCGCCTTTGCGCCGGGCTGCACGGTCACCTCGTCCCCCACGCAAATTTCGCCGCCCTCAAGCACTTTGGCAAAAACCCCTTCCCGGGGCATGAT
>JAVBTE010000009.1:0-24534 GCA_031556335.1 Eubacteriales bacterium | reverse complement strand
CCGATGATCAACGAGGAAATCCGCGACAGAGAGGTACGCCTGATTGGCGCGGACGGTGAACAGTTGGGGATCATGACCAGCAAGGCCGCGATGGAAAAGGCGGAAGCCGCAGGGCTGGATCTGGTGAAGATCGTTCCCAACGCGCAGCCGCCCGTGTGCAAGCTGATGGACTACGACAAGCACCGCTTTGAACAGTCCAAGCGCGAGCGTGAAATGCGCAAGAACCAGCGCATCGTTACGCTGAAGGAAGTGCAGCTTTCCGCCACCATTGAGGAAAACGACGTTCAGACCAAGTTCAAAAACGCCGTCAAATTTCTTGAGGACGGCGACAAGGTGAAGGTAACCATCCGGTTTCGCGGCCGTCAGATCGCCCACGCGGACATCGGCCTGAAAATTATGGAGGACTTTGCCAGACGGATTGAGGATGTCGGCAATGTGGAACGCCGCCCCCTGCTGGAAGGCCGCCATATGATCATGATTCTGGCGCCAAAGGCCGAAAAGAAAACCTTTGCCGAAAAGAGCCTGCAGCGCAAAGAAAAGCAATCCGCGGCCCAGGAGAACGCCGCGGAAACGGCTTCCTCCCTGGAAGCGAAACCGCTGCCCCAAAAAAAGGTCAAGCGCGAAAGCGAAAATATGATCTGACCTGCATTTGCCGGCTTCGCGCACTTTGCCCCAGCGGGCGTTGCGCGGGCCCCACACGGAGAGGAGGACAACCCCCATGCCTAAGCAAAAATCCCATCGTGGCGCAGCCAAGCGTTTTTCCTTCACGAAAACCGGTAAAGTGAAGCATAAGCAGATGAATGCGAACCACCAGGTGCACCTGAAAACCACCAAGCGTACCCGTCACCTGCGCGCGGACGGCATTGTGGACAACGCGGCCGAGGCTCGCACCATCCACACTCTGCTCCCCTACAAATAAGCTTCACAACCGTTCAAGGAGGATAAGGACATGGCACGTATTAAGAGGGCCGTTAACGCCCATAAAAAGCGTCGCAAGATCTTCAAGCTTGCCAAGGGCTATTTCGGCGCAAAATCCAAGCAATACCGCGCAGCCAGCGAGCAGGTGGCCCGCAGCCTGCGTTACGCCTATGAAGGCCGCAAAATGCGCAAGCGCGATTTCCGCCGCTTGTGGATTACCCGCATCAACGCGGCGGCCCGCATGAATGGCGTTAGCTATTCCGTATTGATGAATGGCCTGAAAAAACACGGCATCACCATCAACCGCAAGATGCTGGCGGACATCGCCGTAAACGATCCCGCCGCCTTCACCAAGATCGTGGAGACCGCAAAGGCCTGAGCTATGAAGGCTTGCGAGAGGGACCCCTTTTGCAAAAGGGGTCCCTCTCGCGCTCTCCCCCTGAAAACCACGCCGAACCCGTTGGGTTCGGTTTTTTCATATGGTAAAATCATAGAAGATAGATAAACTTTTTCCATCGCTGGGCCGTATATCAAGTGAAAGCTTTCAAAAAACATAGGACAGGAGGGGTCGAAGGGTGGACGGAGCGCTTTTTTTAAGCGAAGCGGAAGCGATGCTGCAAAGTTTGTATAAGCTGAGTTACAGCATTCTGCGCTCCCGGGCCGACGCCGAGGACGCCGTGCAACAGGGCCTGCTCAAGGCCTGGGAGGCCAGGGCCAGCGCCAATCCAGAAAAATTCCGCGCCTGGGTGGCGCGCATTGTGATCAACGAATCCAGAAACATTCAGCGGTACCGCATGCGGGTGACCCCCGCCGAGGCCGTGGAGCGGCAGGAGCCCTTTTCGCCCCCGGACTGGGACGTGATGGACGCGGTGTACCGCCTGCCGGAGAAATTCCGCATTCCGCTTTCCCTGAAGTATATCGCGTGCTTCCGGGAAAAGGAGATCGCCCAATCGCTGCACATTCCGGTTTCCACGGTCAAAAACCGGCTGGGCCGGGCCCGGGCGTTGCTTCGCGAGGCTTTGAAAGAGCTGGAAAGGGAGGGGTTTTGGAATGAAGAAGAACCCGCTGGATCAAGCGTTTTTTGATCGGAACATCCCTGCGCCTTCGGAGGATTTTGCCTGGAACACCATGGCCAAGCTGCGAACGGCGGCGGCCAGGGAACAGGCGGAGCACAGTCCCCGGCGCAGGCTTTCGATGGGGCTGGCCCTGGCGATGGGCCTGGCCATGCTGGCGGCGGTGGCCCTGGCCGCAAGCCTTCTGTTCAGCCCAAAGTTCGACGCCGCCAAGGAGGCCCGGCAGACGCTGATGCTACACTACGGCCTGACCCAGGATACCCTGGGGCTGTTTGGGGAGAGCGTAGCGGAGGAAAACGGCGGCTGGCTGGTGCGCTACGCGCCGCTCATGTTTGACGAAAACGCCATGGGCGCCTATGAGGTGCGGGTGAAGGCAGGGCAGGCCCCGGAAGCAGCATGGAGCAACGACGGCAAAACCGTGCTGCCCTACGACACTGCGGGCTACACCGGCGAAGCCTGGGGCCAAAGCCAGCTTCAGCACCTGCTGGCGGTGTTCCGCAGCGGGCAGGCCGCCCAAAACAGCCTCAACTGGGATGAGGCCGACACCTGGACCCTGGAGGACAAGGCCAAACGGTTTGAGGCCTATGCGGAGGCCGCCAAGAAGGGTTTACAGGTGGAGGTCATGTATGTGGCCCCCACTGAAAGCGACATCCAGCCGGAGGCGGCGGTGGAGTTGGCCAGGCAGGCCATTGTTCAAAAATACGGCGTTACGCCGGAAAGCCTGGCGGAGCTGCAAACGGACATGGAGCTGATCAAATACGGGGACGAAGAGGAACCTTTATACCGTATCAACTTCGGAACGCCGGAAAAGAAACCCGGGGTGTACACCTTCCACTCCAAATATTTCGTCACGCTGTTTACCCCTTCCGGCAAGGTAGAACGGTGTGACGTTTGGGCCACGGACCCGGAGCGGTACGCCTTGCCGGAAGGCCCGCTGGACGCATACCACGACGCGGTGAAGGATTATGTCGCGGGGGACGGCTTCGCCCTGTTGCCGCCCAAAGAAAAGGCGGACCTGGGAACCCGAATCGCGGAAGCGGGCTTTTCGGACCTGCTGGAAGGCAAAACCTACGTGGCGCCCCAGGACGGGGACCTGCCGGAGAGCGCGGCCCTGGCCGCCGTAGGCCGGGCCATGCGGGAATCGGGGGGCTTTACAACGGAAACCCTTGCCCTGTTCAAACCCAGGCTTTCCATGCAAATGACGGACAGTGGGCGGACCTGGGTGGCAGAGTATGTGCCGGACAACGACTGGGACCGCCCCGAGGATGGCTGGTGGCCTGACCTGCCGCATCTGCTGGGCCATTACCAGGTGACCCTGGCGGCAAGCACGGGGACGATGAAGGACCTCACCTGGGACCTGCAAGCCCAGCGGGGAACGGAATCCTATACGGAATCCACCTGGGGCGCGGCCCCCGCCTATGACGCGGCCATGCTCCCCTGGGTGCAAAAGCTGATGGGGGCCTATGCCCCTTATGCCGTCAAAGAGCGCACCGAGGGCAAGACAGGGGGCCTGCTGGGCCTTGAGGACCAGGCTGCCAGCGACCAGCTGTTTCGGGATGCGGGCTTCCCGGCCAATCAATATGGCAGCTGCCTGCCCGGCCCGGGGGACCTGCCCCAGGCGAAGGCCTTGGAACTGGCCAAGCAGGCCGTCTCGGGGGAATATGGCCTGACAGAAGCGCAGCTCCAAAAGGCGGAGATCATCCCCTCCTTCAGGTTGGCAACCGAGGAACAAAAACCCGCCTGGTGCTTTATGTTCTTCTTTGGCGGCCAAGAGCCCTACGATTACTTCGCCATGCTGGATGCGGAAAGCGGCGCTATTCTCACCGTGATCCAGGAAGGGATGGGGAACGGATAAACCTGTCGAAAAACCCTCACGGATTTTTCGACCTTCCCCAATCGGAGGCAAAGGTTTCGACGCACATGTCGTCGAAACCTTTGCCTCATTTTCATTGCCTTCTTTGGCCTGAATTGTTGTCAATATGCCGTTTCTTTCGCCGCATGAAACATGATGAAATCATGGGTCAGGGGGCGCGTCCCCGCTCACCACCGGTTCTTTACTTTTTCGGCAAAGCCCAGCAGGTGTTCAATGTCAAGCTCGGTGCCGTCGTCCAGCACGGCCTTGCCGTCAAAATAGCCAAACACCTGGTGCTGGTCGCTTTCCACCACCAATGCGCTGGTACGGCTGGCCCGATCCAGGAAGGGAGTAAAAGTAAGGGCGAGGCGGCCCTGGTCGTCCTTCACGGTCCAGGGCGAGAGAAAGTCCGCAGCGCCGTCCGCTTTTGTTGGAATCTGGAAGGCGACATGCTCCAGCTTGTGGGCCGCGCCGTCCCAAAACAGCATGTTCTCGGTGGCGGCGGCGGTGTCCCCAAAGCCATAGCCCAGGTTCATGCCAAAGGCCGTGCCCTGCACCCGGCCGCTGGCGCTGGCCCAGTACCAGGTGTTCCGGTAGGTCCACACCCCCCGGCCCCAATCCAGCACCGCCATGGCCTCGTCCGGGGCAAATTCCCGCACCTGACCGTCAAACACCACCTGGCCGGCCGCCTGCATGCAATTGATCTTCTGGTTGTAGTAAAAGGCTTTGGGCGCACCGGGGAAGGGGGTGGCGACCACCATGCTGTCCCGGGGCTCCGCCGCCAGGGTCAGGCTGGCCTCCAGGGGCTTGCCATCAAAAAAGTTGTCCACATGGACGCTTAGCACCCGCTGGGCTCCGTCGTTTTGAAAACTCAGGCTGTATCCCTTGCGGTGGACTTCCACATCCCCCTCCGCGCTGGTTTTGGGAAGGCCCGTCTTGCCCATGGGAAATGCCCGCATAAAGCTTTTGGTGTGCTGCCAGCGCATGGGGATGTCGATCATCGTGACGCTGTCCAGGCCCATATAGCTGTTATCGGCAATGGTCAGGGCCAAAATCGCGTCTTTTCCGCAAACACAGTAATAGTCCCATTCTTTGATACGCAGCTTCCCCGCCCGAATGGCCTTGCGGTCGTACCGCCGCACCAGTTGGGTGGCGTAGCCTTTTCCCTGAAGTTCGCCCCGCTCGTTCAGCAGCGGGCCTTCCTCCATATGATGCTGGCTGTTGTGGGCCATATTGCCCCTCCCTCCTTATCGCCCGCCCCACGGCCCCCGGGCCGCGTCGCGGGTTCGCGCGCCCGGCGGCTTCGCCGAAAAAGGCCCTAATTTTATGATGCCCTTTTTTGCTGCTATTTTTGCCCGCGTGAAACGCGGTCAAATCAAGGGTCCAGGGCAAAGCCCTGGGCGGGGTTTAGGGGCGGCAGCCCCTAAACGGACTTTGTCGGCGGTCTGTATTCGGCTTCGCTGAATTTCGGGCGCTCGTCAGGGCTGCGCCCCTCGCTCCTTATCGCACCCCGAAGCGGTAAACGGTAAAGGTGTCGTAGCTGTCCTGGGGCCTGAGCACGATGGTTTGGAACTGGGGCTGGTGAATGGCGTCGGGATAGTGCTGGGTCTCCAGGCACATGCCCGCGTGGGGAACGTAATGCGCGCCGCCCTTGCCGTCCAGGTTCAAATGCTGGCCCGTGTAAATCTGCACCCCGGGCTGGTCGGTTTCCACGGTCATCACCCGGCCCGTTTTAGGCGAGTACAGCTCGGCGCAAACCTTGGTTTCCCGGTCCCTGCCCACGCAATAGTTAAAGTCCACGCCGTTCGCGTTTTCCAGCGCGTGGTTGGTGGCGCGGCAGGCCAGCACATCGCCGATGCGGGTGGGGGTCACAAAGCCGTAGGGCACGTCCTTCGAGGGGACCAGCCTCCCCGTGGGAATCAGCCCGTCGTCCACCTCGTTCACACAGTCCGCAAAAATCCGCAGTTCCAGGTTTTCCACCGTGCCCTGGTCGTGGCCGTCCAGGTTGAAATAGGCATGGTTGGTCAGGTTGCAAAGGGTGGTCTTGTCGGTTTTCGCCCGGTAGTGAATGCCCAGGGCGTTGCTTTCATCAAAGGTGTAGGTCGCCTCCACCGTCAGCCTGCCGGGGAAGCCCTGGTCCCCGTCCGGGCTTTGAAGGCTCAGTTTCAGGCTGCATACCCCGTCCTTCTCCCCAGCCTCCGCTTGCCACATGCGCAGGTTGAAGCCCTCCGGGCCGCCGTGAAGATTGTTGACGCCGTTGTTCTTTCCCAAAATGTATTCCTTGCCTTCCAGGGTAAACCGGGCCCCGCCGATGCGGTTGCCCACCCGGCCGATGAGCGCGCCGATATAGCCGCAGTCCCCCAAATAGGGCGCGATGTCGTCAAAGCCAAGGTGCACATCCGCCAACTGCCCGTTTCGGTCCGGCACGCGAATGCAGCGGATGGTTCCGCCAAAGTCCAGAATGGAAACGCTGGCGCCGCTGCTGTTTTGCAAGGTATATTCGGTAACGGGCGTTCCGCCAGGAAGGGTATCAAAAATCTTTTGGGTAACGCTCATGAGAGGGCCTCCTTCATTCGTATGCTTTCCATGGGGCGAACCGGTCTTCTTTTGGAAAATTGTACCCCATGGGAAAGGGATTGGTCAAGCTTGGTTTTGCGGCACTTTCCCTTTGGGCGAATTTTTGGTATAATAACCCCGTTCATCGCGAAAAAGGCAAAGGGGGAACGGGGTATGGGCCAGGAATCTCCGCTTCCGGGGGCATCCTTCACGCCGGCTTTGGAAAGCCCGGTTTCTTCCCCCCGGGTGGGCCGGGGCCGGGTCACCGGCTGCGACCTCGCCTCGCTGAGCTGCCTGCGCCAGCCTTTCCGTTCCGACCCCTTTTCCAGGCTTCGGCCACCCCTGTCCCGGGAGGCCATGACCCTGTCCCTGGAACTGGCCGCCATGCCCTACTACCTGGAGCTGGACGATTGGATGAACGCGGGCTGGACGGACATTTCCATTCAAATCGACAACACGCTGCAAAGCGGCGTGACCCGGGGGGAAAGCGCCAGCGGCGAGCAGATGCGGGCGCTGATCAACACCTGGAAGCTGTACCGGGCCAAAAGCGCCCTTCGGGAGCGCAACCCCATCGCCCAGGTGCTGGGCGCCCTTCGCCAACGGGAAAAAAGCGACACCATCAAAGCGGTGACCATGCTCCGAAAGACCGCCGAGGGGCGCTATCTGGTGGCCATCGGCTTTATGGGCACAGGTTCCCGGTTTTACGACTGGTTTTCCAACTTCCGCTTCACCACCGAGGATGGCTTTCACAAAGGCTTTTTTCAGCTGACGGACTATTTTGAGCAAAGCGCGGAGCGGGTTTTTTTCCCAGACACCGCCGCGGAGCTGGAACTGGAACGCCTGACCCTGGCGGATGTGCTGGAGGAAATGAAAAGCCCGGACAGCCGCTTCTTTCTTTGGATGGCCGGCCACAGCCAGGGCGCGGCGGTGATGCAGATTTTTTGCCACAAGCTGCTCACCGACTGGGGCGTGCTGCCGCAAAACGTGCTGGGGTACGGGTTCGCCTCCCCCACGGTCGCCACGGACCAGCTCTCCTTCGACCCAGGCCGCTATCCCCTTTACCACATCATCAGCAGCGACGACATCGTTCCCCGCATGGGCGCGCTGCAGCACCTGGGGCTTGGGCTCGCGTACCAGGCCCACGACGCCTTTCGCCAGCAGGCCTATGGCTGGAGCACGGACCCGGAGGATGTGGCCGTACGCGAAGCCCTGCGGCCTTTCACCCTGCAAATGACCGATATGCTGGCCATTATGGAGGTCTGCGTGGCGTTTTGCTACTGCGTGGTGGAAGAAAAGGGCGAGGACAACATCAACGCCCTCATCGACAAAAAATGGACCGTGGCCCCCATCGAATGGGCCCTGTCCTTCGCGGGTGACAAGGTGCAGGACATGATGGCCGCCATCGCCCGGTACTCGGAAAGCGGGTATACCGCTTTGGCCGGACACGGCATGGACCCCGCCCGGCTAGAATTACTAAAGCATGGCCTGCGCCCCGTGGTCGAGGCGTTCACCCTTCGGCAGCTGATTGGCGGCCTCCATGCCCTGACCGTGCCGCCCCATGTGATCATGCGGGAGCATTTCCGGTTCCCCGGTTCGTACAGCAACATCGTCCTGCGGGGTTGGGCCATGCTGAAACCCTTCCTCTGGGTGCGGCAGGAAAGCGGCCTGCCGGAGCGCCGCTATGCCGACGCCATTGCCTGGGCGGACGGTCCCTCCGCCGCAAAACCCGCCCGGCCCAAAGCGCCGGGCGCGCGCCGCAGGTCCACGACCCGGACACCGGTCCCCAAGGGGGCGCGGAGCAAAAGCGTCAGCGCCCTGAAGCGGCGGGAAGACGCCAGGCAAGGAAAACCCAGCCCGAAACAAAGGAGTTCATGCAAATGATGTCAGCCCTCGAAACCCTGTCCTCGCGAATTGGCGCGTTCTTCACCAGGCGCGGCGTAAGCCGACGGCAGCTGAACCAGGCCTGCATGGTCCTGTTCATCCTCATGATTCTTCCGCTGGCGTGCATCGCCTTGTACAACTATCCCGCGGACGATGATTTTCAAAGCGCCCTGAAGGCCGCCACCGCTTGGGTGCAGACGGGTTCCCTGGGGCAGGTGCTGAGGGCCGTATACGACCAGTGCTACCATGCGTATATGACCTGGCACGGCGTTTTTGCCTCTGGCGCGTATTGCTGCTTTTCCCCCATGGTGTTTAACCAGGACCTTTATTTTCTGTCCAACTGGGGCATTCTGGCCATGCTGTGCCTCTCTTTTGGGTATCTCATCAAAACGCTCTTATACTCGGTTTTGCGGGCCGAAAAGGGCTCTTTCTGGATTGTCTACACCCCGGTCATGATTTTGGTGCTTCAGTTCTTACCCAGCATTGGCGACGGCATCTACTGGCACACAGGCAGCGGCTACCTGTTCGCCTCTGTCAACATGCTGTTTTCCATGGGCCTGCTGCTTCGCGCCAATCAGCCCCAGACCCGGGCAAAAGCCATCTTGAGGGGCTGCCTGCTGGCGCTGAGCGGCGTAATTCTGGGCGGCAGCTTCTACGGCCCCATGATCGCCGCCTTTGTCATCGTGCTTTTCATGTCCTTGCTGAGCTTTCTTCGCAAGCAACCCAACCGCCTGTTTTGCCTCATTTCGCTGCTTTCCTTCGCCGTCGCCATGGCCGTCAACGTAACCGCCCCGGGCATTGCCCTGCGCCAGGAATGGCTGGGAGAGCCTTTAAGCCCCATCACCGCCCTGCTGGTTTCGGTGCTGGACTCCTTTGACCTGATTGGCAAATGGTTGTCTCCCCAACTCTTTGGCATGCTGCTGCTGATTTTGCCCGCCCTGTGGAAGCCCCTGCAAAACAGCCCCATCCAATTCCGCCATCCCTTTGGTTTTTTCGTAATGCTGTTCGGCCTCTTCGCCGCCACCCTTGTTCCCGGTGTATACACCGGCGCGGGCTACGGCATGGGGCGGTACACGAACGTGGTATACCTGAACTTTCTGCTGCTTGCCCTGGGCGCGCCGGCATACGCCGAGGGTTGGCTGATCCGATTTTTGGAGCGACAAAAGGAAAGCGAGGCCTCCCGCAGGGCGCTGCAGCTGACCGAAAACCTGGGCGCCCGTTTTACCGCCCTTTCCCTGGCCCTTGCCATCGGCTTTCTGGCCCTCGGCGGCTTTGCGAACACCATCATGAACACCTCCTCCATCAGCGCCGCCAAGTCTTTGCTCACCGGCGAGGCCGCAACCTTCCACGCGGAAATGAAAGCGCGCCAGGAGTACATCCGCGTTACCGATTCCGACGTGGTGGCGGTGAAGGGCCTCTCCGTTCAACCCTACGTTTTTAAGCCGGACAAACTGCCCTTCCAGGGCATTTATGGCCGGGTGCGGTACATGAAATGGTATTTTGAGCTATTCTACAATGCCCAGCACCCCCAGACGCCGGAGGAGGGCGGTTCTCCGTAACGGCGGGGCCTGGGCAAGAATTTTTGCATACTTTTTTGGGTTGGCATACACAACTTTTTTTGGAGTTTTGCATCCCAAGGGCTTTACAAACCCAGGTCTTTATGATATGATAATTTTCGCTTGAGACGCGGGGCATTAGCGCAGTTGGTAGCGCACAACACTGGCAGTGTTGGGGTCAGCGGTTCGAATCCGCTATGCTCCACCAAGCAAGAAACCCTTGAATCGTAAGGGTTTCTTTTCTTTTTGTCTTAGCGTTTTATGTCGATTTTCATATCATTCACTGGAATCCCCCTAACAACCCTATAACATCGCCTTAATGTATCTCAATCCCTTTATACGGAACAAATCTTTCACTTTTTCAATCCCCTAAACGACTATGGCTACCGCGGCATACTCAAAGGGCATGATTTCACTCCAAAATCATGCCCTTCACCATCTTCATTATCTTTATCAGCTTTACCAGCCTTGTCCGCTCCTCCGCTCTTTCGGCAGTCTGCCCACCAGCCAATTACCGGGTCCTGACGCGCCAACTCCCGCGAAAGCCGACTCCTGGCCCCTCTCCCCCATTTCCCCCACGCTATTCCTTAAAATGCTCCTTTTCCAGCGCGATCATCTCTTCCACCTTGGGGGTGGAGGAACCGTCCACAAACCGCAACGGGAGCCACTCGTCCACAATCATCTTTGCGGTTTCCGGGCCAATGATTCGCGCGCCCATGCAAAGCACGTTGCAGTCGTTGCTCAGCACGGAACGCCTGGCGGAAAATACGTCATGGCATACCGCAGCGCGGATGCCTTTGCACTTGTTGGCGCTGATGGCCATGCCGATGCCTGTGCCGCAAATGAGGATGCCCCGGCTTTGACCGCCGCTTTCCCGCACCCTGTTGCACACGCGCCGGGCAACGGTGGGATAGTTTGTCGCATTGTCCGGCGCATCCACGCCCACATCCTCCACCTTGTATCCCTTGCCCTCCAAATGGCGGGTCACAAGCTCTTTCATGTCCACGGCGGCATTGTCGCAGCCGATTATAAGGGTTTCCATCGTTTTCCCTCCTGCCGTTGGTTGTGTGGTTTTCGCAGGCCAAAGGGGCTAGGCCAGCAGGCCCTCCATGGTCTCCGCAATGGATTTCAGCAGCAGATAGCAGCTAGTTGCGCCGGCGTCCAACACGCCCCGGGAACGTTCGCCCAGCCGGCTGGCCCTGCCGATTTTCGCCACCATGTTTTCGGTCTCTTTCCAGCCCTTTTCCGCAGCGGCGGCCATATCCCGCAGGCAGGCGTCAAAATCCTTCCCCTGGGCCATGGCGGCGGAAAACCCCTCTTTGGCGGGGATCAGGGTGTCCAGCAGGGTTTTGTCCCCCCGCTTGGCGCTGCCAATGTCCATCACTCCGTCCACCGCGTTTCCCAGCATGGCTTCAAAATCCTTCGCACCGATTTCAGTTCTGTTCCCGCAAGCGGAGGCCATTTCCTCAAAAAACACGCCGTACAGCGGCCCCATGGAACCGCCGATGCCCTCCATCAGCGTCAGGGCCAGCACGTTCAAGCCCTCGGAAAGGGTATATTCCTTGCCTTCCAGCTTTTCCTGGCACAGGGTAAAGCCCTTGTTCATGTTCACGCCGTGGTCGCCGTCCCCAATTTTTCCGTCGATCTCGCTCAGGTATCCTTTGTTTTCCTGAATGGTATGAATCAGCCCTTCCAAAACGGGCTTCCCGCTGCGGCAGCTCAGTGTTTTCATGTTGCCCTCCTCACAGCTGCTTCAGGCCTACGCAATCCGCCGGATAATCGACGCATGCTTTCAGCTCCTCGTCCAGCTTCATCAGCGTCAGCGTCACGCCCATCATTTCCAGGGATGTGAAATAATTGCCCACGTAGGAACGATGAACGCGGATGCCCTTTTCCTTGAGGATATCGAACACCTTGCTAAACAGAATGTACTGTTCCATCACGGGGGTGGCGCCCAGGCCGCTGACCAGCACCGCCACCTCGTCGCCGGCCTGGAAGGGCAAATCCGGCAGGATGTAATTCAGCATTTCCTCGGCCATCTCGTCCGCCGTGGCCAAAGGCTCCACCTTTACGCCGGGCTCCCCGTGGTGGCCGATGCCCAGCTCCATGGTGCCGTCCTCAATGGCAAAGTTGGGGTGCCCCACAGCGGGAATGGTGCAGGGCGCGGTGCCGATGCCAATGGAACGGGTGTTGTCGATGGCCTTTTGCGCCGCGGCGATCACCTCGTCCAGGTCCGCGCCCATGGAGGCTTTCGCGCCGCCCACCTTCCACATGAACACCTCGCCCGCCACGCCCCGGCGCTTTTCCGGCTCGTCCTTGGGGGCGGAGGCGCAGTCGTCGTTGGCCACCACGGTTTTCACGTTGATGCCGGCGGCCTTCATCTTGCGCACGGCCATTTTCACGTTCATGTTGTCCCCGGCATAATTGCCGTACAGACAGGCAACGCCCCTGCCGCTGTCGGCCGCCCGCATGGCGTCCTCAAAGGCCACGGCCGTTGGGGAGGAGAAAATCTCGCCCACCGCCACCGCGTCGCACATGTTGCGGCCAATGTAGCCGATGAAGGCGGGCTTGTGGCCGGAGCCTCCGCCCGTTACGATTCCCACCTTGTTCCCCGCCGGCGTACCGGCATATTTCAGCACCCTCGGGTTGTCCGTAGGGCTGACAAGGTCCGGATGGGCCTTCACAAAGCCCTTCAGCATATCCTCCACCATATAGTCGGGGTTGTTCATAATGCGATTCATAATCAGGGTCCTTTCGTTTTCGGATTGATTATTGATGCCTGCCCACCAATTCCACAAGGGGATCGAACTGATCCTTCACGCCCTCATAGATTTTCTTGTAGATTTGGAAAAGTTCCATGTAATACTCATGATTCTTCATGTTGGGCTCGTTGATGGCGGAAATGCTCACCCACTTTTTGGCGACGCTGTAATCCTTGTACACGCCGGTGGCCACGCCCACGGCGATGGCGTCTCCCTCCGGCGCGCCCCGGGTGACCTTTTGATAGGCAACGGGAACGCCGAAAACGTCCGCCACAATTTGCCGCCACAGGTCGCTCTTGGCCCCGCCTTCGCTGACCATCATGGGCTCCTTCATGTGGATGCCCGCTTGCTTCATGAACACCAGGTTGTCGTACAGCGCCAGGGCGGCCCCTTCCATCAGGGAGCGCAGGAAGTGGCAGCGGCTGTGCTTCAGGCTCATGCCATAGATCACGGCCCGGGCGTTGGGGCTCCAAATGGGCGTGCGTTCGCCGGAGAAGTACGGCAGCACGATCAGGCCGTCGCTGCCCACCGGCGCGGAGGCCGCCTCGGCGTCCATAATTTCGTAAACGTTCAGGCCCATGTCCCTGGCAAAGGCTTTTTCGTACTGGCCAAAGGTGTCCCGGAAATACCGGGTGGCGGAACCGAAGGCAATGGTCGCGCCCACGGAGGCAAAAGAATTGCGGCTGTCCGACGTATGAGGAATGATGATCAAATTCTTGGGAAATTTCTGCTCGGTATGAATCACGCCCATGCAGCCCGCGGTTCCCATGGTCAGCGACCAGTCGCCGGATTCCAGCGCGCCGTTTGCCAGGTAGGCCATGTTGCAGTCCACGCCTCCCGCCAGCACCGGGGTGCCCGCTTTCAGGCCGGTGCGCTCCGCCGCTTCCCGGGTCACTTCGCCAATGATGTCGTCGCAGGCGTAGGGATCAGGGAACAGGTCGGGGTTCAGGCCAATCTCCTCCAGCATCTTCGTATCCCATTTCTTTTGGTGCATGTCAAAGGCGATGCCGATCAAGGCGGCGTTGGAAAAGTCCGTTACCGCCTTGCCGGTCAGCTTCATGACCGGGTAGTCTGCGGTGGTCTGCATCTTATACGCCTTTTTATACAGCTCCGGGCGGTTGTCCCGCTCCCACATCAGCTTGACCGTGCCGTAGTAGGGATCGATGGGGTTGGCGGAAAGCTCAAAAATCCGGTCGTCGCCAATGTGCTCTTTGAGCCACTTGCTTTGTTTTACCCCCCGGCGATCCATCCAGATATGGCTGTTTTGCAGGGGTTTCAAATCCTTATCCACCAGGATGCAACCGGGAGACAACGCGGAGACGCAGACCCCGCGAATCTCGGAGGGGTCGATGTTCGCCTGCTGGATGGCCGCCTGAATGGTATCCGCGCTGGCGTTCCAGTAGTCCTCCGGGTTGTGCTCCGCCCAGCTTGGATAGGGCGTATACAGCGGATATTCAATGTATTTGGAGCCCAGAACCTGACCATCCTCAGCCATGACGCAGGATTTTGTCCCGCTGGTGCCGACATCGCAGCCAACAAAGTAATTCGCCAAAGCTCACAACATCCTTTCGTGTCACGTTACAGTGCAAAGTGCACGCCGTTGCGATCGTACGCCATCAGGCGCTCCATGGGCACGCGGCAGTAGAAGTCGCCGTCTATTTCCCGGCCCAATTCCGGCGATACCTTGATGCGGAAGGTTGTATCGCCGATTTGGGAGGTGAGCAGGTATTGCCCGCCCACAACGATCCACTTATGCTTGAGGGGCACCTTCACGGAGCGCTCCGCCGTTTGCGTTTTGGAAACAACGATATGCTCCGGCCGGATGCCCAGGCTCATGCCGGTCAGTTCCTCGGCGCTCTTTTCCGTTTCGATGGCGCTTTCGATGAGGGGAAGGGTTACGACGCTTCCGCCGTCCCGGGCGTCCACCGCGGGCTTGAAAAAATTCATGCCCGGGTTCCCCAGGAACCAACCGCCGAACACCTCCCGGGGATGGTTGTACAATTCCCGCGGGGCGTCGAACTGCACCACCTTGCCGCTTTGCATCAGGGCGATATGGTCGCCGAAGGTCATGGCCTCGGTCTGGTCGTGGGTCACGTAGACGATGGTCTGTTGCAGCTTCTGGGTCAGCTCCTTGAAGGACCTTTTGAACAGGGTTTTGGAATTTGCGTCCACATTGGTCAGCGGTTCGTCAAAGAGAATGATGTCCGGCCGGCGGGCCACCTCCCGCGCCACGGAAACCTTCTGCCGCAGCACGCTGGGAAGCTCCCAGGCGTCCCGTTTGCGAATGTCCTGAATCGCCAGCAGGGACATGGATTCGTCCAGGCGCTCCTCAATTTCGGCCTTGTCCAGCTTGGCCTTTTTCAGGGGCAGCGCGATGTTTTCCTCCACCGTAAGGCCCTTATACACCACAGGATACTGGAACACCATGCCAATGTTGCGCTCCCGGGTGGAGAGCCCCGTAATTTCCTTGTCCCCGAAGTAAATTTGGCCGTCCGTAACGGTCTCCAGGCCGGCGATCATCCGCAGAAGCGTTGTTTTGCCGCAGCCCGAAGGGCCGAGAAGGCAGGTTACCTTGCCATCGGAAAAAGTATAGTTCAGGTTATCTACGGCGCGAAGCGTGCCGAAAACCCTCAGAAGATTTACGATTCTGATTTCCGCCAATGTCCTCCGTCCTCCTTCACAGCCTGATTTGGGTGGCGGCGTCAAAGCAGATCATGTCCTGCCTGTCAACGCTTACGGTGATCTTCTCGCCCAATGTGGGTTCGGGCGTCTTTTCGTTGTGCCAGCCCATCATGATGAGGGTAAGGCCGGCCACGTCAAAATAGACGATTTCCTCGCCGCCCAAGTCCTCCCGCAGGCTGACCACGGCGTCAAAGGTAAAGGCCCCCTGGCCCCCCGCCCCCAGCTTGAAGCTTTCCGGACGAATGCCGACGATCACCTTTCCATCCGGCTTGCCCATCCCTTCCACGGCAAAGGCATCCGTTTTCAGCGTGCCGCTTTCCATTGTCCCCTCCAGCATGTTGGCGTTCGGAAAGCCCAAAATGCGCATGCTGTCGGCGCACTGGGGCGTGTTGTACAGCGCGAAGGGGTCGTTGGTTTCCAGGATGCGCCCGCCGTGCAGGATGGAGATGGATTTGGAAAGCTGCAGCGCTTCCGAGCTATCGGAAGTGGTATAGACAAACGTGGTATCCAGCTTTTCCTGAAGATCCCGCAGGTCGTACACCAACTGCTCCCGAAGCTTGAAATCCAGACCGACGAAGGGATCGTCGAAGATATACAGGTCCGTATGCTTGATAATGCCCCGGGCGATGGCGATGCGCTGCTTTTGGCCGCCGCTGGTTTGGTCCGGCTTCTTCTCCAGCAGGTCCTCGATGGAAAGCATCCTGGCCACCCGGCGCACTTCGGCGTCGATCTCCTCCCTGGGACGCTTTTGCACCGTCAGCGGGTAGGCGATGTTCTGATACACCGTTTGATGGGGGAACAGCGCGAAGGACTGGGGCACGTAGCCGATGTTGTGCTCGCCGGGGTTCACGTGGCTCACCTCGCGGCCCCGCAAATACACCTCCCCCTGGTCGGGAAGCTCCAGGCCCATGATCATGCGCATCAGCACCGATTTTCCGCAGCCCGGCAGGCCAAATACCACCTTGAAGTCCTTGTTCTCCACCTCAAAATTCAACCCGTCCATCAGGGGTTCTTTGCCCCGGTAGGCTTTTTTCAGGTTTTTCAGTTCAATGATTGCCGCCATACCGCTCACCTCCCCCCATCCGATTTGGGCTTGCGCGTACCCCGCGCAATAAACAGGGTGAACAGCGCGGTTGTGCCCAGGATCAGCGCCCACAGGAACGCCATGACGAATTGCCGGTTCAGGAACAGGGGAATGATCACCATGCTGGTCGCAAACACCACCGCCACAATGGCAAGAATCTTGAACAGCGCTTTGACCCAGCGCTTGCCGTCATACCCCAGGTCGATATTGCCCACGGCAATTTGCAGCAGCGACAGAATAATCAGCCCCACCGCGCCAATGCGGAAGGCCGTTTCGTTGACCGTCTGCATCATCATCACAAAGGTGATGAGCAAAAGCAGCAGCAGCACGGCCTGAAACTTCATGGCAAAGCTCGTCTTTTTCATCAGATTTCATTCCTCACTGTTCCGAAGGTCATGCCGACCAACAGATATTTTTGGAAGAAGAACAGCAGGATCAGCAGCGGCAGCAGGTTGATTACCGACATGGAGGCCAAGTAGGGCCAGTCCATGCCCGAGGAGGTGAAGGTTTCCGTGGCCAGGGCCACGGGCAGGGTCTGCACCTTGTTGCCGCCGATGATGAAGCCAAAGAGAAACTCGTTCCACACAAAGATGATGTTAAAGATAAACGCCGCCACCAGCCCGGCCTTCACCTGGGGCAAAATCACCCGGAACATGGTGTTGAAGCGCCCCGCGCCGTTGACCAGCGCGGTTTCGTCAAACTTGGTGGATACGCCGTCCAGAAAGCCCTTCAAAATCCACACCGAGAAGGGGATGCTGAACATGGCATAGAACATGATGATGCCAAAATGGGTGCTCTTCCAGCCCAGGGCGGTGTACATCATAAACATGGGCACCACCGTGGCCGCGCCGGGCACCATGCGAATGGACAGCAGCATGAACATCATAAAGCCCGTCAGCTTGGGCTTCAGGCGGGAAAACCCGTAGGCGGCCAGGAAAGAAACCACAATGGCAATGACCATGGCGGACAGGGAAATGAGAATGCTGTTGGTCAGCGCCGTGGTAAAGATGGGGCGGGAGAACAGGTCTTTGAAGTTATCCAGCGTGGGCACGAAGAAAAACTTGGGCGGCCAGGCCAGAATTTCCATTTTGGTTTTAAACGCGGAAAGGATGATCCACAAAACTGGCAGGAAGAACAGGATGGCGACCAGCCACAGCAATACATAATAGCCTGTCTTTTTCTTTTCGGTTTTCATACTTATGCCTCCTCCTCGCTGTTCTTCCGGTTCAGTACAAACAGGAAGATGGACGTGAACGCGATGGCGATGAGAAGCGTGATGAGCGCATAGGCGGAGGCCCTGCCCAGGTTCAGCGATTGGAACGCCACCCGGTACAGGCTGATGCCCAAAAGCTCGGTGGCGTTTCCGGGGCCACCGGTGGTCATGGACCAGACAAGGTCCATGGTTTTGAAGCAATCGATGGTGCGCAGCAAAATGCCCAGCATCAGAATGTATTTTCCATGGGGAAGGATGATATGTGTAAACTTCTGCCACCAACCCAGGCGGTCAATGTTGGCGGCTTCCAATTCCGCCTTGGGCACGGAGCCCAGCGCGGCCAAAGTCATCATCAGCATAAAGGGCGTCCACATCCAGATGTCCACGCACAGGCAGGTTGGGAAGGCCAGCGCCGCATCCGTCAGTAGCTCTACGGCTTTTCCCCCGTTGAACAGGGAGATGATGTAGTTGATCACGCCGAAGTTGGGGTTGACCATCAGGCGGAAATAGTTGCCCGCCGCGATCGGGGCCAGCACCATGGGCGCGAACAGAAGGGTCAGCGCAAAGCGCCTTCCGGGCATCTTGGCGCTGTTCCAAAACAGGAAGCCCAGCAAAATGCCCAGCGCCGTTTCAAAAAATACGCCCCCCAAAACAAACAGGAACGTCTTGCTCAAAGCGGACCATGTGTCCGCCGAGGTGATCAGGTAGGTAAAATTATCCAGTCCGATAAAGCCGGCGACCTTCGCGGCGGAGGTGAGCGAGTATTTGCGGAAGCTCATGCCCACCATCCACATGGTCGGCAACGCGTTCCAAACCAGGAAAAACAGGACCACCGGCAACAAAATGACCAGTAGAAACCTCTTATCATCTGAAAAAAATTGCTGGACTTTTCCAATCTTCCGGGGCGGCGAGCTTTTGAGAGCCGAAGTGCCGACAGCCTGCGCCATTTCCAACTTTCCCCCTCCGTGAAAATTTGGGCGGCACAGAGCGCTTTCGCGCTCTGTGCCTTGCCAAAACTATGGAATCAACAGTGTGCCGTTTTCGGTTTACTGGGCCAGGATGGCGTCCTGCTTGGTGGCGATGTCGTCCAGCACGGCCTTGGCGGTTTCAACGGAGCCGTCGTCGCCGGCCATGTAGGCGCTCCAGGCTTCCTGCTGCACGGCCAGAAGCTCGGCGTATGCGGGCGCGTGCCAGAAGTCCTTAGAATAGCCGTCCTGCATCATGTACTTGTAGGCGGTAAACCAGGGCTGGAGTTGCTCGAAGCCTTCGGAATTCAGCACGTTCTTGCCCAGGGGGCTGCCGCCGCGCTTTGCGAACTCCAGCTGCGTCTCGTCCGTGTACCACCAGTTGAGGAAGTCGGTCACGACCTGCATCTGGTCGGCGTCGTTGTAGGCGTTCACAACCCAGGGCTGTCCGCCCAGGCTGGAGCAGCGGGACACGGTGCCGTCTTCCTTGCGGTAGCCGGGAAGGATGACGCCCCAGGTGTCCACGCCTTCGAATTTCATCTCGGCGCCCATGGCGGCCCACTGCCAAGCGGTGACGGCCTTGCCGGTGGTGTAGTTTTCCACGATGCCGCCGATGTCCACGTCAATGGCGCCCGGAGGGCAGTATTTCATCATGCTCTTGGACAGGGCCAGCATTTCGGCGTTCTTGTCGGTGTTCAGCACGCCGGCCACTTTGCCGGTGGCGGGGTCCCAAACTTCTTCGCCAGCGGACCAGAAGTAGGGGTACAGCGAGCCGGTCAGATAGTCATAAATCTTGGAATACTGGATGGTGGTGCCGTACAGGTTCTCATCCGGACGGGTGAAGAACTCGGCGATCTGGCCATACTTCACGAAGTCCACGTCTTCCCAGGCTTCGTTGGAGCTGTCGGCGGGCAGGTCCCAGCCGTACTTGGTCTTGAAGTTGGCGCGCTCGGTCTCGTCGGTGAACTTGTCGGAACGCACGTACATGATCAGCACGTCGGCTTCCTGGGGCAGGCCCCAGATGTTCTCGGTGCCGTCGGGATAGATCTGATACGCGGAAGAAGCGGACTTGGAGAACCAATCCACATTCAGGGCGGGGTTGGCGGCGATCAGATCATTCAGCTGCACGATCCAGCCGGGCTCGGACAGCGCGCCCAGCCACTGGCTGTCGGAGATGATCAGGTTGTACTCGCTGCTCTCCGCCACCAAAGACGTAGCCGCCTTTTGGAACAGAGAATCAAAGGGCGCTTCGGCAAAGGTGACCGTTACGTCGTAGCCATACTTTTCCTTGGCATACTTGGCAAACAGCTCGGAGCCCATCTCCTGCGCCAGCGAGCTGGGTTTCCAGCCGCCGATGCCCAGAATGGACAGGGATACGGATTTGCCGGCCAGCGGGGACTCCGCCAGGGCAGAAACACCGGCGAACATCGATACCATGATCAAGGTTGCCATGACAAAAGCCAATACTTTTTTCATTCCTTTTTCCTCCTCAATCTCTCGGGTTGTTAGGTGACCTTGGCACAATGGCGGGCGACTCCCCCTCTTCCCTCCTTTTCGTACAAATCTGTGCTATCGCTCGAATGGCGCACAATACGATCGTCTGTTGGCGGAGCCCGGCGCTCCGCTTGAAACCCTAAGGAACCGGCGTTTCGAGGCCTTGGGCGGCGTCCGGGGAAACCAGCCCCGCCACCCCGCCCACCGCGACCATGATTTCCCCCATCCAGGCCCCCGCCATGGCGGTGGGCAGAAGAAACGTCCAGGGGGTCGTCAGGATGGCCAGCGTCGCGGAGATCCTTTGCATCTGCCGCGGGTCCGCGCCCTTCATCCGCTTGAGGACTACCTTCCGGTACAAGGTCCATTTCAGCAGGCCGCAAAGCAGCACCAGCGCGATGCAGCCCACGGCCATAAGAACGCCGCCCCATCCGGCGAAGGGATGCTCCAGCCACGCGGCCACCCTGGCGCTGGACTGGGCGACAAGCAGCAAACCCAGCAGCGCCGCCGCCAGCAGCGCGTCCGCCCCAAAGGAAGTGATGAACACCGCGAAAAACCTGCTTTTGAACGCCTCCCATTTCCCCTGGACGCCAGCAAACCAAAGCGACAATCCAAAACACAGGGCGGCCCACACATAATCCACCAGCAACGTCAGGGCCACCATGGGCCAGAGAAAAAACAGCAAACCCGTGGCATAAAAAGATTCCACCCGGCCGCCTTCCTTTCATTGAAAACAACTTCGCAAACAGCCTGGCCTCAGGCCCGCTACCGGCAACCACTTCTTTGGGTCCGCCAGTGGGTTTGGGTACGGCGGACAGCCAACCGTCCGACAAAATATTCTCCGCCTTTGCGCATCGCGGGCGGCATCGAAAAAACCTTCCGCCGGCCAAGCCGACAGGGCGTGTTACAACTCTACTTTATAGCTTATTATAGGTCTATCTGGCGGAACTCACAATGGTGAAAACATGCGGGAAATGAGCTTATTCACATCCTTTTTTTCAGAAAATTTATCATTTGGGACGCCGCCTGGGTTTCAGGCGCCTTCCACTTTCGCGGGCGGGAGCGAATAAGCTCATTTCAAGCATGATTACATCTTGAACTTCTCGCGGAATCCGTTATACTGGACTTGGTATAAAATAACAAAGCGGGATGTTTGGCGCCGTCCGGATAGGCTGAGGATGCGCGGACGGTCGAACTCGGAATACCGAAAGGCGGGATCGTGTTGTGACCGAGTTTGAAGAGCTGGCGCTCAAGAAAATCACCAAAGACTTTCTTGTGGATTGTATCTATGGCAGAATCAACACCATTTCTTCCCGATACGGCATCAGCAACGTGGACATCAGCACCTACATCGGCTGGGATTCCGCTGGTTTCAACCAAAAATACAATCGTTCCAACGATCTGCGGATTACCACCTTCGTCAAAATATACGCGGCCCTCATCGATTTGATTTCCCAAAAGGAAATGGAAATGGGGCTGGACGCCGCGGAGCTTTCGACGATCCGGCTGGACGAGCTGATCACGCCCAGCGAGGTGCGCGTGGCGGAGCTGTTTAACCACATCAGCCACGCGGTGGAAGGCCTGACGGATTTCCTGGACACGGAGGAGCTGCGGCAGGCCTACATGCGGATGAAGCCCTTCGTATTGGTGAGCAAACGCAACAAACGCTTCAGCGACCGGGAAATCGACGTGTATATCAGCTATTACAAAGCGATTCCGCATCATTAACTGTGGAGGGATTCAGCTTGGACGAGAGTATTATGCAAAAGTTCGTCAACAACCGGGAAACCTTTGTGGACGAATCCATCATCGGCTTTGTGAAGTGTTACCCGGATGTGGTGGCCCATACCGCTTGCCCCAGGACGCTGAAATATGGGGCCGCCCCCGTGCCCGGCAAGGTGGGCCTGGTCGCCGGCGGCGGTTGGGGGCACGACCCCGCGTTTATGGGCTACCTGGGTAAAAATATGCTGGACGCGGTCGCCATTGGCGAAACCTTTACCCCGCCCTCCGTGGAATCCTTCTTTGAGGCCTTCCGCGCCGCCGACGCGGGCCTGGGGGTGGTTTGCCTGTGCGGCAATTATCCCAAAGACCTGGCGAACATCGATATTGCCGTGAAGCAGGCTGCTGCGGAACAGATTGATGTGCGCGTGGTGGTGGCCAACGATGATGTGGCCTACCCCAACCCCGCGGAGCGCCGGGGCATGACCGGAGAGGTTCTGCTATGGAAAGCCGCCGGCGCAGCCGCTGCCCTAGGCTACGGCCTGGACCGCCTGGAAGCGGTTTCCCGCCGGATGGTGTCCGATATCCGCAGCATCGGCGTGGGGCTGGCCAGCTGCATCATTCCGGAAACCGGGCGGCCCAATTACCTGATCGAAAACGGCACCATGGAAATCGGCGTGGGGCACCATGGGCTGTCCAGCAAAGACACCTGCAAGCTGCGAACAGCCGACGCCACGGCGGACATCATGCTGGACGAAATCTTAAAGGACATGCCCCTGGACGGTAACAGCCGGGTCGCGGTGATGATTTCGGGGCTTGGCAACACCATGCTGAGCGAGCTGAACATTCTTTTCAGCCGGGTCTACGACGCGCTGACCGCAAAGGGCGTGCATATCTGCCGCTCCATGGTGGGAAACTACTTTACCTCCCTGGACATGATGGGCGCGACGCTGACCATTATGCGCCTGGACGATGAAACCCTTGCCCTGCTGAACCATCCTGGGTACGCCGTGACGTTCAGCCCCTTCTGTTTGTGAGGGGGGGATGAATTGCTCCCAAATAGGTATTTAGGTATTAAAGAAGGTTTTTTGAATGGCTGTTCCAAAGTTTTTCGAATTTTTTTCAGCCGTTGTGGAGTGCTTATTGTCCGGGGAAATCGTTGCTGCCAGTGACATGCGCCACGCGATCGCGCAAAAAATGCATCTGTCAGAAGAAGACCTTTCCTTGGTGTTGCCTAGCGGCAAACAGACTGAGTTTCGCAATCGCGTCAACTGGGCTGTGACGTACCTCAAAAAAGCGGGCTTGATTGCGGCGCCCGCACGCGCACAATATCAGATTACTGCGCAAGGTAAAAAAGCGTATCAGGAGACATCCGGACAAATTACTTTACCCTATTTGAAGACCATCCCCACTTTTTTGGAATTCCATAGTGCAAAGGGCGGGGAAGGCAAAAGCGGCGTAGAACCGCCTGTGCCTGATGATGAAAACACACCCCAAGATATACTGGATTTCGCGTATGCCAAAATCAAGGCCAGTTTGGTGGATGACCTTCTTTCAGAAATCATGCGCAAGCCGCCTATCTTTTTTGAAAAACTGGTGGTGGATTTGTTGGTGAAAATGGGGTACGGCGGCACCTTGGAAGCGCCGGGTATGGTCACAAAGCAAAGTGGCGACGAAGGAATTGACGGTATCATCCGCGAAGACAAACTTGGCTTTAACAGCATTTATATCCAAGCAAAACGCTGGGATTTGACGGCCACTGTGGGCCGCCCTGAAATACATCGCTTCTTTGGCGCGCTTGCCGGACAAGGAGCCAAAAAGGGCCTGTTTGTGACCACCGCCAAATTCTCCAAGGACGCCGTGAATTTTGCCCGCCACCAGCAGATTGTGCTGATGGATGGCAAAATGCTGGCAGAATTGATGATTGATTATCATGTGGGCGTATCTCTGCAAAGCGTTTATGAAATCAAACGAATTGACTCGGACTATTTTAATGAGGAAGAATGATTCAGCGCTGATTGAATGTCCCCCTTTGGTATGGATTTATGCTTTGTCATTTGCCAATCTTATTTTTCTTTGAAAATTTAAATATAAAACACACCCCCGGAGTTTTTCCGGGGGTGTTAGATGGAATGCGGCAGCGATCTACTCTTCCGGGCCGTCACCAGCCAAGTACCATCGACGTGCTAGGGCTTAACTTCTGTGTTCGGGATGGGAACAGGTGGAACCCCTAGGCCATTGCCACCGCAAAGGGTGAACATGTTTGGTGAGCGAGCGGGGTTTCTTTCCCGGCTTGGTTTCCCTTGCCGTCGCTTCCGCTTCACTCCGCGCCCTTCGCTTTCGCGTCGGTACGCTTTCAGGTTGCGCCCCCCAAGGTCTCCCTTGGTTGCGTACCCTGACAACCGCATATGAGTCTTTCGAGATCTTCCGCCAAGGCTATGCCCTGGCCTTTTGCCTTTCGGCAGGATTCTTCATTTCCGTCGTCACGGTCTTAGATTCCGCGCTCTCGCGCGTCATCGACTAAATCAAGCTCTCGACCGATTAGTATCATCAAGCTCCATACATTACTGCACTTCCACCGATGACCTATCTACCTGGTAGTCTTCCAGGGGTCTCTCGTGCTTGCGCACTTGGAATCTTCTTCTTGAGGTGGGTTTCACGCTTAGATGCCTTCAGCGTTTATCCCGTCCGCACTTCGCTTCCCTGCTATGCCGTTGGCACGACAACAGTTGCACCAGAGGTGCGTCCATTCCGGTCCTCTCGTACTAGGAACAGATCCTCT